>NC_003062.2:980625-1287500 GCF_000092025.1 Agrobacterium fabrum str. C58
CCCCGCATGAAACCTCCCGATGGCGTGTCTGCGCAGCCGATATGAGTAACTGCCAATGAACGCCGAACCGATGAGCCCCTTCCGCGGGATCAGCTTGAAGCTGATTTCGGTTGGCTTTTTTCTGGTCATGCAGACCTGTATCAAGGCCGCGGGCGATGTGCCGGCCGGACAGATCACCTTCTTCCGCTCCGCTTTCGCCATTTTGCCCATCGTCGTCTATCTCGCCTGGCTGCATGCGCTGGCGAGCGCGCTGCACACCAACAATCTTCTCGGTCATTTCAAGCGCGGTTTTCTCGGCATTCTTTCGATGGTCTGCGGTTTTTACGGGCTGACCATGCTGCCGCTGCCGGAATTCATCGCCATCGGTTATGCTTCACCGCTGCTTGCCGTTGTTTTCGCCGCCTTCATCCTGCGTGAGAAGGTGCGCATCTATCGCTGGAGCGCGGTCTTTGTCGGCATGATGGGCGTGCTGGTCATTTTGTGGCCGAAGATGACGCTTTTGCGGGAAGGCGGCTTCGCCGCGGGCGAGGGGCTGGGCGCTATTGCCGTGCTGTGCGGCGCGGCGCTGGGCGGGTTGGCGATGATCCAGGTGCGGCAGCTGGTGGAAACGGAAAAGACGCCGACTATCGTGCTCTATTTTTCGCTGACCGCCACATTGTTATCGCTGATCAGCGTGCCCCTCGGCTGGAGCGCGCTGACGATGACGCAGGCCATGCTGTTGATCACCAGCGGCATCTGCGGCGGCGTTGCACAGATTCTCCTGACGGAAAGTTATCGCCACGCCGAAGTCTCCGTCATCGCGCCCTTCGAATACAGCTCCATCGTATTCGGGATCGCGGTTTCCTATATCCTTTTCGGAGATATTCCCACCATCACCATGCTGATCGGCACCGCGATCGTCATCCTCGCCGGCATCTTCATCATTTTCCGCGAGCATCAACTGGGTCTGGCGAGACGCGCGGCGCGCAAGGCATCGACACCGCAGGGGTGAGGGGTGTTCTCCACCGCCGTATACTTGGTGGCATTGTATTCAAGTTGATGACGTCAGAGTATTTGGCGAGGTTCATAGCCTCGCTGTCTCTCTCAGCAAAACGCGCAAAAGCAAAAGGCGCCTTCCCGAAGAAAGACGCCAGCGCGCAATCATATCCAGGGACCAGCGTTAAACTGGCCTGAGTGCTTCTCAGCGCTCGCGGAAATCCGCAAAGACTGCCGAGGGACGCGTCACGCGGACCTGCTGCATGGCAGCGCGTGCGGTCATCTGTTCGTTTGCGGCTGCGCCGAAACGATGGTAACCCTGACTGGAGCGAGGGCCGAGGCCCGCCAGGCGGAGCGTTTCAAAGCCGGAATGTACCGGACGGAAGCGAGTGGTCATTGCCTTGGTTCCTTTAACCGAATTCCTCCCAAGACACGTCCGGTATATCGCAGCGCAGCATGGATTCGGCAAGCCGGCCAAATGCGCCGCTGTTATGCGTAATGCGCATGGCTTTTTTCATAATTCATTTACATTGATCAGGAATGAGGCAATCAGCCTTCAGTGATCTTTGTCTGAAAAGCCAATAAATCCTGCCAGGCCAAGGACTTGCTGGCTGGCGCGTTCAGCAGTTCCTGTGGGTGCAGGCTTGCGAGCGCCGGCAGAATCAGGTGTCCGGCTGCGACATCACGCCACTGTCCGCGCAGCGTATGGATGGTGCCGGTGCCGCCAAAGAAGAAACGTGCGGTGAAGTTGCCGAGAAGCAACAGGTGTTTCGGCTCTGCCAGTGCGATCTGGCGCTCGATGAACGGGCGGCAGATATCCATCTCGGCCTGAGTCGGCGGACGATTACCCGGCGGCCGCCACGGCACGACATTGCCGATCATGATGGCGCTGCGCTCCAGGCCGATGGCCGCCAGCATGCGCTCGAGCAGCTGCCCCGTCTTGCCGGCAAAGGGCGTGCCCTCGCGGTCGTCATCGGCGTCAGGCATGGGGCCGATGACCATGATGGCGGAGGCGGGGTCGCCCTCGCTGAAAATCGTATTGCGCGCGCTGTTCTTGAGGTTGCAGCCGTTGAAACCCTCAAGCGCGGTTCTCAGTTCGCCGAGCGAGCGCGCGCTTTCCGCCGCAAAACGCGCCGCCGACACGGCCTGCTCGTCCGGCATGGCGACATTTTGCTGAATGGCGGGGGCTGCCGGTGCACCGCGCGCAGGCGCGCTCCGGCCTGGCGCCTGCCGTTGAGGCGCATCAGTACGGCGGTCGGCCGGGCTCTGCGCCTGCCTAGCCGGTGTGGCAGCGTCTTGTCCCGGCATCGGGCGGGCGGCGGCAAATTCGGCGAAACGGTCGACCGGCGCCTCCTCCAGCATCCAGTCCACGCCCGCATCCGCATGGAAATGCAGGAGGGCGGCAAGTTCGGCCGGGGAAAGGTCGTGGGCGGCGATCATGGGTGGAAATTACCCCATGTTCCCCGCCCGGGGAACCCGTAAATCACGCTGTCCAGCGCTGAATATCGCCGCTTTCGCCGATCATGGCGAGACCATGGGCGATCGAGAGCAACTCGCCGCCGCTTTCGATCCGGTCGGCGTCGAAACGGCGGGTGAAAAGCTCCCGCACCGCCGGCACGAAGGAGGTACCGCCGGTGAGGAACACCTTGTCGATCGCCTCTGGTGCAACTTTCGTCTTCTCCAGAACCTCGTCCAGCGCACCCTCGATCTTGGCCAGATCGTCGGCGATCCAGTTGTTGAAATCGCTGCGTTTCACCATCTTGCGTCCGGCCTTGCCGAGCGGCGAGAAGTTGAATTCCGCCTCTTGGGCAGACGACAGCGCCATCTTGGTGGCGGAGATCGCCTGATAGAGCGGGTAACCTTCGTCATGCTCGACGAGATCGATGAAGAGTTCGAGCTTGTCGGGCTCCAGCGCCGAGCGCACCAGCGATTTGAGGTCGGTGAATTCCTTGGAGGTCTTGAAGATCGACAGCTGGTTCCAGCGGCCGAAGTTCACGTAATAACCGGAAGGCACGTCCAGCACCTTGTCGAAGCTTTTGAACTTGCTGCCCTTGCCGATCTCAGGCGAGACCAGATTGTCGATCATGCGGAAGTCGAAATGATCGCCCGCCACGCCGACGCCGGAATGGCCGATGGGGGTGGCGGAAAGCTTGCCGGCATGGGTTTCGAACCGGATCAGCGAATAGTCCGTCGTGCCACCGCCGAAATCCGCCACCAGCACATTGGCGTCCTTCTTCAGGCTCTGGGCGAAATAATAGGCGGCCGCCACCGGCTCATAGACATAGTGGATTTCCGGGAAACCGGCCCGGGTGAGCGCTTCGTTGTAACGGGCAAGCGCCAGCGTTTCGTCCGGATTGCTGCCGGCAAAACGCACCGGCCGGCCGGCGATGACGGTCGACACATCGCCCGGCCATTCGGATCCCGCATAGGTCTTCAGCTTGCGCAGGAACACCTCCATCAGGTCTTCGAAGCTTTGGCGCTTGGCGAAGATCAGCGTGCCCTGAAACAGCGGCGAGGCCGCAAATGTCTTGATCGACTGCAGGAAACGACAGTCGCCGGCATTGTCGATGAATTGCCGGATGGCGGCTTGTCCCGCCTCCACATGCAGGGCGGCCGCACCCAGGCCGGCATCCTTCATGAAAGAGAGCGCCGTGCGCATGCTGTCATCCGTGCCCGCGCTGCTGGTGAAGCGCATGGAATGGCTTGCGCTGCCAGTGTCGGAAAGAGCCATGACCGTGTTGGTCGTGCCGAAATCGAGGCCGAGAGCCCGCTTTTGCGTCATCGCCATATCCTTGTGCCGATAGAAGAACCCGCCCGGCCCTTGGGCGGCCCGGCGTGAAGATAAGGGATGCCCTTGGCACCCCGATGTCAGAGGAGGGCGGTTGATTGCACAAGGCCGACGGAATGGCAAGCGCCGCCTATTGTTTTTGCGCCCTGTGCCGCCCGTCTTTGGTTTTTGAAAAGGGACGGCACCGTCGCGGCGCATGGTAAACAGAACGATTATTCCATGATGAAACAACACGGTAGTTTTGGAAAATAACTTGAGGGATTCGCTGCTAAGGTCGTCACATAAAGTAAGAGGCACGAAACGATGCTAATTTGTTATGTGAAATAAATATTTTATTCAATAATGGCATGTTTTTCTGGCACAGTTTATTTGGTCGCCTGTCGTTTTCGTAGCCGTGGAAATTCGATGCCCTACAAGATCAGCCAATACGTATTGGACGACGCGACGCCTGACGACAGCGGTATCGTTCAGGGTGATATGGACGTTTTCATCCACCAGCTCATGACACTCATGGAGGCGTCGCAACAAGGCTACGCGCTATTTGATGGTAATGATGAGCTTCGTTTCGCCAACAGCGCATTCCGCGCCGCGCTCGGCATAGGACGCCATGAATTCCCCAGCTGGGTGGATATGATGCGCAGCGGCTATCGTACCACCACCGGCACGAGCATAGAGACTTCGGATTTCGAATTGTGGCTGCGCTCGGCAAAGACGCGGCGTGGCAAATTGCCGTTTCGCACCATCGAAACCAGCCTGAAGGACGGTCGGTGGATGCTGACGACCGAAACGACGTTGCCGGGCGGCTGGATGCTGTGCGTCATCACCGACGTGTCTGAACTCGGCATCGAATTGCGCGATCTGCGCCAGGAGCGGGACCGGGCGCTCAAATCCGCGCTGAGTGACGAACTGACGGGGCTTGGAAACCGCCGTTATGCGATGGATACGCTCAACCATCTGCTGGGACCGAACAAGGCGCAGGCGCTCGCCGTCATCATCATGGATATCGACCACTTCAAGAGTGTCAACGACCGCTTCGGCCATGCCTATGGCGATCTCGTGCTGAAAGATTTTGCGGCCCGGCTCTCCGCCACCGCCGGCCGTGATGATCTTCTTGGCAGGATCGGCGGAGAAGAGTTTCTGCTGGTCCTCAGCGGGTCACGGATGCACAGCGCCGATAGTCTGATGCGGCAGCTTTTGTCATCGCTGGCGCAGGCTTCGCCTCTTGGGGACAGGCCGGATTTCCGTTACAGTTGCTCTGCCGGCATCGCCTATGCCAATCCCGGCGAAAGCGCCAGCGAGGTGCTGCGCCACGCCGATACCGCGCTTTATGAAGCCAAGAATACGGGGCGAAACCGTTACGTGATCTACGCAACGGTTCCTTGATCGGCCTTGAGGCGGAAGCCTTTAATTCGACTTCGCGGCGCCGCCGTCTACCCGCAGCATCGTGCCGGTAATATAGCTCGCCGGCACCGAGCAGAGGAAAGCGCCGGCGGCGGCGAATTCTTCCACCGTGCCGAGACGGCCGGCCGGAATGCCCTTGACGGAGGCCTCACGCACTTCCTCAATGCTCTTGCCGAGACGCTTGGCATTGGCGCCATCCAGCTCGTCGATGCGGTCGGTATGGATGCGGCCGGGCAGCAGCAGGTTGGAGGTGATGCCGAAGGAGGCCACTTCTGACGACAGCGTCTTGCTCCAGCCGACAAGCGCGCCGCGCAGGGTGTTGGAAAGGGCGAGATTGGGGATCGGTTCGAACACGCCTGACGAGGCGACGGTGAGGATGCGGCCGAAACCCTGTTCCTTCATCTGCGGCAGCAGCGCGTTGGTCAGCGTGATGACCCGCAGCACCATGGACTGGAAGAAGGTGTCGAGCTTGTCGACCGTCATTTCCTGCGCAAGGCCGGGCGTCGGACCACCGGTATTGTTGACGAGAATATCGATGCCGCCGAGCTTGTCCTCGACGGCCTGAACCATGGATTCGACGAAATTGTCATCGGCAAGATCACCCCACACCCAGTCGGCCTTGCCCTTGCCGAGCGCATTGATCGCCTTGCAATTTTCCGCCAGCTTTTCACCGCTTCGGCCAACCAGAAGGACGTTTGCGCCCTCTTTCGCCAGCGCGGTGGCAATGCCCAGCCCAAGGCCGCGAGAGGAGGCGAGAACGAGGGCGCGTTTGCCGGAAATGCCGAAATCCATGGAGTTTGTCCTGTCTTGTGAGTGCCGTATGTGGTGTTTATAGAGCATTTCCAGGAAAAGTGGACCCCGGTTTTCCGTCCGGAAATGCGACAAAACAAAGAGTTAGAGATTTTTCGCCACGCGCAGAAACGCGAAAAACCTCTATAAGGCGGTTTCTGCTTTTGAAGGTCAAATACACGTCATGACAGAACAATCCCTGCTGAAATTCTCCATTGCCGTCACGGTTGTCCTGGCGCTGTTCGGCATTGGCGCGGGCCTGTTTTCCGGCTCGTTCGCGGTTGTTTTCGACGGTGTTTATGCGCTCACCGATGCTTTCATGACGGTGCTGGCGCTGCTTGTGGCGCGGTTGATTGCCGCTTCCGCAGCACCCAGGCCCGGTGGCCGCCTGGCGGAACGTTTCACCATGGGTTTCTGGCATCTGGAGCCGATGGTGCTCGGCCTCAACGGCACGCTGTTGATGGGGGCGGCGATCTATGCGCTCATCAATGCCATCGATAGCCTGATGGATGGCGGACGCTCGATCGAGTTCGATTACGCCATCATCGTCACTTTCGTCAGCTTTACCGTCTCACTCGCCATGGCATGGTTCGTCAAACGGCAAAACCGCAGGCTGAAATCCGCTTTCGTGGCGCTGGATGCCAAAAGCTGGCTGATGAGTGCGCTTCTGAGCATGGCGCTGTTCGTCGCCTTCGCCATCGGCTACGGCCTCACGGGCACGTCGCAAGCTTGGCTCGCGCCCTATATCGACCCGGCCGTGCTGGCGCTGGTCTGCCTCGTCATCATCCCCATGCCGCTCGGCAATGTGAAACAGGCGCTTGCCGACATTCTTCTGGTGACGCCGCTGGAGTTCAAGCAGCATGTGGACGGCGTGGCAGGTGAGATCGTGACGAAATTCGGCTTTGCTTCGCACTATTCCTACGTCGCCCGTGTCGGCCGCGGCCGGCAGATCGAGCTCTTCTTCATTGTCCCGAAGAACTGGCCGGCCCGGCGCCTGGAGGAGTGGGACGCGATCCGCGACGAGATCGGCAATGCGCTCGGCGGCGAGGGGAGTGACCGCTGGCTGACGATCGTGTTCACGACGGATGAGGAATGGGCAGTTTGAATGCTCCGTGCGTCAGCCTCAGTAGAACTGTATTTCACGGTGCTGTAGCCGCTCTGCGATCTCCCGCCAAATACCAGGCTACAGACATTATCACGATGCCGCCTCCCGTCAGGACGATGGGCGATATGACTTCATTGTAAAATAGCCAGACCCATACTGGTCCGAGAATAACATCCAGCATGGAAATTAATCCGGCCTCGCCGGCGTTTATGCGCCGGGATCCTTGGAGCAGGAATATATAGCCGAATGCCGTGGTGAGGACGCCATAAAGTGCGCAGGCGATGATCTGCGTCGGAGCGGGTATCTCAAATTGCATCAGCGGCAGCGCGACGCAAATGCAGATCAGGGCTGCAAGAGCGGTCATCAGGGTGGTGTCCATGTCCGGAAAGCGCTTCGCGATAACGATTTGCGTGGCGCATCCCGTGGTCATGATGAAGGCGGCAAAGATACCGAGCATGTCCTGGTGCGATACTGCCGCGCCAACCGAAATCAATACTCCAACGAAAGCCAAGCAGCCAGCGATGACGAAACGGTAGGTAACCCGATCCCGCAAGCACACAAATGCGATGCCGGCCACAATAAATGGGAGTGTCGCATAGATCGTCATCACGTTGGCGACGGTCGTCCATCGCAGGGACGCGATATATGTAATCGCCGCGATCGCAGACACCAAGCATCCGGCAATGCCGGGGAAACCGAATGACATCGACGACCGTTGTCTGGCAAATCTATTTCGAAGCAGAAAAAACGCCCCAAGAGCCAAAAAGGTGAAGGCAGAGCGCCACGCCACCATCGACCACATATCCATATCCGCCATTCGGACGAAAAGCCCAGCCGTGCTCCATAAAACTGCCGAGGCTGCTACAAGATATATGCCACTAGAACGTTCATGTGCTAGACTCATATAGGCATCGCTCCAAGGAGAGAAGTATGTATAATCAGCAATGTAGACGATCGGTCTAGTTATGAATGGTCAATCTGCGACGCGCACGCGTCTCATTTCGGAGGGAATGCGCCAGCTGCTCGCTCACGGGTATGAGGGCGTGGGGATCGGCCCGATCCTGAAGGAAGTGGATGTCCCAAAAGGGTCGTTCTATTACTTCTTTGCGAGCAAGGACGACTTCGTGGTGGCGGTCATCGAGGCCTACGAGCAAAAGTATGCGCATATCAGGGAGCGACTTTTTTCGGATACATCGTTGCGCGCGTTGCAGCGCCTATCGGTATATTTTGAAACGCTGGAACTGGAGCTTAAGCAAGACGGGCCTTATGCAGGCTGCCTTTACGGCGTCATTGCGCAGACTTCCGCAGGCCGTAGCGCTCTGGTTCGGGACGCGCTTGCTATTTCATTCGGGCGATGGGAGACGAGTATTCGCGAACTGCTCACCCAAGCCCAATATGAAGACGATATTGCCGGCGATGAGGATGTATCGGATCTTTGCGCTTGTATCATCGAGGCTTACGAGGGTGCGCTTATTCGCGTGAAAGCCACGGGCGATATAGCCGCTTTCACCCGGTTTCGAATCAAAGGCTTACAAAGGCTGATGGCGAACATGCATCACAATGGCCGCGTGGTTTCTGAAGACGGCCGTTAGGCTGACATTATTCAAGATGGTGCATAACTCCAGGATCGAAAACATGCTTTTGCGTTCTCTCGTTTCGAGACGTTAAACCAATCATACTTGACGGCCGAAAGGGCGGAGCCTATTCTTTTTATTACGTGCACGTAAAAGTAATCTGTATTCATCAGGTTGTCTGACAATTGACTGGCGTACGACCTGATTTGGCATTATAGACGCTCGACAAAGGCGTCTCGCTTTGCGAAGACAGGTGCCGATCGCTGCGGTGTCGCGGATGGGCTTTTTGTCTGGCGCAGGCGGTGCGACTCGGCGGTACGAAAAACGATAACAACAGCCGGATGGGACCGGCGATCTGAGAGGACAAGATGACGGAAGCGATGGAACTGCCCGAACGCGAAGCGATGGAATTCGACGTTGTGATCGTTGGCGCGGGTCCTGCGGGTCTCAGCGCGGCGATCCGGCTGAAGCAGGTCGAGCCGGAGCTTTCGGTCGTCGTTCTGGAAAAAGGCGCGGAAGTTGGCGCGCATATTCTCTCGGGCGCCGTGGTCGATCCCATCGGCATCGATCGGCTGCTGCCCGGCTGGCGGAAAGAGGAGGGGCATCCCTTCAAGACCGAGGTCAAGGACGACCAGTTCATGTTCTTAGGCCCGGCTGGCTCCATTCGCCTGCCGAATTTCATGATGCCGCCTTTGATGAACAATCATGGCAATTACATCGTCTCGCTTGGCCTCGTCTGTCGCTGGCTGGCGGAAAAGGCGGAAGCGCTCGGCGTCGAGATCTATCCGGGCTTTGCCGCCACCGAAGTGCTTTATAATGACGCAGGCGCCGTTATCGGCGTCGCCACCGGCGATATGGGCATCGAAAAGAACGGCGAGCCCGGCCCTGCCTTCACCCGCGGCATGGAGCTGCACGGCAAATATGTGCTTGTTGGAGAAGGCGTGCGCGGTTCGCTCGCCAAGCAGTTGATCGCAAAGTACGACCTGTCGAAGGATCGCGAGCCGCAGAAATTCGGCATCGGCATCAAGGAACTCTGGCAGGTCAAGCCGGAACACCACAGGCAAGGCCTCGTGCAGCACTCCTTCGGCTGGCCGCTGGGTTTCAAGACCGGCGGCGGCTCGTTCCTCTATCATCTGGAAGACAATCTCGTTGCCGTCGGCTTCGTCGTCCACCTCAATTACAAGAACCCCTATCTTTACCCCTTCGAGGAATTCCAGCGCTTCAAGACCCATCCCGCGATCCGCGATACCTTCGAGGGCGGCAAGCGCATCTCCTATGGCGCGCGCGCGATTACCGAGGGCGGTTATCAGTCGGTGCCGAAGCTCACCTTCCCCGGCGGCGCGCTGATCGGCTGTTCCGCCGGTTTCGTCAACGTTCCGCGCATCAAGGGCAGCCATAATGCGGTGCTTTCGGGCATGCTGGCGGCGGAAAAGATCGCCGCAGCCCTCTCAGCAGGCCGCGCCCATGACGAGGTAGTCGAGATCGAAGCCGAATGGCGCGACGGCGATATCGGCAAGGACCTGAAGCGGGTGCGCAACGTCAAGCCGCTCTGGTCGAAATTCGGCACGCTGGTTGGCGTCGGCCTCGGCGGTCTGGACATGTGGACGAACCAGCTGTTCGGCTTCTCGGTCTTCGGCACGCTGAAGCACGGCAAGACGGATGCGCAGAGCCTCGAACCGGCCTCGAAGCACAAGCCGATCGCCTATCCGAAGCCGGATGGCGTTCTGACCTTCGACCGGCTGTCGTCGGTGTTCCTGTCTTCCACCAACCATGAGGAGGACCAGCCGGTGCATCTTCAGGTGAAGGACATGGAGTTGCAGAAGCGCTCCGAACACGACATTTATGCCGGTCCCTCGACCCGTTATTGCCCCGCCGGCGTTTATGAATGGGTGGAGAAGGACGGCGAGGAAGTTTACGTGATCAACGCCCAGAACTGCGTGCACTGCAAGACCTGCGATATCAAGGACCCCAACCAGAATATCAACTGGGTGCCGCCTCAGGGCGGCGAGGGGCCGGTTTACGCCAATATGTGATGGGGTGAGGGTATCCCTCTTCGTCATGCTCGGGCTTGTCCCGAGCATCTGCAACAGATGATTTTACGATATTTGGACGAATCCTCGGGAGAGGCCCGAGGATGATGTCGAATTTGTTCGGACGGCGCGCGTGACCGAATGGGCGACCTCTGCGGAGCGTGCCGTTTCCGCCTGCAAAAACTCATTCCAACAACATAGGCGCAATAAGCCCTCGCCGCCGCATCGCGTCCGCCATGACGCAACAGTAGCGACCATTGCCTCTTTTCCCTCAGTATTTGTGGATTGCTCTTCGATTTCTTACATATAGGATGTTGGGGTGTTGTAACCTCATCCGGCCCGTGGATTGCGGGGCGATAATGCGGTAACGCCTTGAATGTGCATATGGTCCCGGTTCGGCTCAAGAGCTGTTGCGTTTGCGCCGTCGCCCGGCGACAGGGAGTGAAAGAATGTCCGGCTTTCAAAGGCTGAATATCGTGGGAAAGACGCGGTTTGGCGCTGCTGTGGCGGCGGGGGTGGTTTTGGCGGTCGTTTCGCTGAGCGGCGGCCCGCTCGGGGCTGCCAGCTGCCGCACCGATGCGATGGCCGGCATCGACTGGCGCGAATGCAACAAGCGCATGTTGATGCTCGGCAGCAGCAATCTCGATTCGGCGATGCTTTACGGCACGGATTTCACCTATACCGACCTGCGCGGCTCTTCGCTGAAGGGGGCCAATCTCGAAAAGGCCAAGCTCATCCGTACGGCGCTGGGCGAGGCGAACCTGCAGGGCGCCAATCTGACCAAGGTGGAAGCCTATCGCAGCGATTTTTCCGCTGCCGACGCCACCAACGCCAAATTCGTCAATGCAGAAATGCAGCGAACCAAATTCGAGAAGACCAAGCTCGACGGTACGGATTTCACCAAGGCCGAGCTCGGACGTGCCGATTTCGAGGGTGCCTCGCTGAACGGCTCGAAATTTTCCCTGACCAACCTGTCGCGTGCCCGCTTCGGCGGTGCCACGCTTGGCGGTCCGGTGGATTTCACCAGCGCCTTCCTGCTGCTCACCCGCATCGAAGGTGTCGATCTCTCCACGGCCACCGGCCTCGACCAGAAACAGATCGACATTGCCTGTGGCGACGCCAAGACCAAATTGCCGAATGGCCTCACCGCGCCGGCCTCCTGGCCGTGCCCGGAAGATCCTGATGATGATTGATGGAACGGCCGCGCGGTTTTCGCGCGGCACGGATATCTCTTTAAGGGGCAAAGACGTCCGCGATGCGGATGCCTCGCCGTTGATCAGAAGCCCGAAAGCACGATCTTGCCCCTGGCCGTGTTGCTCTCGATCAGGGCATGCGCCTTGATGAGGTTTGCGGCATTGATGGTGCCGAAAACCTCGGTCAGCGTCGTCCTGATCTTGCCGGCATCGACCAGTTCCGCGACGTGATTGAGCAATTTGTGCTGCTCGATCATGTCAGGTGTCTCGAAAACCGCGCGGGCGAACATCATTTCCCAATGGATCGACACGCATTTGCGCTTGAAGGCCATGACGTCGAAACCGCCGGCCGGATCGTCGATCAGCGCAAAACGACCCTGCGGCGCAATCGTCGCCACGCTGTCGGCGGCGTGGATATCACTATGGGTGGTCGAGAATACGAAGCCGGGCGCACCAAGGCCAAGCGCTTCCACCTGCGGTGCGATCGGCTTGCCGTGATCCACGACATGATGCGCGCCGAGTTCCTTCACCCACTCCATGGTTTCCGGCCGCGATGCCGTGGCGATGACGGTGAGATCCGTCAGGGCGCGCAGAAGCTGGATGGCGATAGAACCGACGCCGCCGGCACCGCCGATGACAAGAACGGCATTGGCAGCGCCCGGAACCGGCTCCTTCACCCGCAGCCGGTCGAACAGCGTTTCGTAAGCGGTGATCGCTGTCAGCGGCAGGGCGGCGGCCTCCTCGAAATTGAGTGATTTCGGCTTTGCGCCGACGATGCGCTCATCGACCAGATGGAATTCGCTGTTGGAGCCCGGACGGTTGATGACGCCGGCGTAAAACACCTCGTCGCCCGGCTTGAACAGCGAGACCCTGTCGCCGACGGCCTTTACTACACCCGAAGCGTCGAAACCCAGCACGCGGGTGGCGCCATTTTCCGGCGACTGGTTGCGGCGCACCTTGGTGTCCACAGGGTTCACCGAAACCGCCTTCACCTCCACCAGAATGTCGTGCCCCTTGGCTTCCGGCTGGGCCAGATCGATGTCGATGAGGGCATCCGCCGCGGTGATGGGCTGGCTGGTTTTGTAACCGATGGCGCGCATGAACAGTCTCCTTTGCTTGTTTGCGTGCCTCTTACTTGATACATATGAACATCAATCGCAAGAATGCACATTTTGTGGTGATACATACAAAAAGGATACTGTAGATGTCGCGACCGCGCGCCAAGCTCACCGGCAACTTTCCCGGCTGCCCGGTGGAATCGGCCTTGAGTTTTCTCGATGGCAAATGGAAGGGCGTGATCCTCTATCACCTCATCAATGAGGGCACGCTGCGCTTCAACGAGCTGCGCCGCCACATCCCGAGCGTCACCCAGCGCATGCTGACCAAGCAGCTGCGTGAGCTGGAAGAGGCGGGCCTGATTTCGCGCACCGTCTTTCCGGTGGTGCCGCCGCGGGTGGATTATGCGCTGACGCCGCTTGGCGAAACGATGCGGCCGGTCATTTCGGCGTTGAAAAGCTGGGGCGACGCGCATGTCGTGTGCAAGAACGGCGAGAAATATACGCGGGCGCCCACGGTTGCGGAGAAGGCGGCCTGAGAGAAATTACGGGTAAAAGCAAGGTCGCGCGCGGGCCATTTTCATGGTGCGATGCAACACGGATTTGCCCCGATTGATGCATAATGCTGCAAACTCGATTCGCAGCAGGGACATCAAAGCACATGAGCATGGGTTGGATGGAGGCCGGATTTCTCGGTCTATTGCAAGGACTTACGGAATTCCTTCCGGTTTCTTCAAGCGCGCATCTCAGGATCGCCGGGGAGTTCCTGCCATCAGGCGCAGATCCAGGCGCCGCCTTCACCGCCATTACCCAGATCGGCACGGAAATGGCGGTGCTGGTCTATTTCTGGTCCGACATCATGCGGATTGCCGCCGCCTGGCTACGGCAGAACCTGCGCCTTGGCGAATATAACAAGGCGGACGCCCGGCTCGGCTGGCTGATCATCGTCGGTTCGGTGCCGATCGTGTTTCTGGGGCTGTTCTTCAAGGATGCGATCGAACATTCGCTGCGCAATCTTTATATCACCGCGGTGATGCTGATCGTCTTCGGCATCGTTCTTGGTCTTGCCGACAGGATCGGTGAGAAGCGCTACAAGCTGAACCAGCTGATCTGGCGCGATGGCATCCTTTTCGGTTTCGCGCAGGCGATGGCGCTCATTCCCGGCGTCTCGCGTTCAGGCGGCACCATCAGCGCCGGCCTGCTTCTGGGGTATACCCGTGAGGCGGCGGCGCGGTATTCCTTCCTGCTCGCCGTTCCCGCCGTCTTCGGCTCCGGCTTCTACCAACTGTTCAAGAGCATCGGCGAGGACAATCCGGTCGGCTGGGGCCAGACCGGGCTTGCGACCCTCATCGCCTTTATCGTCGGTTATGCCGTGATCGTCGTGTTCCTGAAGCTGGTCTCGACCAAGAGCTACATGCCCTTCGTCTGGTACCGCGTGGTCATCGGCTTCATTCTGCTCGCTCTGTTGGGAACAGGCGTCATCAGCGCCGGCGGCTGAGGGCAGGGCCTCGCGCTTTTTCGGTCGCAAATGAAAAAGGCCCGCTCTTTCGAGCGGGCCTTTTGTCGTTAGAGCAACGTGCCGCTCAAGATCACCAGCGCCACCGAGAAGTAGATGACGAGGCCGCTGACATCCACCAGCGTGGCGACGAAGGGTGCCGATGCGCTGGCCGGATCGAGCCGCAGGCGTTGCAGCAGGAAGGGCAGCATGGAACCGGCGAGCGAACCGAAGGTGACGATGCCGACCAGTGCCGCAAAGACGGTGGCACCGACCAGCAGCCAGTGTTCGCCGTAATTGTAGAAACCTGCCTGCTGCCAGATGGTCAGCCGCAGGAAGCCGATGGCGCCGAGGATGCAGCCGAGCGTCAGGCCCGTCGGGATTTCCCGCAGCAGTACCCGCCACCAGTCCGAAAGCTTGAGTTCGCCGAGTGCCAGCGCCCGGATGATGAGCGAGGTGGCCTGCGAACCGGAGTTGCCGCCCGAAGACATGATGAGTGGAATGAACAGCGTCAGCACAACGGCTTTTTCCAGCTCGCCCTCGAAATGCTGCATGGCGCTCGCCGTCAGCATTTCACCGAGGAACAGGGCTGCGAGCCAGCCGGCGCGCTTGCGGATCATGTCCGGAAAGCCCATGGCCATATAGGGCTTGCCGAGCGCTTCCATACCACCGAACTTGTGAGCATCTTCCGTGGTGTCGGCGATCATGGTGTCGATCACGTCGTCAACGGTGACGATGCCGAGAATATGCGAGTGGTCGTCGACGACGGGAAGCGCCAGAAGGTCATGCTTGCGGATGAGCCGGGCCACATCCTCCTGCGACATTAGTGGGCTTGCATAGGCAATGCCCTCCTTCGACGCGACGGAGAGGATGGAAGCGCTGGGCTCGCCGGTCAGCAAACGACGCAGCGTCACGACGGTCGTCAGCGTCCCGTCCTCAGCCAGCACATAGATGGCATAGACCGTTTCACGCGACCGCTCGACGACGCGGATGTGCGAAAGGGTCTGTTCCACCGTCCAGTCAAGCGGCACGCTGACGAATTCCGTGGTCATGATGGAACCGGCCGTGCGCGGCGGATAACCCATCAGATGTTTGATGGAGAGCGCGGTGGTGCGGTCCAGCCGGGCAAACAGCTTGGCACGCGGCTCTTCTTCCATTTCCGCCATGACGTCGGCGACGCGGTCGTCGGACATCAGGTTGACGAAGCGGGCGGCCTGTTCAAGGGGAATGCCGGCAATGATGGCGGCTGCGTCATGCAGTTCCGGCCGGTCGAGAATGGCCACGGCCTTTGCCTGCGGCATGGCAAGCAGGGCAGCGACGGCTGCGTCGGTATCAAGCGTGTTGAGGTGCTCGACACGTTCTGCAATGGTGGTGGAACCGGCATTTCCGCTGCGGAGAAGACGTGCGGCCTTGCTGGCTCTCTGGGAGAGAGTGTGGAAGTTCATGATTGCTCACCTTTCCGTCGATTCGCCGATTACGGCGAACGCGGTGGTGAGCCGACAGAGGTCGGATCAGTTCCCGTTCGCCGCTTTCGGCAAAGGCAATCGACTACTACTGTCGCTAGACATCTAATGATGCTCCGTTGAAATCCGCACTGTGCCGGGTCACGGCCGGTGCGTAACGTCGTGTTGCGCCTGAAACGAAAAAGAGTCAAGCGAGCCGATTGTGAAATTTCCGTAAGGTTTCTGAAGCGTGCCGGAGAGGGCGTTTCGACCGCTGAAAAACCGGCTGTCAGCCGGCTTTTGCGCGCCGTTCGACGGTGACCGAAACAAGGAAAACGCCAAGCCCGAGAAGGGAAAGGACCGCGCCGACATACCCTGTCGAGGCGTAACCGAAACCCATGGCGATGACGAGGCCGCCAAGCCAGGCGCCGAGCGCATTGGCAATGTTGAAGGCGGAATGGTTGGAGGCGGCCGCCAGCGTCTGCGCATCCTGCGCCACATCCATCAGCCGGGTCTGCACGGCCGGGCAGGCGGCAAAACCGCAGCCGATCAGGAACACGCAGATGCACAGCATGAACGGATTGTCCGCCGTCATGCCGAACACCGTCATGGCCAGCACGTTGAAGGCCAGCATGCCGCCAATCGTGCCATTGAGCGAGATATCGGCGAGCCGTGAGCCGACGACATTGCCGACATTCATGCCGATGCCGAACAGCGCCAGCACCATGGATACGGTGGACACCGGCATCATCGCCACATCGGTGGTGGTCTTGGCGATATAGCTGAACACCGAGAACATGCCGCCGAAACCAACGGCGGCGATGGCGAGCGTCAGCCACACCTGCACGCGCCTGAATGCGCCGAGTTCGCGCCAGACGCTTGCGCCTTCCTCCACCTTGTCACGCGGCTGGAACAGCCACAGAAGCGCGACTGTCAGGAGCCCGATGCCGCCCACCAGCATGAAGGCCGCACGCCAGGACAGGAGCTGGCCGAAGAAAGTGGCAAGCGGCGTGCCGAGCAGGGTGGCAATGGTGAGACCGAGCATGACGCGGCCAACCGCGCGGGCACGCTTGTGGATAGGCGCCATGGAGGCCGCCACCAGTGCTGCAACGCCGAAATAGGCACCATGTGGCAGGCCGGTAACGAAACGCAGCAGGGTGAAGCTCAGGAAGTCAGGCGCAAGCGCGCTCAAGATGTTGCCGGCCGCAAAAAGTCCCATCAGGCCAAGAAGCAGCGTGCGGCGTGTTATGCGCGCAGCCAGCACGGCGATGATCGGCGCGCCGATGACGACGCCCAGCGCATAGGCCGTGATGACATAACCCGCCTGCGGAACGGTGACGCCATAGGTGGTGGCGACGTCAGGCAGCAGGCCCATGATGGCGAATTCGCCGGTGCCGATGCCGAAACCGCCGGCGGCCAGCGCCAGTTCGATCAGCGCGATGGCAAGCGGTGAAAGGGCGACGGCTGGTGCTGCCGTGTAAACGGTTTCACTCTCCGCACCAGAGCGGGCTTCGGACATATTCGACTGGCTCATCGTGACCTGAAAAACGGGGAGGGCCCACAGAAAAAAGGGCAAGACCGTATGGGAACGGTCTGCCCTGACTGGAGATGCGCGGTCATGAAAATGACCTTAAGTGACCCCTAACATGAAATGACGCATTGCGGTAGAGCGATTCGCGGTAAAAAAACATCTTCACGCGATGGTGTTCGGAACTCTATTGGAAGCCAGGCATTTACGCGCGGCTGCGTTGCGGGATCGGGTTGGAAACATGAAGCTCATAGCAATTTTCAATCGCGACGGTGGCACATTTCGCACCACTGATATGGACGCCTATTGCGATCATGCTCGCGCGGTCTTCTCCCGCGCCGGCCACGAAATCGACTGCCGTCTGGTTTCCGGCAAGGACATCGTCAAGGAGATGGAACGCGCCGCCGAGGAGCCGGGCATTGAAGGCATCATCGCCGGCGGCGGTGACGGCACGATTTCCGCCGCGGCGGCCATCGCCTGGAAACACGGCATCGCGCTTGGCATTGTTCCAGCCGGCACCATGAACCTCTTCGCCCGCTCGCTGAAACTGCCGCTCGACATTCGCCAGGCCTTGGAAACACTGGCGCATGGCGAAATCGCCAGCGTCGACATCGCCAGCGTCAATGGCCGCCTTTTCGTGCACCAGTTTTCCGCGGGCCTGCATTCGCGCATGGTGCGCTATCGCAACAATCTCGCCTTCGCTTCCCGTCTCGGCAAGATCAAGGCGAGCATCCGCGCTGCCATCAGCGTCATCCTCAATCCGCCGGTCTTCGAGGTGGAATATACCGTTAATGGCAAAACTCAGCACCGCAAGGTCTCGGCGATCTCCGTCTCCAATAACGAGTTCGGCCAGAATTCCCTGCTCGTGGCGGAGAATGTCTCGGGCGGCCATCTCGGCTTTTACCTCACCGATCCGCTGCGCCCCTCGGGCGTTGCAAAACTCGCCCTCGACATTCTGCGCGGCAAGCTCAAAGAAAACGCTGCTGTGACGGCGATGACCGTAACGGACGTGGAACTGCATTTTCCGAAGAAACGCCACGATGTGCGCTGCGTCATCGACGGTGAACTGTTGCCGATGGAGCGGGACGTCGCGCTGAAGGTTCACGCCGGCGAGTTGAAGGTACTGGTGGGGCGGGCGTTTTTCGCATAGCGCAACCGACTGTAAATTCAGGGGCTGCGCCGAGCCAATCAATATTCTCTTAAAAACCACCAGCCTTGCCAAATCGAAGCTGCCCGGCCATGTTCGGCGGGCGCGGTGGCGTGAGCGCCGTTGCCTTTATGGGAGTGCGATCTGTCATGAATGAAGTCTCCAAGCCGATGTCCAATCTCGCGGCCATCGATGCCGCCCATCACCTTCACCCCTTTTCCGACATGGGCAAGCTGAATGCCGCCGGCACCCGCATCATCGAGCGCGCGGAAGGGGTCTTCATCTACGACAGCACCGGCAAGAAATATCTCGATGCCTTTGCCGGCCTCTGGTGCGTGAATATCGGTTATGGACGCCGCGAGATCGCCGATGTCGTGCAGCGCCAGATGAACGAGCTACCTTACTACAACGCCTTTTTCGGCACCACCACCCCGCCCGCGACGCTTCTGGCGCAAAAGATCGCCTCGCGCGCCGGGCCGAAGATGAACCATGTGTTCTTCACCAATTCCGGTTCGGAAGCCACCGACACCTGGTTCCGCATGGCGCGGGTCTACTGGAAGGCGCTTGGCCATCCCACGAAGACCAGGGTGATCGCAAGACGCAACGGCTATCATGGCTCGACGGTAGCCGGCGCTTCGCTCGGTGGAATGAAATGGATGCATGAACAGGGCAACCTGCCCATCGAAGGCATCGCCCATATCGGCCAGCCCTATTGGTATGCCGAGGGTGGCGATCTCTCACCCGCCGAATTCGGCCTGAAGGTGGCTCGGGAACTGGACGCCAAGATCGATGAACTCGGCGAGGAAAATGTCGCCGCTTTCGTGGCCGAACCCATTCAGGGCGCAGGTGGTGTCATCGTGCCGCCGGAGACCTACTGGCCGGAAATCGCCCGCATCTGCAAGGCGCGCAACATTCTGCTGGTGTCCGACGAGGTGATCTGCGGTTTCGGCCGTCTCGGTTCGTGGTTCGGATACCAGCATTTTGGCGTGGAGCCGGATCTCGCTCCCGTCGCCAAGGGACTGTCATCGGGTTATCTGCCGATCGGTGGTGTCATCGTTTCAGACCGGGTGGCGGAGGTGATGCTTTCAGAGGTCGGTGATTTCAACCACGGTTTCACCTATTCCGGCCATCCCGTCTGTGCTGCCGCGGCACTGGAAAACCTCCGTATCATTGAGGATGAGGGGCTGGTGGAGCGGGTACGTGACGATATCGGCCCCTATTTCTCCGAGGGCTGGAAAAGCCTTGCCGATCATGAACTGGTGGGCGAGGCCGTGAATGTTGGCCTGATGGGCGGTTTGCAACTGACGGCGGACAAGGCAACCCGCAGACGTTTCGCCAAGCCGGACGATATCGGAACCGCCGTGCGCAACCATTGCCTTGCAAACGGCCTCGTCATGCGTGCCACGGGAGATCGCATGCTGGCCTCGCCGGCGCTGACCGTCAGCCGTTCCGAAGTGGACGAGATCATCGAGACGCTGCGCCAGGGGCTCAACCACCTGCGCGATACACGCGAGCATTTCTAGGAAAAGTGGACACCGGTTTTCCGTTGGGAAATGCGGAAAAAAGATTTCGAGGGAGGAATAATCACATGGCAGGACAGGAACATCATTACGCCGTGCAGGTGAAATGGACCGGCAATCGCGGCAAGGGAACGTCGGGATACCGCGATTATGAGCGCGACTACACGATTTCCACGGCGGGCAAGGCGGATATCACCGGCTCCTCGGACCCCGCCTTCCGCGGTGATCCCTCCCGCTGGAACCCGGAAGACCTGCTCGTCGCCTCGCTCTCGGCCTGCCACAAGCTCTGGTACCTGCATTTCTGCTCCGTCAACGGCATCATCGTCGAAGACTATGTCGACAATGCCGAAGGCACGCTTGTCATGGAAAAGGATGGCGCCGGGCAGTTCAGCGAAGTGGTGCTGAAACCGGTCATCACTATTTCGAAGGGTGATCCCGCCCGGGCGGATGAGCTGCACCATGATGCGCATGACAAGTGCTTCATAGCGCGTTCGGTGAATTTTCCCATCCGCGTGCAGGGGACTGTGAAGGTGGTTTGAGGTTCAGACGAATTGCAGACCGAGATGATCGGCCATCGGCTGAAAGTCCCGGTCGTTTTGCAGGAGCTTGTGCCCGTGCTCGATGCAGTAGGTGCCGATGATGAGGTCGGCTGTTTTGCGCACTGTCTTTCCAAGGCCGCGTAGTTTTCGGTAGTTCGCAGCGGCAGCCACGGCAAATTCGGGTGTCAACATTGATACAAGCTCGAAAACCTTCAGCCGGCTCTCGATCGCCGCCGCCCGTCTTTCGTTCCGCTCTCCCTGTAGGATTTCGAGCAGGATGATATCTCCGATAATCACGTCGGAAAGATCGTTGATATCGCTGAGTGTAGCGACTTGCGGCGTTTGTTTATTCTGAAACCAGTCGATCCAGACAGACGTGTCAACAACGATCATTCTGCGGCGTCTTGCGACTTTATACTATCTGCGCTCCAGCTGCCGCGGACTTCTTCTAAATCGCCCTTCCAGCCGATACCTCTAAGTTCCTGCAACGCTTTTCGCCGCCCGAGATTTTCTACGAGATCGCGCAACGCCTTTTCGACCGTCGCCTTTTTCGTCGGAAGGCCAGTGATTTCCATCGCTTCTGCGATCAAGGCGTCATCAAGCTCAATATTCGTGCGCATAGAAAAATCCTTGGTGTATCGATTTTCGAAATCATACACCAAGGCAGGGTGCCGCGAAATCTGTTTTTACTGGAACGCCGTCTCGTAAAAACTTCTGAGCTTGCGGGAATGCAGGGTTTCCTTCTGCATGGCGGCCAGTTTCTGCACGGCGCGGATGCCGATCTGCAGATGCTGGGCGACCTGGGTGCGGTAGAATTCCGTCGCCATGCCCGGCAGCTTCAATTCGCCATGCAGCGGTTTGTCGGAGACGCAGAGCAGGGTGCCGTAGGGCACGCGGAAGCGGAAGCCGTTGGCGGCGATGGTGGCGGATTCCATGTCGAGTGCGATGGCGCGCGATTGCGACAGGCGCTTGACCGGGCCGGCCTGATCGCGAAGTTCCCAGTTGCGGTTGTCGATGGTGGCGACGGTGCCGGTGCGCATGATGCGCTTCAGCTCGAAGCCCTCGTAACCCGTCACTTCGGCGACGGCACCTTCCAGCGCCAGCTGCACCTCGGCAAGCGCCGGGATCGGCACCCAGACCGGCAGGTCGTCGTCGAGAACGTGATCCTCACGCACATAGGCATGGGCCAGAACATAGTCGCCCAGCCGCTGGCTGTTGCGCAGGCCGGCGCAATGGCCCACCATCAGCCAGGCATGCGGGCGCAGCACGGCGATATGGTCGGTGATCGTCTTGGCGTTGGAAGGGCCAACGCCGATATTGACGAGCGTAATGCCGGCATGACCCTTCTTCTTCAGATGATAGGCGGGCATTTGCGGCAGCCGCGCCAGCGTCATATCGGTTGTCGGCCTGTCGGAACCGGCAAGCGTGACGATGTTGCCTGGCTCCACGAATTCCGTATAGCCTTCACCGCCGTCGGCCATCAATTTGCGCGCCCAGGCGGCAAATTCATCGATATAGAACTGGTAGTTGGTGAACAGCACGAAGTTCTGGAAATGGCTGGCGCTCGTCGCCGTATAGTGGCTGAGGCGGGCCAGCGAATAATCGATGCGCTGCGCGGTAAAAGGCGCGAGCGGAGCGGGTTCGCCCGGCACCTGGTCATATTCGCCATTGGCGATGAGGTCGTCGGTATTGTTGAGGTCGGGCGTATCGAACAGATCGCGCAGCGGCACGTCGGAGAGCGACGAAGCCGCCGCCGCCTCGACATAGGCGCCTTCGCCGAAAGCGAAATGCAGCGGAATGGGCGTAGCCGATTCCGCCACGGTGACCGGAACGCCGTGGTTCTTGATCAGAAGCCCCAGTTGCTCTTTCAGGTAATGGCGGAACAGATCCGGCCGGGTGATCGTGGTCGTATAGACGCCGGGGGAGGTGACATGCCCGTAGGAAAGGCGTGAATCGACATGGCCGAACGTGGATGTCTCGAGGCTGACCTGCGGGTAGCAGGCGCGGTAACGGCCGGTGATCGGCGCGCCCTTGGCAAGGTCGGTGAAGGAATTGATCAGGAACGCCGTATTGCGTTCGTAAAGCGCGGTCAAAGCCTCAACAGCTTCTTTCGGGTCCGTGAAGGACTGCGGCGCGAAAGGCTCGGGGCTGATGAAGGTGAAGGGCGGAATCGTTGGTTTTGCTATTGTCATGGCCCATTATAAGAGGCCTATTTCGACAGGCAAGCGACAGAAATGCGAAGAAACTGAAAAGAAACGGAAAAAGCTGCTGGATCGATAGGAGGGTGCGCGAAATCTCAGCCGAGCGCGCCGCGTTGCAGGCTCATCAGCAGCACGAAACCGGCGCCCTTGGATGCCGGGCGGGGATCGGCCTTGTAGACCGCAAGTCCGGCCACCGGGCCGAGAAAGATCGAGGCCATCAGCACCAGCCGCAGGGCGGAGAACAGGCCGTTGGAAAAGCTTGTCGTCATCATCAGGTCCTCACAGCACGACGGGGCAATTGGTGGCCGGCGCCGGGCCGTGCTGGCAGGCAATCGCCGCCCCGGCATTCACCCGCTGAAAGCTGCGGTTGGGATTAACGACGAGCGAGGCGAAGGACATGGCGAAGATCGCCATGAGAAACGCGAAGATTGCCAGCCGGCTGATCAACTTTGTCATGTCCATTCCCCTTTATTGGAGTTGATGGACAGAGTTTTGCCATAGTCGGACTGAACGGACCCTGAGGCCCCGGTTCATATGGTGTTCAGGGATGTTAACAGGTGGTGACATGGCGGCTTGATGCCGCAATGGCGCAGGGCGCATCACAGATCCCGCGATTTTCTTCAGGCAGGAGCAGCCTTTGCCCGCGCTGCGAGATCGGCCACGAGGGTTTTCAATGCTTCCGGGCTGGTCACATCGACAATCGGCAGGTGGTGTTCGCGCGCCGATGCCAGCATTTCGGTATTTTCCCGCAGCGAACGCTCGATGAAGGCGTCCATGATGCGCCGCTGGCCGGCCGTTGCATCCTCATATCGGGCGTGGGAGCGCATTCTTTCGAGAAGGAAATCATTCCCGGCATGAAGCAGGACGCCGGCAACCGTGCTGCCGAGCAGGGGCGATATGAATTCCGGGCGCAGGGCCGCACCCTCGAAGATTGCGGGATTACCGGTATGGGAACTGCTGTCGATCATCGGGCGGATCAGTGGCCAGATGTTCTGGTGATGCACCTTCAGAAACCAGTGGATCGTCTCGGTCGAGAGAGCCGTATAATATTCCTCCACCGGTGCCGGAATGCCTGGCCACGGCCTGCCGGGGTGGCGGGCGAGACTGTCGGTGGATATCGCCTGCCAGCCGAGCCTTGTGCTCAACAGGCCGGCAAGAGTGCTTTTGCCCACATGTGATGTGCCGGCGATCAGGATCGTCGAAAGGCTAGGGGGCATCGTCGTTCTCATTGATATTCGGCTCGAAGCAACGATACATCAACGGGCCTGTGTGTTCCACGCGCGATCTCTGTCCAGGTCGCATGACGCCGTGCTGGCGGGCGGCTGAAAGCCTGCCCGCCGCCTTCCCGGTTACAGCCGTGTCCAGGTCTGCGATTTGCACAAAATCTTCAGCACGCAGCCCTTCATGCTCAGCGAATTGCCGGAAACGGTGCCGGAGCCGCTATAGGTCTTGTCGTTGGCGGGGTCGGTGATTTCGCCGGAATAGCTGTTTCCCTTGCCGGAAAGCTTGCCGATCTGTTTTCCGGCATGTTTGCCGGTCTTCAGCGTCACGCAGAAGGCGCCGCCGCAGGGGCCGATCACGGCGGTTTCGCCGCTGGCCGTCTTCCAGTTGCCCTCGATTGCCTCGCCAGCAAAGGCAAGGTTGCCGCTCATCATAAGGGCGGCGGCAATCGTCATTATACGCTTCATAAAATTCCTCCCGAAATTCGCGCAGGCTTTCCTGAGCCGGATGGGCCGAAGACGCGGCTTGCGCAGATCAAACCTCTTTAGCGTGCCATGCGCCGTCTCTGGCCCAAAGCCGCCCTGCGGTGCAACGATTGCTCCTCGCGCCGCTCTATCCTGTGCCCGCTTCATCCTCATGACGGGCAGGCGGATAGTATTTGACGTTCACGTAAAAGGAAATAGAAATTTGCGGCTGCGGCGCGGCATTTGCATCGGCTGGAAGAGGGAAAAAGGCCAATTTCGAAAATTGCTGTTTTGATCATGGTGAAGGAAGGATTTAAATCCAATTCTGAAGTTTTCGTAAAATTCGCCGCAAAGTCCTTAATTTCCGCGGCTCGTGATATTTAACAAAAACCCAATTTTACCAATCGTTTGCAGTTTGTTTGCGACGCATTAATCATGCCTTTTAAGCGAGCGTTGAAAGCCCCGTGGCATAGTGAAGTCATCAAAAGCGCAGGGAAAACCTGCCGGACGGAAGGACGAAAAAAGCCGCAAAAGACGGCGGGTCCGGACGATAGCCTCGACAAGAAGGCAATGATGAAACAGGCAGAAGGACAGGGATAAAAACGATGGCACGCTTTGACATCAGCGATATCGAAATGGCTGCCGGTGGCGAAACCCGCGCCGACACTCTTTGCAATCTCGGCCTGGTCTATGCGACCGGCCGGGGCTGCAAGGTGGACCTGATCGCGGCCCATAAATGGCTCAACATCGCCGCGATCCGCGGATCGGAAAGAGCCGCTTCGCTGCGCGCCGATCTTGCCCGCAACATGACGAAGGCGGAACTGGCCGAAGCGCTGCGCGCCGCCCGCGACTGGATGACGATGCACTGATTTACCCTTGGTATCATTGAGATTTCCGGTCCGGTTCCCTCCAGTCCCGCTGACCGGTGCAAAGGAAAGTAAACCCGAAGGGGAACGCGGCGAGGGCTTTGAAAACAAGCTTTTGCGCTGACACATCAAACCGCGACCGGCAGGAACAAGGCCGGCGCGGTTTTCTTATGTCTGGTGATGCAGAAAATGATTCGCGAACAGGGGGTTGTGAGGGGAACTTGAATCGGTGCGTGGAACCCGCGGCATTCTCCACCCCTCATTCCTGTGACGAGCACAGGAATGAGGTTGGGTTGGGAATTTACCCGATCGCCTTGAGAACCTTTGGCAGCGCCTGCTCGAAAAGATCGAGCTTGTCGGCGGTGCCGGCGCTGACACGAATGCAGCGGTTGAGCGGGGCAACGCCCGGCATGCGGATGAACACGCCATGGTCCATCAGCCCATCAACGATGGCGCGGGCATAAGCGCCGTCGCGGTGGCAATCGATGGTGACGAAATTGGTGGCCGACGGCAGCGGCGAAAGGCCGTTATTGCGGGCGATCGCGGAAATACGATCGCGGGCATCGGAAATCTTGCCAACCACCTCATGCAGATAGGCCTGATCCTTCAGCGCCGCGAGGGCGCCGGCGACGGAAATACGCGCCATGCCGAAATGATTGCGGATCTTGTCGAAGGCTTCGACATTGCCGAGCGTGCCGATGGCATAACCCACGCGCGCACCGGCCAGCCCATAGGCTTTCGAAAAGGTGCGCATGCGCAGGATATTCGGTTGGCCGATCAGCGCGTCGATGGCCGGCACGGCGCTGATGGGCCCGGTTTCGCAATAGGCCTCGTCCAGAATGAGCAGGCAGGTTTCCGGCAATGCGCGGGCGAAGGCGACGACTTCGCTCGCCTCCCACCAGCTTCCCATCGGATTATCAGGGTTGGCGAAATAGACGAGCGGCGCATTTTCCCGGATGACGAGATCGAGAAGCCCGTCAAGATTTTCGTGATCATCGACATAGGGCGTGGTGACGAGTTTGCCGCCAAAACCGTTCACATGGTAATTGAAAGTGGGATAGCCGCCAAACGAGGTGACGACAGGCGTGCCCGGCTCAACGATCAGCCTGGCGATCTCCCCCAGCAATCCATCAACCCCGCTGCCGATGGCGATATTGCCGCGTGCAACGCCGTGGTGAATGGCAAGCGCTTCCTTCAGCTCGAAATTTTCCGGATCGCTGTACATCCAGGTCTCCGCCGCCGCGTCCCGCATGGCGAGAAGCACTGAAGGCGCGGGGCCGAAGCCGCTTTCATTGGCGCCGATGCGCGCTTCCACCTTCAGGCCGCGGCTGCGCTCGATGGCCTCAGGGCCAACGAAAGGAACGGTTGAGGGAAGCGAGACGGCAAGCGGCGTGAGGCGTGAGAAAGCGGACATTGGCTGAAAGTTCCGGTAGCTGTGTTTGAAAACACGGCTCACAATAGGTGCAAAAATACCGGACGCAAGGCGCGCCCGGTTATCCAATGACTGTTTTGGAAGAGTTTTTTCTTAGCACGACACGGCAGGAAACGCTGTCGGCGAATCGCTGGCCCTGTGCGGCCGGCTCAGGCGCTGGTCTCGAAACTCAGCCGACGGACATGGTGCAGGAATTCCGCATCGATCAGCATGTTGAAGCCGATGGTGACCTTTTCTTCCTCCCGGCGGATCAGCGTGCAGCCGATCTCATCGCGAATACCGAGAATCTCCAGATAGAAATTGGTCGGCATTTCCAGTTCGGGGCTCACATCCAGTTCCGCGCCATAGAGGGAAATGCTGCGCACCAGGCAACGCATGGTGTCCTTGGCGCTGAGATGATGCCCGATGAAGGTGATCTTGCCGGGCCGGTCGATCGGAAATTTCTCATACTTCTCGTCCTGGGGAACGTTCTGACTGATATCCATATGTAGAGCCATGACAACCTCCCGGATTGCCTCTTTAGGTGCCTATTTTAACGCGGCTTCCTTGCCAGGGCGTGAAGGAAATCTACGCAATTCTCTCTAGTCTGTGTCGATCTCGACCAGCTTTCACTGGGGAAGCCGATGTTTCCACTCATGAAAATGCGCTATGCCCCATCCGGTTGCAGCGAAGCCGCAGGCTATGCTGATAATGTGTCACGCTTGCACAGGGCTGGTGTCGCTGCGCGGTTGACTGGGGCCGTACTTGGCGTTACGCCTGATCCTGCAATATGACTTCGCGAGGTGCGGCACTATCGGCGCTTCGTGATTCTTCTGGGAGTGGACTGTGACGGGAAGGCTGGTAATCGTCGGGGCAGGGCAGGCCGCTTTCGCGCTGGCGTCGAAGCTTCGGGCGCTGAAGGACGAGCGTCCCATCACCATCATCGGCTCCGAGGATGCCTATCCCTACCAGCGGCCGCCGCTCTCCAAAAAATACCTTCTCGGCGAGATGAGCTTTGACCGGCTGATGTTCCGCCCCGAGGAATGGTACGCGGAAAACAACGTCGATATCCGGCTCTCTACCTGGGTGGAGGAGATTGACCGCGCGGCGAAAACCGTGCGCATGCAGGACGGCAGCACACTTTCCTATGACAAGCTGGCGCTGGCGACGGGTGCGGCACCCCGTCTGCTGCCCGCCAGCATTGGCGGCGATCTCGAAGGCGTATTGACGGTTCGCGACAAGCGCGATGCCGACCGGCTGGTGGAGGAGATGAAGCCGGGGCGCAGGCTGCTGGTGATCGGCGGCGGTTATATCGGCCTCGAAGCGGCGGCGGTTGCCCGCAAGCTCGGCCTTGAAGTGACGCTGATCGAGATGGCCGACCGTATTCTCCAGCGCGTGGCAGCGAAGGAAACCGCCGATATCATGCGCGGCATCCATCAGGCCCATGGCGTCTCTATCCGCGAAAAAACCGGGCTCGTGCGCCTTGTCGGCATGGATGGCCGGGTGGCCGCTGCCGAACTTTCCGACGGTTCGATGCTCGATGTCGATTTTGTCATCGTCGGCATCGGCGTGACTCCGAACGACCGGCTTGCCCGCGAATCGGGCCTTGATGTCGGCAACGGCATTGTCGTTGACGCTCTTACCCGCACATCGGATGCAGATATTCATGCGGTCGGCGATTGCAACATGTTGCCGTGGCGTGGTCAGCATGTTCGTCTCGAATCGGTACAGAACGCCGTTGATCAGGCTGAGGCCGCCGCTGAGGTGCTGGCCGGCACCGAAGCCGCCTATGAGGCGAAACCCTGGTTCTGGTCGGATCAATATGAGGTGAAGCTGCAGATTGCCGGCTTCAATCTCGGTTACGACGAAACGATGCTGAGGCCCGGTGCGCGCGAAGGCAGCTGGTCTGTCTGGTATTTCCGCGACGGTCGATTCGTGGCCGTCGATGCCGTCAATGATGCCAAGGCCTATGTCGCCGGCAAGAAACTGCTCGATATCGGTGCAGAGCCGGATCGCGCCATCCTGGCGGACGCTGCCGCCGATCTGAAATTATTGCTTTCCTGAGGATATCATGCCCGCTCCCGAAAACCGTTTCAAAACCGCCATCCATGCGGGCAAGCCGCAGATTGGCCTCTGGCTCGATATGGGCGAGGCCATCACGGCGGAAATCGCCGGTACAGCGGGTTTCGACTGGCTGGTGATCGACGGGGAGCATGGGCCGAATGATCTGCGCAGCATCATCGATCAGCTGCGGGCGCTTGCCACATCACCCGCCGAGCCTGTCGTGCGCGTGCCCGTTGGTGAAAGCTGGATGATCAAGCAGTTGCTGGATGCCGGCGCACGCACGCTCCTCGTGCCAATGGTTGATTCGGCGGAGCAGGCGAGTGATCTGGTCAGTGCCATGCATTATCCGCCGCGTGGCATTCGCGGCATGGGCGCGGCGGTGGCCCGTGCCTCCGCCTTCAACACGATAGCCGATTATGCCGACAGCGCCTCGGATGGCGTCTGCCTGCTGGTGCAGGCCGAAACGCGGGCGGCGATCAACGATCTCGACAATATTCTTGCGGTAGAAGGTGTGGACGGCGTCTTCATCGGCCCGGCCGATCTCGCCGCCGACATGGGTTATCTCGGCCGGATCGACGAGCCGGAAGTGCAGGCCGTGATCGAAGCAGCGATCGTGAAGATCGTCGCGGCGGGCAAGGCTGCCGGCATTCTGACCTTCAACGAGGCCTATAATCGCCGTTATCTGGAGCTTGGCGCATCCTTCGTGGCTGTTGGTGCCGATGTGACGGAATTCGCCAATACGCTTCGCGCGCTCTCCGCCCGTTACAAGGGCGGATCGGCACCTCAACCATCCAGATCGGGCTATTGATCAGTCGTCGTTGCTGGCGTTCAGCTTTTCCGGCGGAATGCCTTCTTCGCCGGAAGCGAGATAGCCGCCGTTGATCAGAGCGGCGCGAATGATGCGCTGCACGGCTTCATCCCTGTGTATGGCATGATCCCTCGCGAAATCCGACAAGGCTGCTTCAAGATCGTCGCTGAACCGCATATTCGCCCCCATTTTCCTGCGCTTTATCCCAATAGGTAAAGGCAAGGCAGGTGAGACCCGCCTTGCCTGAACTTCAATTTATACGGCGATCAGCGCCAGCGATACAGGCTGCTGTTGGACGAGCTCTGCTGTGTGCTCGTGCCCACCACATAACCGATCGCAAAACCGAGTGCGCCGACGATCGTCAGCAGCGAGGTTGCCGTACCCGGATTTTCCTTCACGGCTTCCACAACGTTCTGGCCCTGGGCGCGAACATTATGGGCAGCCTTGCGAACCCGGCCGCGTGCCTCGTCCAGAAATTCGGACGCATCTTCGCTCACACCTTCGGCGCGGGCGGAAACGGATTTCGAAAGCGACGAGATTTGCGAGCGCAACTCGGCAATCTGGTTTTCGATCGTGTCTTCGACAACATTCAGTTTGGTCTGAGCCATTAGAACACCTCTTCTGTTACCGAAGCCAGAACGTGTCGGCCTGCAAGAAGTTCCCGAATTGCCTGCAAAGTTTCACGGAGCCCTATTTGCCCAACAGGTTTTTCGGGTTCTTGGCGAAAAAGCCTTGCATTCATTTTTTTTAAGCAATAATCAGGCCGCACCGGAGAGGTGGCCGAGTGGTCGAAGGCGCTCCCCTGCTAAGGGAGTATACGTCAAAAGCGTATCGTGGGTTCGAATCCCATCCTCTCCGCCATCAGTTTCTTTCAAAACTAATAATCGCTTCGGCATTTCTCCCTGGCTGCAGGCCGAACGTAATGTGACGGCGGGCCAGGCAGCTGGCAACCGATTTCCTCCCTTGCGACCTTCAGCAATTGTCGGCGTTCGTCAGCACTCGCGGTGAAGAACGAATCGACAGGCTATGGATTGATCACGGATATTTTAGAGATTCGAGCCGATCTTTTATGCGGATGAGCCTTCAAGGCATCTCGTTCTCGGAAAAAGATCGCCTATCTAAATCTTCGCCCGCACGAAGGAGATTTGATGACCGACGAATACGGCCCTTACGCGCAGATGGCCACGCTTGCTGAGCAGATGGCTTCTCACTATCAGACGGACGCGAATCTGGAACTGGGTCCACACCTCGCACACTATATGGACGAGGTTGAAATCAACATATCCGCCCATCGCTTTGACCATGTGGGGTTTATGGAGAAGATTCACGCACGGCTGACGACGACTTTGGAGAAAACCACCGCGCCCCGACGCCGGGAATTCCTGCTGGCCGTCGTGGTTGCGTTGCAGGAGCGAATCGATCGGCGTTCACTCGATGTGGCTCTGGACGGCAGCTGAGCCCTAAACCGGCGCCGGACCTGTTCTCAAGTCCGGCTATGGTCGCGGTTCGTATACAGGCAGGCACCGACGCGGCTGCACCCAACAGGAAGTGGCGTCGTCGGTAGCATGCGGCATGTGCCCGAGGCACATCATCCAGTTACGCCGAATATCTATCCTCCCGTCGAATCGCTGCTTGGTGAATCAGCCCCGGGCAAGCGGTCTTTCCCGCTTTTGCCTCTCTGTGCATTTCAGGTGCAACTTTGATTCCAAATCAATCCACGTAATAAATCCCGCTGTCGCGCTCCTGGAGAGCAAGGAATGGCTGGAAAGTCCGATAGTTTAGAAAGACCTTGTTAACTTCGCTAACTAACGGATTTTCAACAAAAATCTTAACGCTTTGTAAAAGCAGTCATAGGCTGGATGCTCAGTGTGTGTTGTTTCCGCAACAAACCGAAATGAAGCATATACGTAAATGCGCTTTATCGGATGTTGGTGATTGCAAGCGGCGAAACCTTTTGTATTTTCACCACCAGAAGCGAGGCGGTGGATCGTTTGGCTTCTAAGAACACGGGAATGGGGCAGGGAATGCTGTCCTTCAGCGAAAGTACCCAGACCCACTTAAAAACTTTGACTGGAGGTCAACCATGAACATCAAGAGCCTTCTTATCGGCTCCGCTGCGGCTCTCGCAGCAGTATCCGGCGCTCACGCTGCCGACGCTATCGTCGCTGCTGAGCCTGAGCCCCTGGAATACGTTCGCGTTTGCGACGCTTTCGGCACTGGCTTCTTCTACATCCCCGGCACCGAAACCTGCCTGAAGTTCGGCGGTTACGTTCGTTTCCAGACCGACTTCGGTCGTGACAAGTCTGGCGTTTCTGACTGGGACTCGTTCACCCGCGCTCAGTTCGAAGTTGACACCCGCACCGACACCGAGCTCGGCGCTCTGCGTGGCTTCATCGGTCTGCGTGGCAATGCTGACAACGGCTCGTCCTCGTCTTCGAGCGTTTTTGTTGACCAGGCCTTCATCGAACTCGGCGGCCTGAAGGTCGGTAAGTTCTACAGCTGGTGGGACGATGGCCTCTCTGGCGAGTCTGACGTTCTTTCCACGAACGCTCTGTTCAACTCGATCCGTTACACCTATGACGCTGGTTCCTTCTGGGCAGGCGTTTCGGTTGATGAACTCGAAGGCACGGGCAGCCAGTTCGCAACCATCACCGGTCCGGCAAATGGTCTTGGCCTCTTCCCGCTTTCGCAGGAACTTGACAACAACGTTGGTATCGCTCTCGGCCTCGGCGCCAAGCTCGGCGCTGCTTCCCTGCAGCTCATCGGCGGCTACGACATCGACCAGGAAGAAGGCGCAATCCGCCTGATCGCAACGGCCGACCTCGGTCCGGGCACTCTCGGTCTTGCTGGTGTTTGGGCTTCCGGCGCAAACGCTTACTACGCTGAATCCGAGTGGGCAGTTGCTGCTGAATACGCAATCAAGGCAACTGACAAGCTGACGATCACCCCCGGTGGTCAGTACTTCGGCAACGTTGCTGACCGCATTGCTCTGACCAACGCTGCTGGCGTTCCGACTGGTGCGTCTGCAATCATCACCAACGACTGGTCTAACCGTGACGCATGGCAGGCTGGCGTAACGATCGACTACAAGATCACTTCTGGTCTCTCCACGAAGGTCGCAGTTAACTACTACGACGAAGACAATCGTGATGAGCAGTGGAAGGGCTTCGTTCGCCTTCAGCGCTCGTTCTAATCTGATCTGACATCGTCAGTGATGGAAGCCCCGGCAGAAATGCCGGGGTTTTTCTATTTCTGACAATCGCGCAATAACTCGAATCTCGCATCAAAAAAGCTATTCACGGTTTCCGCCGATTTCTGATTCGTATGGATCGCCGGACGCAGAGGAATCAGCTGAAAAGAGGCAATAAGGACGGTCATATTCTCAATCTTGAATAAGGCGCGCCAAATTTTGGACGAGTTTCCAAGACGCCTCTTCCTCCGGGCGGAGATGCGGTAGATTTACTAAGCTACTGAAACAAATAAGAAATTAACCTTTTGTTAATGAATGTGCTCAGCCGTTAGAATTGTAGCTATTTCGCAACAATGAAAAACTAAGGACACCTTACTGTCTTCCTTTTGTCATGATTGAGATTGCCGACCTGCGCAGTTTTAGCTCTAATCAGGTTCATAAGCGGCACGCATTTCTGAGTGCTTTCCCACCCGCTGCTTAGAAGATTAAGCGTTTGACTGGAGGTCAACCATGAACATCAAGAGCCTTCTTATCGGCTCCGCTGCAGCTCTCGCAGCAGTATCCGGCGCTCACGCTGCCGACGCCATCGTCGCTGCCGAGCCCGAGCCCCTGGAATATGTTCGCGTCTGCGACGCTTTCGGCACCGGCTTCTTCTACATTCCTGGCACCGAAACCTGCCTGAAGTTCAGCGGTTACGTTCGTTTCCAGACCAACTTCGGCCGCGATCAGTCCGGCACGTCGGACTGGAATTCGTTTACCCGCGCTCAGTTCAACGTTGACACCCGCACCGATACCGAACTCGGCGCCCTGCGTGGTTTCATCGAATTCCGTGCTGATGCAGGCAACGGTCAGTCCAGCTCTTCTGGTCTTGAAGCTCGTCAGGCATTCATCGAACTTGGTGGCCTGCGCGTCGGCAAGTTCTACAGCTGGTGGGATGACGATCTCTCTGGCGAGACCGATCTTCTTTCGTCCAATACGCTCTTCAACTCCATCCGTTATACCTACGACACCGGTTCGTTCTGGGCTGGTATCTCGGTTGACGAACTTGAGGGCACCGGCAGCCAGTTCGCAACCATCACTGGTGCAGCTGACCCGGTTACCGGTCTGTTCCCGCTGTCCCAGGAGCCTGATAACAATGTCGGCATCACGGCTGGCGTTGGCGGAAAGTTCGGCGCTGCTACTCTTCAGCTGATCGGTTCTTACGACGTTGATCAGGAAGAAGGCGCTATCCGCGCAATGGTATTCGCGGATATCGGACCTGGCACCCTTGGACTTGCTGGTGTTTGGGCATCTGGCCCCAACGCTTACTACGCTCTGTCCGAATGGACGGTTGCTGCTGAATACGCGATCAAGGCAACCGACCGCCTGACGATCACCCCGGCAGTGCAGTATCTCGGCAATGTTGGCGACAAGATCACTGTCGTGAACACCGGTGCAACGGCAATCGTTTCGAACGACTGGTCTAATCGCGACGCATGGACCGCCGGCGCAACGATCGACTACAAGATCACCGATGGTCTGAGCACCAAGATCACTGCAAACTACTACGACGAAGACGGTCAGGACGATCAGGTCACCGGTTTCGTCCGCCTTCAGCGCGACTTTTAATCTGATCTGACGCAGTCAGTGAAGGAAACCCCGGCAGAGATGCCGGGGTTTTTTCATTTGGGGGCCCAGAGGCAATGCGACGTGTCGTCTGACTGTTGAAACAAAAAAGCACGGGCTAGCCCGTGCCTGAATGCTCTGATGACGATGGAGCCGACTTTTACCCCGCACGTCCATGGCGCAGGTCATCGACGATATCGGCCTGTTGCCCGAGCCTGGTCTTATAGACCTGATAATTCTCCATCACCCGCTGCACATAATTGCGCGTCTCGGGGAAGGGGATGCGCTCGATCCAGTCGACCACCTCGTCGATGGGCTTGCCGCGCGGGTCGCCATAACGGGAGATCCATTCCGGCACGCGCTTCGGCCCCGCATTATAGGCGACGAAGGTGAGGATGTAGGAACCGCCGAAGCTGTCGATCTGTTCACCGAGATAGTGGGCGCCGAGCGTGGCGTTGTAGCCGGCATCGCTGGTCAGCATCGCCTGCGTGTAGGGCAGGCCATGGCGCCCGGCCACGCCCTTGGCGGTTCCAGGCAGCAATTGCAGCAGGCCACGGGCATTGGCGGCGGAGACGGCGGCCGGGTTGAAGGCGCTTTCCTGCCGGGCGATGGCATAGGCGAGCGCCTTGCCGGAGCCGGCAATATTGGCGCTGGCCGGAATGACGCCGAGCGGATAGGCGAGAGCTGCCGCATCGATGCCGCGGCTGAAAGCCGTCTTGCCGATCTGCAGTGAAACCTGATGATTGCCGTTGCCTTCCGCCCGCGCTGCCAGAATGGCTAGCTCGCCGGGGCTGTCGAGCTGTTCGGCAAGCGACCGGTAAAGACTGTCGGCACGCCAGCCGTAACCCGCTGCCTCCAGCCGGTCGATGGCGCGCACGGCCTCGCGGCCGGCAAAACGTTCCCGGTCGCCGTTGCTGGGGTTGGGGTAGCTGACGTTCAGGGTCTTCGTGCCGATTCGCGCGGCGGCCAGCTGGCCATAGAATGTGCCGGGATGGGCGGCTGCCTTGGCGAAGAAATCACGGGCATTGCCCGCCCCGCCGGCTTCCGCCGTCCGTCCAAGCCAATAATAGGCGCGCGAGGCCGAAAGCGGCCGGTTCGAGGTCTGCAGCAGCGTATTGAAGTGGCGTGCCGCCGTTGTCGGATCACGCAGCGCCCTCAGCGCATACCAGCCGGCATGGAACTCCGCATCGGCAATATCGACGGACGAGGTGGCCGAATGATTGGCGACGATGCGATAGGCCTCGGCAAAATCGCCGAGATCGGCAACACCACGCGCGATGATGCGGCGCTCATTCCACCATTCGCCGGGATTGACGAGCTTGGCCGTTTCCTTCGGCGCCTGCCGCAGAAGGACGGCGGCTTCGGGATATTTCTGCTGGTTGCGCAGGTTCTCGATGCGCGCGAAGAGATAGGTCGGATCGTTGCGCCAGGAGGCGTCGACCTTGCCCAGCAACGCTGTGGCATTGGCGGATCGCTGCAGCACCGCCGCCCAGGCATTATAAAGCGACTGCGCCTTGCCGAGATCGCCGAAACGCTTCGCCTGGCCGATGCGGCTGCGATACATCAGATAATCCATGCGTGCCTTGTGATCGGCCGGCGTCAGATAGGCAGGGAATTCGGCAAGCACACGGTCTTCCATGTCCTTGTCCATGCCTTCGCTGACCCAGAGCTGGCGAATGAGACGTTGCGATTCGTCTGTCTTACCGGAGGAGGCGAGCGCCTTGCCAAGCACGACCGTGCCTTCTGCCGTTTCCGGCCGGCTGCTGCCGAAGGCTGAAAGCACCTGAGCGGCCGGCGGATCTTCCCGGTAAAGCGCCTTTTCGGAATTCGCCCGCAGGGTGGCGGCACCGGGCCAGCCGGCCAGTTCGCGCTGGGCGGTGGCGATCTCGGCTGATGGCACGTCCTTCTGGCCGGAGACAGCAATCGCCCAAGAGAGAATATGCCGGTCGAGGCTGCCGCTCGGCATGGTGTTGCGCAGCGCGATTGCCCTGGCCGCATCGCGGCTGGAAAGCGCGTCGAGGCCGGCCTTCAACTGGCTGGTATCATCAGGACGGTTGAGGCGCGGTATGGCGCCGGTGATTTCGGGCGAGGCGGGCATGAAAGCGGGAACGGCTGGCGCGTTTGGCTTGACATAGGGTAGGGGGGCCGCACCTTCCGGCAGTGGTCCGGCCAGTGCGTTCCAAACGGTTGCGGCAAGCCCCGCCGCCATTAATCCCCAGACTGTCTTTTTCATGCCGCTCTTCATCGTGTACGGATTTGTCGACTTTCTTGTAATATCGCTTCATTGCAGCGGGATTGCCGAGAAGGTTTTCAGTCCCGCACCGGAATCTTGGGATTTCAGGCTTAATGAAATCTTAATTTCCGCCCTGCAATTCGATCAACTTTTATTCACTGGCCCGCGAGCGACGTCGCTTTTTGGCGTCAGCTTTTTGCGCTCGCCGATCCCGGCCCGGAGACTGTCACACTTCCGACAATTTCGGACAAAATACGCTGCCTTTGCGCTTGTCGGCGCCAAGGGCTGGCTCTAATGTGTGCCGGTTTTAACCATCGAATGCGGCCGAAGCATGAACCGCTCGGCGCCAGGAGCTTTGCATGTTCAAGGGATCAATTCCCGCCCTCATTACCCCGTTCACGGACAATGGTTCCGTGGACGAAAAGGCCTTTGCCGCCCATGTGGAATGGCAGATCGCCGAAGGCAGCAACGGCCTTGTGCCCGTGGGCACGACGGGGGAATCCCCGACGCTCTCTCACGATGAGCACAAACGGGTCGTTGAGCTGTGCATCGAGGTTGCGGCGAAACGGGTTCCGGTCATTGCGGGTGCTGGCTCCAACAATACCGATGAAGCAATCGAGCTTGCGCTGCACGCGCAGGAGGCCGGTGCGGATGCCCTGCTGGTCGTCACTCCCTATTACAACAAGCCGACGCAGAAGGGCCTGTTCGCGCATTTTTCCGCTGTCGCCGAAGCGGTGAAACTGCCGATCGTCATCTACAATATCCCGCCGCGCTCGGTGGTGGACATGTCGCCGGAAACCATGGGTGCGCTGGTCAAAGCGCATAAGAATATCATCGGCGTCAAGGATGCGACCGGCAAACTCGATCGGGTTTCCGAACAGCGCATTTCCTGCGGCAAGGATTTTGTCCAGCTGTCGGGCGAGGATGGCACGGCGCTCGGCTTTAACGCCCATGGCGGCGTCGGCTGCATTTCGGTCACCGCCAATGTCGCGCCGCGCCTTTGTTCCGAGTTTCAGGCGGCAATGCTTGCCGGTGATTACGCCAAGGCGCTTGAGTATCAGGACCGCCTGATGCCGCTGCACAGGGCGATCTTCATGGAGCCCGGCGTCTGCGGCACCAAATATGCGCTGTCGAAGACACGCGGCGGCAATCGCCGGGTCCGTTCGCCCTTGATGAGCACGCTGGAACCGGCAACGGAAGCGGCGATCGATGCGGCGCTGAAGCATGCCGGCCTGATGAACTGAGATACGCCTGAAAAGCTTGAAAGGCGCGCCATGGACCGCTTCATAACAGAAGCCCTCCCGCGCGCCTTTTCTTTTTGCGGCGACAACATTAAATAGATGTTCGAAAACCGCTTTCGGCGGCAAGGCCGAAGGTGCAATAAGAAAAACAAGGGATTGAAATATCATGGCCCCCAAAGGCAGCCAGCGCGTGGTGAACAAGATCGTTGCGGAAAACCGCAAGGCTCGTTTCAACTATGAAATCATCGATACCTATGAGGCGGGGCTGGTGCTGACCGGCACCGAGGTCAAGTCGCTGCGCGAAGGCAAGGCGAATATCGCCGAATCCTATGCCTCGGACGAGGGCGATGAAATCTGGCTGATCAATTCCCACCTGCCGGAATATCTGCAGGCCAACCGCTTCAACCACGAGCCGCGCCGCCGCCGCAAGCTGCTGTTGAACAAGCGAGAGATCAACCGCCTGCGCGCCGGCATCAACCGCGACGGCATGACGCTGGTGCCGCTGAAGGTCTACTTCAACGAGAAGGGTCGTGCGAAGCTGGAATTGGCGCTCGCCAAGGGCAAAAAGCTGCATGACAAGCGCGAGACCGAGAAGGAACGCGACTGGAACCGACAGAAGTCGCGGCTGTTGAAGGGTAATTCGCAGTAGTTTCTGCCGGGTAGGGGTACTGCGGTTTTTCCCTGCATAGTCCCTTCGGCCCAAGGAGTTGGGCTTGAACTGGACATCAAAAAATGCGGCGTTTTTTGATTTGGACTGCCAGCGCGCCACTCACGCATACGTCATCCTCGGGCTTGTCCCGAGGATCTGCAACGCCTTGATTTTGTTGACCTGGTTAGATCCTCGGGACAAGCCCGAGGATGACGTTGAGTGGATACGTCGACGTTCAAAAAATTAAACCGGGCAGCAGTGGTTCAAGGCCGCAATGACGAGGGAAATGCGCCTCTGTTGTCTTTCAAGCAGCCCGATAGGTCCGCTCCACATGCGCCCGCGTTGCCGAAACGCTGAACCGGCTCACAAGCGCCGCCAGATTGGCGCTGACATCGCTCAGATTATGCGTGGCCGCATTGGTTTCTTCCACCATCGCCGCGTTCTTCTGGGTCAGATTGTCCATGCTGTTGATCGCCGCACTGATTTCCTGAATGCCGACCGACTGTTCCTGCGCCGCTTTGGTTAGCGAGGTAATGTGATCCTTGATGTGATCGACCTTGTTACCGATCGTATTCAAGGATTCGCCCGTCTTGTTGACCAGCGAAACGCCCTGCGTCACATCCTCGGAAGACTTGGCAATCAGCGTCTTGATTTCCTTGGCGGCGTTGGCGGAGCGCTGCGCGAGCTCGCGCACTTCCTGGGCGACGACGGCGAAACCCTTGCCGGCCTCACCGGCGCGTGCGGCTTCCACGCCGGCATTCAGCGCCAGAAGATTGGTCTGGAATGAAATCTCGTCGATGACGGAAATGATCTGGGTGATCTTCTGCGACGATTCCTCGATCGCGCCCATCGCCTTCACCGCATCCGTCACCACATCGCGCGAGCGCGCCGCCTCCACGGCCGAGCTTTCGACGATGGCCTTGGCCTCTTCGGAACGCTGCGCCGAGAGTTTGGAAATGGTGGTGATTTCCTCGACGGCGGCGGCGGTTTCCTCCAGCGCGGCGGCCTGCTGCTCCGTGCGGCGGGCCATGTCGTCGGTCGCGGCGGTCAGCTCACGCGTGTTGCCGGAAATCTTGTTGGCCTCTTCGACGATCTGCGCAAAGGCGCCGGAGAGATTGCCGACCGCGGCATTGAAATTGGCGATCAGCCCTTCGAATTGCGGCGCGGTCTTTTCGGCGATGCTGGAGGTGAGATCGCCATTGGCCAGCCGGTCGAGAGCGTTGTTGAGCAGCTCGAGAACGTGATCCTGCTCCTTCTTCATCTGCGCCTGCTCGGCCTCCACCTTTTGCCGTTCGGTGGCGAGCACGTCGAGATAGACGGAGATCGAATAATCCATGTCGAGAAGGGCGGCCTTGATGGTGGCGGAGAGGGCGTCCTTCACCTTCTTCGCCTTCTTTTCCATGAAAAGGCCTTTCAATTCGGACTCGATCACCGCCTTGACGATGCCGTCGAGCATCAGGGCATAACCGCCGATGTACCATCTCGGCTCCAGCCCCAGCCTTGCATGGGTGCGGCCGATGGCGGTCACCGCATTGGTGTAATCCTCGTTGAACGTGCCGGAGGCGATCCTGGACCAATGTTTGAGCTGCATGCTCTTGGCGTGGTGGATATGGGCCTCGCTGGAGAAAAACTTCGCGGTCTCTGGCACCGCGCGAACCTTTGTATAAAAACGATCGAGAGACGCATCGAGTGAACCGGTGATCACACCCTTCATATCTGAAAGATTTTGCCGCTCACCGTGGCCAAGCCCCAGAAAATTCAGTCGTTCATCAAGTTGTCGGTCGGTTTTTGCTTGGCCGTGCATGTCTAGTCATCCTGCTCTGACACCCCAATTCATGTCGCTGGTGTCTTTGCGTGATTTAGACACGTCTAAAATTAACCAAGATATAATTTCGACTGGCCGGATTTGATGTTTGTTAAGTTTAAATGCAAATTTTACTCCGGCCGTCGGCACAAACAAAAACGCGCCCGTTTTTCAACGGACGCGTTTTAAAAGTCAGCGGTGCCTGAACCGGTATCAGACCGTCTCCGGACCTTCAGCGTGACGCACAGGGCGCTCGCTCGGATCGCGCCCGATTTCGGCCTTCAGTGTCATCAGATCGATGAAGTGGTCAGCCTGGCGGCGCAGGTCGTCGGCGATCATGGCGGGCTGTGTGGCCATGGTTGAAACAACGGAGACCTTGCGGCCCTTGCGCTGCAGCGCGTCCACCAGCGTGGTGAAATCGCCGTCGCCCGAGAACAGAACCAGGTGATCGACCGTCTCGGACTGTTCCATGGCATCGACTGCGAGTTCGATATCCATGTTGCCCTTGATCTTGCGGCGGCCGAGCGCGTCGGTGAATTCCTTCGCCGGCTTCGTCACGACCTTGTAGCCGTTATAGTCCAGCCAGTCGATCAGCGGACGGATCGAGGAATATTCCTGATCCTCGATAAGCGCGGTGTAATAATAGGCGCGCAGCAGATAGCCACGCTTCTGAAACGCCTTCAGAAGCTTGCGATAGTCGATATCGAACCCCAGGCTTTTCGATGCTGCATAAAGATTGGCTCCGTCTATGAAGAGCGCAATTTTCTCCCGTGGATCGAACATTCCATCCCATTCCTTTTTTTGGAAAGGCCATTATCTGGCTTTTATTTCCGGTCGCAAATGCAAAAAATCATGTGGTATCAACGAATTTTACGGTGCGCCGTTGCGTTTTAAGTAAGGTAACTTCACCCGTATTCCAAGACAATTCTTCTAGACATTTTGTTCATCAGACGCCAAACAAGGGCAATAAGGTGCCAAAAGACGCCAAAGACAGGAAAAACTTGAATTCCGCGGCCAATGGCTGTATCGGAAGCTGGAAGGCTTCGTCGCGAGGAATCCCAAGCGTTTTTCGCAAGGCACGAAGCGCAGATTCAATAGGTTAGAGCATCCCTTGTGCATCCCAAAGAAAGCACGGCGCTCTGATCCACGACATTACGACTCGCAAAGGACAGGCAATGGCCCGCGTCACAGTTGAAGATTGCATTGATAAAGTAGACAACCGTTTCGAGCTGGTGCTTCTCGCGAGCCACCGTGCGCGCCAGATTTCTCAAGGGTCCTCCATCACGGTTGACCGCGACAACGACAAGAACCCTGTCGTGGCGCTGCGCGAAATCGCCGACGAGACCCTGTCTCCCGACGACCTGAAGGAAGACCTCATCCATTCGCTGCAGAAGCATGTGGAAGTGGACGAGCCCGAGCCCGATCCGGTCACGCTCGCCGCCTCCGCTGCCGATGGCGAAGACGATGATCAGCCGGAAACCGTTACTTTCGACCAGATGTCGGAAGAAGAACTGCTGGCCGGTATCGAAGGCCTTGTGCCGCCGGAAAAAAATGACGACTATTGATCCGGTTTTATGATGCCTTTGGCAGGCGGTGGTTACCGTCTGTCAATAGTTGCCGTCATAATCTGATCCCTATTGATGCAGCATTGTGCGCCGACCCCAAGGTTGGCGCGCTTTCTTTTTGTGGAATATCGCATGATGCGGCAATACGAACTCGTCGAGCGGGTTCAAAAATATAAACCGGATGCGAATGAGGCCCTGCTGAACAAGGCCTATGTTTACGCGATGCAGAAACATGGCCAGCAGAAGCGGGCCAATGGCGACCCCTATATCTCGCATCCGCTTGAAGTTGCCGCGATCCTCACCGAAATGCATCTCGACGAATCGACCATCGCGGTGGCGTTGCTGCACGATACGATCGAGGACACCACCGCCACCCGCGCTGAAATCGATGAACTCTTCGGCGAAGACATCGGCCGGCTGGTGGAGGGGCTCACCAAGCTCAAGAAGCTCGATCTCGTCACCCGCAAGGCGAAGCAGGCGGAAAACCTGCGCAAGCTGCTGCTCGCCATTTCTGACGACGTGCGCGTTCTTCTGGTCAAGCTCGCCGACCGCCTGCACAATATGCGTACCATGGAATATATGCCGGCCGACAAGCGCAGCCGCATTTCCGAGGAGACGATGGAAATCTATGCGCCGCTCGCCGGCCGCATGGGTATGCAGGATATGCGCGACGAGCTGGAGGACCTGTCCTTCCGTTATCTCAATCCGGAAGCCTATGAGACGGTGACCAACCGCCTGCTGGAACTGGAAACGCGCAATGAAGGCCTCATCAAGAAGATCGAGGATGAGCTGCGCGAACTTCTGGTGGCCAACGGGTTGCTCGGCACCCACGTCAAGGGACGTCAGAAAAAGCCCTATTCGGTGTTCCGCAAGATGCAGTCGAAGTCGCTCTCCTTCGAACAGCTTTCCGATGTTTACGGTTTCCGAATTCTGGTGGACGATATTCCCGGCTGCTACCGGGCGCTGGGCATCGTGCACACCCGCTGGCGCGTGGTACCGGGCCGCTTCAAGGACTATATCTCCACCCCGAAGCAGAACGATTATCGCTCCATCCACACCACCATCGTCGGCCCGTCGCGCCAGCGTATCGAGCTCCAGATCCGCACCAAGCGCATGCATGAGATCGCCGAATTCGGCATCGCCGCCCATGCGCTCTACAAGGATGGTGAAAACGGGGAGGGCGATCTGCTTTCGAAAGAAAGCAATGCCTATTCCTGGCTGCGCCACACCATCGAATCGCTGGCCGAAGGCGACAGCCCGGAAGAGTTCCTGGAGCATACCAAGCTCGAACTGTTCCAGGACCAGGTGTTCTGCTTCACGCCCAAGGGCAAGCTGATTGCCCTGCCGCGGGGCGCGACCCCCATCGATTTCGCCTATGCGGTGCACACCAATATCGGTGACACCACCGTCGGCGCGAAGATCAACGGGCGGATCATGCCGCTCGTGACCCGGCTCAACAATGGCGACGAGGTGGAGATCATCCGATCCGGCGTGCAGGTGCCGCCCGCGGCCTGGGAAGAGGTTGTGGTGACGGGCAAGGCCCGCTCGGCCATTCGCCGCGCCACCCGCATGGCCATCCGCAAGCAATATTCCGGCCTCGGTTACCGTATTCTCGAGCGAACCTTCGAACGCGCCGGCAAGGCATTCTCGCGTGAAGCTTTGAAACCCGTGTTGCATCGCCTGGCGCAGAAGGATGTGGAAGATGCCATCGCCGCCGTCGGTCGCGGTGAGGTCTCGTCGCTCGATGTGCTGCGTGCGGTGTTCCCGGATTATCAGGACGAGCGCGTGACAGTGAAGATGACCGGCGACGACGGCTGGTTCAACATGCGCAGCGCTTCCGGCATGGTCTTCAAGATTCCCGGTAAGTCGCGCTCCGTTCTGGAGGACGATGGCGCCGCCGAGATGCTGGACGGACCCGACCCGCTGCCCATCCGTGGCCTCTCCGGCAATGTCGACGTGCATTTCAGTGCCGCCGGCGCCGTTCCCGGTGACCGCATTGTCGGCATCATGGAAAAAGGCAAGGGTATCACCATCTATCCCATTCAGGCGCCGGCGCTGCAACGCTTCGACGACGAACCGGAACGCTGGATCGATGTGCGCTGGGATCTGGACGAGGCGAACAAGTCGCGCTTCATGGCGCGGGTGATGATCAATGCGCTGAACGAGCCGGGGACGCTTGCCTCGGTGGCGCAATCGATCGCGACGCTAGATGTCAACATCCGCGGGCTCAACATGGTCCGCATCGGCACTGACTTCTCAGAGCTGGCGCTGGATGTCGAAGTATGGGATTTGCGGCAACTGAACCAGTTGCTGTCGCAGCTCAAGGATCTCGATTGCGTGTCGACTGTCGCGCGTGCCTTCGATTGAGGCATTTTTGATCTTCTGCAAATACCAAAAGGCCGTTGTTATGCGTCGAGTGCATGGCAGCGGCCTTTTCCTGTCTCTGGTCGTTGATGGGGTTTGCGATTATCTTCCTTTCAGAAATTGAAAACGGAAAACGCGGCGTGCCGGTGGTCCTACACCGATGAGAAACGCCATTTCCAAACTGAAAGGACATGAAATCATGTTTACTCCGCTTCGCAAGATCGCCCGTGCCGTTCGTGGCAAGACCACCCAGGAACGCGAATTCGATTATCTCAGCGGCTCCGTGTCGAATGTCGACCTCGAGTTCCGCCAGCGCGAAATCGACCGAGGCCTGTTCCGCCGGTAATGCGCTCAGCGCATGGCAGCCCTTCGCCATGCGTATGTGGTTCACGAGTTTCGCAGCCATTGTGACGCGGTCTCGTGCTCTGCCAGAAAAACAATGCGGATGCGCACCAACAAGCGCGCATCCATGACGGGAGCATCCTTCTTACTCCCGTTCCGCGGAACATTCCGGCTCAACGCCGGAACGACGGCGAGAAGAATGTCCGGCAAAAGTTCTTTGCCGTCTACCAACCTCTTGGCGCGGCCCGGGCGATGAAATAAACTGCACCCCATGCCATTTCGTCGCCGTGAACCCGTTGGTTTTTCAGAGAAGATTCGTGACCTCTTCTGGCCGCGCACGGGTTTTTCCCGTTCGCTGCGCTATATGAAGCTGCGTCTGCTCAGGCTTTCCGCTTCTCCCCATTCGGTTGCCGCCGGTGTCGCCATCGGTGTGGGCGTGGCGTGGACACCCTTTCTCGGTGTCCACATCGTCATCGCCATGGCGCTCGGTTTCCTCCTGCGCGTCAATCTCGTGGCAGCCGCGCTCGGCACCACCTTCGCCAATCCGCTGACATTTCCGTTTATCTGGGCATCCACCTGGGAACTGGGCCACTTCATCCTCGGCCGGCAGAAGACGGCAAGTGTGGGGCATGTGGATTTCGTTGCGCTGTTCAGCCATCTCGAATTCCGGCAGATATGGACGCCGGTTCTGGAACCCATGACCATCGGCGCGGTCTTTCCCGCCGCCATCAGCGCTGTCATTACCTATATCGCCGTCTACGGCCTCATCAGCGGCTTCCAGCGGCGCAAGATGGAAAATCTCGCCCACCGCGCCGCCAATAAGAATGCTTCTCTGGAGATGTTGAAATGATCATTGGATTGGGCAGCGACCTGATCGACATCCGCCGCGTCGAAAAGTCGATCGAGCGTTTCGGCGAACGTTTCACGCATCGCTGTTTCACCGATATAGAGCGCGCCAAATCCGATGGCCGTAAAAACCGCGCCGCGTCTTACGCCAAGCGTTTCGCCGCCAAGGAAGCCTGTTCCAAGGCGCTTGGAACGGGGCTTGCGAACGGCGTTTTCTGGAAGGATATGGGCGTCGTTAATCTGCCGGGCGGCAAACCGACCATGATCCTCACCAACGGGGCAGGGGCGAGGCTGGCGGCCATGCTGCCCGCCGGTCACCGCGCCAATATCCATCTGACGATCACGGACGACTTTCCCTATGCTCAGGCATTTGTGATCATCGAGGCGCTTCCCGTGAATGGGTAAGGCGCGCTGCCGCCGTAAAGGCGCTCTATTTGCAGAGGTGTCACAGAAGCGCTTCCCTTCGGGCTGGAAAGGTTCTAGAGAAGTCGCAGAAATATGAAAGCGTTGCCGGCTGCGTGAAACAGCATCACCCGCCGCAGGCGCGATAAGCAACGGCCCGGGAGCTTCTGAAATCGAAGGAGCCGGGGAACAATCAGGCAGGTCTATAAGTGTCCGAAAAAGCTGAGAAGAAGCAGAACGCCCTCTGGGAGAACGTCAAGGTCATCATTCAGGCGCTGCTGCTGGCAATGGTCATCCGCACCGTGCTGTTTCAGCCCTTCACGATCCCGTCAGGCTCGATGATGCCGACACTTCTGGTTGGCGATTATCTGTTCGTCAACAAGTTCTCCTACGGCTATTCGAAATATTCGCTGCCCTTTTCGCCGAACCTCTTTTCCGGCCGCATCCTCGAATTCAGCAAGCCGAAGCGCGGCGATGTCGTGGTCTTCCGCCTGCCGCCCAATCCTGAAGTGGATTACATCAAGCGTCTCGTCGGCTTGCCCGGTGACCGCGTGCAGGTGACGAACGGCGTGCTGTTCATCAACGGCCAGCCGGTTCCGAAGCAGCCCGATGGCACCTTCACCTCCGATTATCGGGCCGATCCGGGCACCAATGTGCCGGTCTTCCGCGAAACGCTAGACAATGGCGTCACTTACGACACGCTCGACCAGTCGCCCGACTCACGCGGCGACAACACCCGCGAATTCGTGGTGCCCGAAGGCCATTATTTCATGATGGGCGACAACAGAGATAATTCGCTCGACAGCCGTTTCGACGTCGGTTTCGTACCGGAAGAAAACCTGATCGGCCGCGCCAGCGTCATCTTCTTCTCGCTGGGCAATGACACGCCGTTCAGCCGCATTTGGGAATGGCCTGCCAACATGCGTTGGGACCGCCTGTTCAAGGTTGTGGGATGAGCAAGACCAAGCCGCTTTCCGCGGACGAAATTTCCCGTCTGGAAGCGTTGATCGGATATGAATTCAAGGAAAAGGCCCGGCTCGACCGGGCCTTGACCCATGCCAGCGCCCGTTCCGCCGCCGCCGGAAATTACGAGCGGCTCGAATTTCTGGGCGACCGCGTTCTCGGTCTCTGCGTCGCCGAACTGCTGTTTTCCACCTTCCGTAATGCCAGCGAAGGCGAATTGTCCGTCCGGCTGAACCAGCTTGTCAGCGCTGAATCCTGCGCCGCAATCGGCGACGAAATGGGCCTGCATAATTTCATTCGCACTGGATCAGATGTGAAGAAGCTGACCGGCAAGGCGATGCTGAACGTGCGCGCCGATGTGGTCGAAAGCCTGATCGCCACCCTCTATCTGGATGGCGGGCTGGAAGCGTCGCGCAAATTCATTCTGAAATATTGGCAGGGCCGCGCAACCAGCGTGGATGCCGGGCGGCGTGACGCCAAGACCGAATTGCAGGAATGGGCGCATGCCCGATTTGCGGCGACGCCCGCTTACCGGGTTGACGATCGCTCCGGACCGGATCACGATCCCAGCTTCACCGTGACGGTGGAAATTCCCGGCGTGAAGCCGGAAACCGGCGTTGAGCGCTCCAAGCGCGCGGCCGAACAGGTGGCGGCAACCAGATTGCTGGAACGCGAAGGCGTCTGGCGGAAAAGCCCCACCGGAAACTGAGCACCCGACGACAGGGTGCTGCAACCGAGCGCATGGCGGACCCTTTGGCCGCATGTTGAATACCTCTGACCTTGATGGATATCATGACCGATCACGAAAATCCCGCCGTAACGGGCGAAGACAATGCCCTTCCGACCCGTTCCGGTTTCGTCGCCCTCATCGGCCCGACCAATGCTGGAAAATCGACGCTGGTGAACCGGCTGGTGGGCGCCAAAGTCTCGATCGTCAGCCACAAGGTGCAGACGACGCGCGCGGTCATGCGCGGCATCGCCATTCACAAGAATGCGCAGATCGTTTTCATGGACACGCCCGGCATCTTCAAGCCGCGCCGCAGGCTCGACCGCGCCATGGTCACTTCGGCTTGGGGTGGTGCGAAGGATGCGGATCTCATTCTGCTGCTGATCGACAGCGAGCGCGGCCTGAAGGGTGATGCCGAGGCCATTCTCGAAGGGCTGAAGGATGTTCCGCAGAAGAAAATCCTGTGCCTCAACAAGATCGACCAGGTGAAGCGCGAAGACCTTCTGAAGCTCGCCGCCGCCGCCAACGAAAAGGTCGCGTTTGATCGCACCTTCATGATTTCCGCCACCAACGGTTCGGGCTGCGAAGACCTGATGGATTATCTGGTGGAGACCCTGCCGGAAGGCCCGTGGTATTATCCGGAAGACCAGATTTCCGATCTGCCGATGCGCCAGCTCGCCGCCGAAATCACCCGCGAAAAACTCTTCCTGCGCCTGCATCAGGAACTTCCCTATGCCTCGCATGTCGAGACGGAAAAGTGGGAAGAGCGCAAGGATGGCTCCGTGCGCATCGAGCAGGTGATCTATGTCGAGCGCGACAGCCAGAAGAAGATCGCGCTCGGCAAGAACGGCGATGCGATCAAGGCGATCTCCACCGCCTCGCGCAAGGAGCTGTCAGAAATCCTCGAGCAGCCGGTGCATCTCTTCCTGTTCGTGAAGGTCCGCGAGAACTGGGGCGACGACCCCGAGCGCTTCCGTGAAATGGGTCTGGAATTCCCGCGGGGTTAACGCACGCTCGGTTTTCCCCGGCACCTCATTCCTGTGACAAGCGCAGGAATGAGGTGGGAATATCTTCGTCTACCACCGGGAACCGAACACGTTCGGGCCGGTTGTTCCAAAACAATTGGGCGCAACCTTTTTTTGATGATGGATATTCATGTCGCCAAAAAAACCGAACGGAATTTCCACTACCCCGTGCCAGCAATGTCCCTTGCGCGACCTGCCGCATTTCCGGGACTTTTCCTCCTCCGAACTCGATTTTGTTTCCCGTTTCAAGACGGGGGAACTCGCAGTGGAAAGCGGCTCTGTCATTCTGATGGAGGGCTCACACAGCGCTCATCTTTATACTGTCCTGCATGGCTGGGCTTTCCGATACAAGACGCTGGAGGACGGGCGCCGACAGATCCTCAATTATGTGATGCCGGGCGACCTTGTTGGCCTTCAGGGCACGGTGATGGGGGAAATGGAGCACTCCGTCGAAGCGCTGTCGCCGGTCACGCTCTGCGTCTTCGAGCGCTCCCGCCTCAATAATCTCTTCACTGATCATCCAACGCTCGCATTTGACCTGACATGGATTGCGGCAAGCGAAGAACGCATGCTCGACAATCACCTCCTCAGCATCGGGCGTCGCACTGCCATCGAACGTGCCGCCTATCTCATTGCCTTCCTTTATCGCAAGGCCAAAGCAGCCAATTTGCTGCCTGGTGAAACACCGATCCCCGTCACCCAGCAGCATGTCGCCGACACACTCGGTCTTTCGATCGTCCACACCAATAAGACCCTGAGAAAGCTGGTCGATCGCGGCCTCATTCGCTGGATTGACAAGGGTTGCCTGGTGCTGGACGAGGCAGGCTTGAGCCATGTGGCGGGCTGGGAAAGCGACGAAAAGCGGCAAAGGCCGTTCATCTGATTGTTTTACGACATGTCTTTTTTAAATGACGGTGAGGCCGCAATTTGCGACTGCTGTGATCATATCTCCCGCGAGAATTATACTGGAGACTGCTTTTTTTTAGCCATGCGGTCTCGTCATTAGGATGAAAAAATTATGGTGCCACAACGGGTTATCGTCGTTGAGGATGAATATCTGGTGGCGCTTGATGTTGAAGCGGTTCTCCAGTCCATGGGTGTCGAATCGATCATCATCGCCACGACGCTTGCCCAGGCAAGACAGGTCGTTGAACAGGATGGTGCCGATTGCGTGCTTCTCGATGTCAGCCTTTCCGACGGCAAGAGCTACGATTTTGCGCGTCAGCTGCGGATGGCGGGAATTCCCTTCGGTTTCGTCAGCGGTTACGGCGACACGACGGGGTTTCCCGATGATCTCTTGCATTCGCCTCTGCTCGGCAAGCCCTTCGGGGAAACGGAAATCATGGATTTTGTTCTTAGACTCGTCGGCATGCCGCGCGACGCCGTAAAAGAATAACGTTTCGCCGCCAGATCGGTTATGATCGGGCTTGAATCGAAATTCGGACAGGTTTCATGCAGTGGCAGGATGAGGCGATCATTCTCGGCGTTAAACGCCATGGCGAGACGAGTGTCATCGCCGAGGTGATGACCCCTTCGCGCGGCCGCCATCTGGGCATGGTGCGCTCCGGCCGATCCCGCACCATGCAGCCGGTGCTGCAGGCCGGAAACCGGGTGGACGTCATCTGGCGCGCCCGCCTGCACGATCATCTCGGTGAATTCCGTATCGAACCGCTGCAATTGCGCGCAGGGCAGCTGATGGAGACGGCAACAGCCGTATATGGCGTGCAGGCTATGGGCGCTTTGCTCAGGCTTCTGCCGGAGCGTGACCCGCATCCGCATCTTTACCAGGCGCTCGATGTCATTCTCGACAATCTCCACGATCCCGTCGATGCCGGCGAACTGTTCGTGCGCTTCGAACTGGCGGTGCTGAACGATCTCGGTTTCGGCCTCGACCTCAGCGAATGTGCGGCGACGGGGCTGCGCAGCGATCTCATCTATGTCTCGCCAAAGACGGGCAGGGCGGTCTGCCGCACGGCGGGCGCCCCCTATGCGGCAAGGATGCTTGCGCTTCCCGCCTTTCTCGGCGAAGGCCAGTCGAAGGCTGCCGATCCCGAAAGCCTCGCGGCGGCGTTCCGGCTGACCGACCATTTCCTCCACCGGCATGTTTACGATCCGCGCGGCCTCAATGAAAACGCCGCCCGCGACGGTTTCGTGCAGGCGGCGCTGAAGGCGCTGGAGCGAAAGGCTGAGCCGCCCGCTCTCGATAAAGCGGTCTAGAGCATTTCCAGGAAAAGTGGACCCCGGTTTTCCGTCAGGAAATGCGCTCCAGTCTCATGCCATAACCGGCCTTGGTGCCGGTCGCTCCTGAATGGGCCAGTGCACGATGGCCGCAAAAATCCCCATGCCAACGCCGAGCCACCAGACGATATCGTAGGTGCCGAACCGGTCATAAAGGAAGCCACCCAGCCAGACGCCTAGGAACGAGCCGATCTGGTGGGTGAGGAAAACCACGCCGCCCAGCATGCCGAGGTGACGGGTGCCGAACATGATCGCCACCAGCGCATTGGTGGGCGGCACGGTGGAAAGCCACAGAATGCCCATGAAGGAGGCGAAGAGGATGACCGAAAGCGGCGATTGCGGCAGCAGCAGGAAGGCCGTGACCACGACCGAGCGGGCAATATAGATATAGGCGAGCAGATAGGGTTTCGAATAACGCTGGGCGATAACCCCGGCGGCAAGCGACCCAATGATGTTGAAGAAGCCGATCAGCGCCATGGCGATGACCGCGTAACGTGGTTCTATGCCGATATCGCCGAGATAGGCCGGGAAATGTGCTGTTATGAAGGCCACCTGAAAACCGCAGACGAAGAAACCGGTGGTCAGAAGCAGATAGCTCTTGTGGCCAAGCGCCTCCTTCAGCGCTTCGCCCACCGTCTGCTGAAACTGCGCCTGCGACTGGCTGCCGGAGGAGGAATTGCCGCGCATCGGCCATGCCAGCAGCGGAACGAGCACCATCATGGCAGCCAGCCAGACGAGGCTGTCCGACCATCCATAGGCGGAAATCAGCCCTTGGCTGATAGGTGCAAACAGGAACATGCCGGCCGAACCCGCCGCCGTACCGATGCCGAAGGCAAGCGAGCGCTGCTGCGGCGTGACATGGCGCGCGAAGGCGGAAAGAATGACGCTGAAGGAACCGGCGGCAATGCCAAGCCCGACAAGCACGCCGCCGCCAAAATGCAGCCAGAAGGGCGAGGTGCCGAAGGACATGCAGACGAGACCTGCGGCATAAAGAATGCCTGACAGAACGAGCACGCGGCCCGTGCCGTATTTATCCGCAATCGCGCCGAAGAACGGCTGGCCAAGACCCCAGAACAGGTTCTGCAAAGCCATGGCAAGACCGAAGGTGGAACGATCCCAGCCGGTATCGGCAAGCATCGGTAACTGGAAGAACCCCATGGCCGAACGGGGACCGAAGGTCATGACCGCAATCAGCGACCCGGCTGCGATGATCAGCCAGGGCATGGTCTGGCGTGTGGCTTGCGACATGAACATTCCCCCATCGCAGCGCGCACCCAAAAAAAAGGGCCATGGCTTGCTGCGGATTCCTCTATGATGGGATGAATATTATCTTTTGTCAGGCTGTCCCACTAGCGACTTTTCTTGACGGCCATTATTCATGGCATTGATGGAATACGGTCGGAGCGACGACGATGAAACAGAATATCTACGACGACGCAGGATTTTTCGAACGTTATAGCGCCATGCCGCGTTCCATCGAGGGTTTGCGCCAGGCCGGCGAATGGCATGAGCTGCGCGCCATGTTGCCGGACCTGAAAGGCAGGTCTTTTCTCGATCTCGGTTGCGGTTTCGGCTGGCATTGTCGTTATGCGGCGGAGCAGGGGGCGGCCCGCATTGTCGGCGTCGATCTCTCGGAAAACATGCTGCGCCGCGCTGCCGAAATCAATGGCGGGCCGGGCATCGATTATCGCCGGGCGGCGATCGAAGACATCGATTTTCCGCGGGAGAGTTTCGATGTGGTGCTGAGTTCGCTCGCGCTCCACTACGTCCGTGATCTCGACGCGGCATTCGCAAAGATTTTCGCTGTGCTGAAGGCGGGCGGCGATTTCGTGTTTTCCATTGAGCATCCGGTCTTCACGGCGCTGGAAAAACAGGACTGGTTTTATGGCGAGGGTGGCGAAATCCTGCACTGGCCGCTCGACAACTACCAGAACGAGGGCGTGCGCCACTCCAACTGGATGGCGGATGATGTAGTCAAATATCACCGCACCGTGTCAGGCATTCTCAATGGCTTGCTGTCTGCCGGTTTTGCCCTGACGCAGCTGGCGGAACCACGGCCTGATCCGGCTTTGATGGCCGAGCGGCCAGAACTGAAGCACGAGGATCGCCGCCCGATCTTTCTGATTGTCGGGGCGAAGAAGCCGTGACTTGAGACTCCGCATCGCATTTGCGGGTGTGAAACAATGATGGAGATCGGCGCGTCCAGCCCAAGTCCTTGGGCTGAAAATAGTCTCTCCGCCGCGCCGACGCGCGTCGGCTGGATTCCTGTGACGAGCACAGGAATGAGGGAGAGAGGGTGTGCCATCTATGAGAACATGAAGCCTGCTGCGGGTCCCGTTAGAACCAAGCCGCCTGCCTACCGCCGCTTGATCGCCCAGCCCTCCGGCCGTTCCTCGACCACTCTTGCTACATCGCCGACGGACAGCCTGCCTTCTCCGCGCGGCGTCACATTCCAGCCGAACAGTGGACCCGGCACGCGCCGGTCGCCGGACATGCGAATGCGGCCCATGGCTTTCATGGGGGAGGGCACGTCGCGGGAGCCGGTCATCTGGTCCTGCGTGGTCATGATGCAGCGGGCGCAGGGTTTGACGAGATCGAAACGAATGCCGCCGATCTCGATGGCAGCCCAGCGGTCCTCCGCCCAGGCCTCTTCCGTCTCCAGCACGATATTCGGCCGGAACCGCTCCATGCCCACGGCGTCTTCGCCATTTCCGCGCATGTTGTCGTTGAGTGCGGCAAGCGAGGCGGTGGTGGTGACGAGGATCTGGTAGCCATCCGCAAAGGTGACGGGTGTCTCATTGCCCGTCCATTCAAGGCTTGCGATGCGTTTTGCGGCATCGTCAAAGAATACCAGCTTCACCTCGCGCCCAAGCCAGGCCGAGAGTGTGTCGTTGGTTTCATCATCGGCGATATTGGCGCTGACGATTGATTTCCACACCGCCACATCCATACGCTGCCCGGAGGGTCTTGCGAAAATCTCGCCGCTCCTCTCGCGCGAAAGCGCCATGCCGCCATCCTCATGCCGCGCCAGCACGGTGGCGATGGCGGGCAACTCGCGCTGGGTGATGAAATGGCCGGAAGGGTCGGTCAGCATGGCGCGGCGGTCTCCCGGCAGGCCTTCGGCCGAAACGGCGCTTTCCTTAAGCGCAATGCCGCGCGCGCTCTTCAGCGGATAGATGTTGAGTTCGGTCACAAGCATCTTCGATATCCTCAAATCTCGTCGAGAAACAGGTCGAGCACCTGTTTCAGCCGCTCATGGCGGGCTTTGGCCATCTGCCGCCCGGTTTCGGTGCGGAAGCCATCGGCCAGTTTGAATAGCTTGGTTTCGAAATGGTCGATGGCAAAGGCGCGATCATCAAGCGGTCGCTCCTTCGCCAGCGGATCGGCCGGATCGTAAAGCGCCGAGCCCATGCGCCCGGCAATATAAAAGCAGCGGGCCGCCCCCACCATGCCGATGGCATCCAGCCGGTCGGCATCCTGAAGGATTTTTGCCTCCAGTGTCTGCGGCTCGATATTGGCGGAAAAGCTGTGGGTGGTGATGGCATGCGCGGCGGCATCGATATCCTGCTTCTGCCAGCCGAGCCCCGCCAGAATGCCTGATGCTTTTTCCGCCGCAAGCCTTGAGGCCTGTGCCCGCAAGGGCGAGTTCTTCTCCACCGCCACGCAATCATGCAGCAGCACGCTTGCCGCCAGCACATTGCCATCGCCGCCTTCGCCCGCATGGATGCGCATGGCGTTGCGGAAGACGCGGTGAATATGGGCAAGGTCGTGCGAGCCGTCGCCGGTATCGGCGGCGTGCGGTATCAGGTCCTGCGCAAGCGCCGCATGGGGTGCGAAAGCCTCGGCCGCGATCATGCCTGCGGCTTCCGGGTCAGGATTTTCTGGTAGAACAGGCCGATGCCGATCAGCACCGCACCGAGGCCGATGAAGGACAGGGCTCTCAGCACACCTTCAAGGTTGCTCATGTCGATGAGGAAGGCTTTGGCAACCGAGATCAGCACGAAGGCGGCCGATGCCAGACGCAGGCTGCGGGCATTAAAGCGCGAACCGAGCACGAGCAGCAGCACGCCGATCAGCAGCCAGACCACCGAATAGCTGTAGGTCTCGCCCTGCATAAAGCCTTTCCAGTCGGCAATGTTTTCACCCTGCCAGAAACGGCGCACCGAAAGTGTGGCCCAGGCGAAGCCGAGTGCTGCACCCGCCACCGCCAGCATGCTGACATAGGGCGGCGGACGTTTTCCCCGCGCATAATAGGCAAGGCCACCATAAGCGAGCGCCGGCAACAGGTAACCGATCAGCAGCAGGTTGAGGACCGGGATGCGACCGGTATTTTCGCCGGTGAAATAGGGATTGAGCGTGAAGAAATGCATCGTCAGCACGTTGATGACGGCGATCACGCCGGCAATCATCGAGCCGTAACGGAAGACGGGGCTAGGGCTTTTGAGATCGAGCGTCATCAGCACGCCAGAAAAACCGATGGTCAGCAGCGTGTAGATCGACTGTTCGCCGAGCGTCGGCACGCTGTTGTCAAGTGTGCCGCCATTCATCGCGTGGCGGATGAGGATGGCGACTGCCAGAAGACCCATGACGCTGGCAATCGCCTGCAGGAAGTTCTTGGCCCTTACTCCCGGCCAATCACGCAGCAGCCAGGCAGAGGCGACGGCCAACAGTGCCGGAATGCCATAACCCGGCAGAAGCGCGTTGAAGACCGGCGTGGTGCCAAGGTTCTGTGGCCCGACGATGGTGGGTTCCCAGGCGATGCGGCCGAGAACGGCAACGCTGGCCACCGCCATCACCCAGGGCAGCACCTCCCACTTGCGGTAACGGCTGGCCAGCACATAGGCAAAGCCGATGACGGAAAGCAGAACGGTTGTCACAAGCCCTTCCGTCAGCGTGTGCAGGCTGAGCGCGAAGGCGGCAAAGGAACCCAGCACGAGAATGTTGAGCGGTTTGCGATAGGCCTCATCGTTCTGCCGGTGCAGCCATTCGGCACCTGCAAGCAGCACGAAGCCAAGCCCGAGGCCATAGGCCGCGTGCAGCCAGTCTCGGCCGAGATTGCCATATTCGACGAAGCTTGCCGTGGCGAGCCAGACCGGGAAAAGTGCTGCGATACCGGCCCAGAGCTGGGCGAAATCCGCATCTTCGGCGCCCTTGCGTTTGAGGAAGGAGAAGGCACACAGCACCAGGATCACGCCGAGGCCGAGCGCCATGGCGATTTCCGCGGTGTAGCCTGTTCCGACGGGCGGTAGCGTCACGCCGGTATCATTGATGAGACCAATGAAGTCGATGCCCTGCCGTGACATCAGCGACACCGCCGTCTGGGCGCCGAGCGCGGCGATGATCGCGGGCCAGACAGCATAGTGGCGGGCGGCGCCAAGGGCGGCAAGTGCAGCGATGAGCGCCGAAACGATCAGGGCCGGATGGGTGTCGACGCTGCCCTCGGCAAAGAGGAAGCCGATGGCCGGCAGGATCACGGCCATGGATACCGTGAGATTGATGGCGAGCGACGGGCGCAGCAGAAGCCGCATGATGCGGACCGCGCGCCGCTCGGAAGCTGCTGTTTCGGCAACTTGCGCAGGCGGAGTGTCGAGTTGCTTTCCGGGCCACAGGAAGATCGTGCCGGCCAACATGACGAGCAGGGCAAGCGTCGGCGGTTCGGCACTGATCGTATCGGAAAAACCGATATAACCCAGCGCCCAGAGACCGATGCCGGCATTGGCAAGCGATGGAACCACCGTCCAGCCCTGCCGGCGCGCTGCCGCTGCGGTCGCCAGCCACGAGATCGTCAGGAACACGAAAAGCGCCCAGATATTTGGCTTTTCGCTGGAAATCAGCGCCGGAGTCAGCATCGAACCGAGAAGGCCGAGACCGGCCAGCGCCTGTCCGTGCAGAAGCGATAGTCCGATGGTGGCAAAGGCGACAAGCCCAAGCAGGATGAAAGCCGTTCCAGATCCGATATAATCGTAAATGCCATAGGCCGCGTAGACCACGCCGAACAGCGTCAACGCGCCGGCTGCCGTCAGCACGCCCGGTATCATCGCGTTGGAATAAGCGGTGGCAATGCCCGGCACCGCCTTGCGGCGGATCGCCTCGCCGGCAAGCCCGAGAACGAGACCGAAAATGGCGGCGAGCGAAAGCCTGACCGCCGGGCTCAAGAGCCCCGATTCGATTGAATATTTGACGAGGAAAATGCCGCCAAGCGCCAGCGCCAGACCACCCGCCCAGACCGCCCAACGGGCGCCGAGCAGGCTTTCAAAGCTCTCCTTCGCTGCCGGTGTTTCGACAATCGCCGCGGCAGGCGCAGGCTGTGCTTCTTCGCGTGCGACTTCTTCCGGTGCTGCCGTGGCTACCGTTTCGCCGGGCTCGGATGCTTCTTCAGCTTGGAAGGCTGTTGCTTCCGGTGCGGCTTCGCTTTCCGCTTCCGCTGAGAAATCCGGTTTTTCCGCTGCTTCCGCGCCCTCTGCCTGCGTCATCGCCGGAGCGACCACACCCGCGGCCATCAGCCGCTTGAGGCTGTGAACCTCCCGTTCCAGAGACTTGATTCGGCCTGAGTTGCGGATGCTCGCGACCAGCGTGTAGATGAAGGCCGCGACGAGGGCAAGGATAAACAGCGGGATTTCCAAACGGACTCTCCAATTACGAAGCTGTTTTTAAAGCCCTTTTGGTGAATTTATGCAAGGCCCGGTTGATGGAGGTGTGGGTAACGGGGAGAGCGAGCGAGTGCCACTCGTGGGTGACACCCGAACCGCCTCGTATCAGGACGCATCCGACAGCCAGCGCCGTGCTGCTTCGAGATCGGGAAGCCCCAATTCGTGTCCATCCTCGACCGTTTCCACCTCAGCCCTCGCGCCGCTTGCCGTAAGTCTGCCTTGCAGCTCGCTTGCCCCGTCGCGGTATTTGTCGCGTTCTCCCGCAACGAGCACGAAATTGCGGCCGGAAAGATCGCTCTGCGGCCATGTTTCAAGAACCGGCATCGGGCGGTAGAGCAGGGCGTCGCCGGCAAGCTCCGGATAAAGCGCGGCAAAGGCCGCATAGAAGTTCGCGCCATTGGAATGGCCGATGAACCGCAGTTTCGAGCGATCGAGACCATAGGCGCGGATTGCCCCTTCCACGAAGGCGGCAAAGGCCTCCGCTTCCAAGAGGATATCCTTCTGGTCGAAGCTGAAATCGGGGAAGCGCCGGAACCAGCGGGCGATGTCTTCTTCCGTGCTGCGTCCGCGCACGCCGAGAAGGGTAGCGCCGGGGGCCGCCCGGTGCGCCAGCGGCATCAGGCTCGTTTCGCTGCCGCCGGAACCGTGCAGCAGGATGATGGTGCTGCCGTCAGGCTCCTCCGGCGTGTAGAAACGGTGCACGAAGGGCAGGTCGCGATAAACGATCCGCTCTTCGCCCGGCATCGCAAATTGCGGCAGGGCAACGCGTACATCCGCTTCATCCTTCATGAACAGCGGTGGAATGAACAGTTCTTCGCCAAGCGTCGCCAGCGGCTCGTCCACCGTCATGCCGGGCGCATCGGTCGCCATTTCAATCAGCACGCCGCCCGGTTCGCGGACGTAGAGCGAGTGGAAATATTTCCGGTCATGGGCATTGGTGGTGCTGGAATTCAGCGATTTCAAGCCGGTGAGAACCGTGTTCAGCTCATCCATGTCCTTCGCACGGAAGGCGATGTGGTCGACTGTGCCGGTGCCGGGCGCGCTGGACCAGAAGCCGGTCGCGTCGCGCACATCGATGATGTCGCCGCTATCGGAAACGAGCCGGCGGATCGCGCCCGCCTGGCTTTCCTGCCGGTAACCGAAGTGTTTTTCCAGAAACGCCACGGTTTCTTCCGGCACCTCGCTCAGCATGGTTGCGCCATAGATTCGGCAAATGGCGTCTTCGGCGGAGATATCGGCCGTCACATGCGGCGTCGCATCGGCAAAGGCATGGGTGCCGACCAGCTTGACAATCAGGCCATCAGGGTCTTTCAACCGAATGACGGGCGCGCCGAATTCATCCGACGGTCCCTCGGCGCGCAGGCCGAATTTCAGCGCCCGTGTCAGCCAGAATCCGATCGCCGCGGGATCGATCGCCACGGAAATTTCCAGCGTCTGCCCGTAACCGACGCGGCCCTGGCCGCCATCTTCCCAGACCAGAAAGGTCAATAGCGAGCCGGGAGAGCCAATATCGTCGCCGTAAAGCAGGTGCAGCTGCATGGCGTCTTCGAAGCCGGCCGTGCGCTTGACCAGCCGCAGCCCCAGAAAGCCGGCGTAAAAATCCACATTCGCCTGCACCTTCCGGGTGATCATGGTGATGTGGTGTATGCCAAGTGCAGAATTCATGTCGCCGTCCCGCCGTTTCGCCTGCTGTTTGTGGCCCTATTTGTCCCAAGCTGCCCCTGATCCGCAACCCCGGCAAATGAGAACGATGTGTTCTCCGTGTGAACGATATTTCCGCACCTTCGTTGCACGCGGGATGGGCAGAATTGCCAGCAGTTTGCCTGTGTATCGATCATCTATGCATATAAAATAAGCATACAAAATAACGGCTATTTTGTATGCAATTTTATCTTGCCTTGAGGGTTGGAATTGGGTCTTATGCAACCAATCAAGCAAAACCATCAGGGGGAATAGATGATTTTAACGCGCAGGTTGTTGTCCAGAACGTTGGCGATTGCCGCGATCGGTGCGGTCGCTGGCTTTTCGCTGCCGGCGACGGGTGCTTATGCTGAAACGCCGGTGAAATTCACGCTCGACTGGAAATTCGAGGGACCGGCCGCCGGTTTCCTGCTGGCGCTCGACAAGGGCTACTTCAAGGCCGAAGGCCTCGATGTCACCATCGACAGCGGCAACGGCTCGGTCGAGGCGATCCCGCGTGTTGCGACCGGTGCCTATCAGATGGGTTTTGGCGATATCAACTCGGTGATGAAGTTCCTCGACGAGGATCCGAGCCAGAAGATCAAGGCCGTTTATATGGTCTATGAGCGCCCGACTTTCGCGGTGGTCGGCCGCAAATCGCTCGGCGTCACCGGCGATCCGAAATCGCTGGAAGGCAAGAAGCTCGGCGCACCGCCGCCGGATGGCGCCTTCGCGCAATGGCCGGCCTTCAAGCAGGTGGCGGGCCTCGATGACAGCAAGATCAAGATCGAATCGATCGGTTTTCCCGTGCGTGAACCGATGCTCGCCAAGGGCGATGTCGATGCCGTTTTCGGTTTTGCCTTTTCCGTCATTCTCAATCTCAAGAAACAGGGCATTGCCGATGACGATATCTCGACCATTCTGATGGCCGAGCACGGCTTGAATCTCTATGGCAATGCGGTGCTGGTAAATACTGATTTTGCTGAGAAAAATCCTGAAGCCGTCAAGGGTTTCCTGAAAGCACTGGCCAAGGGCTTTGCCGACTCGGTCAAGACGCCGGAAGAGGGCGTGGCGGCGGTGTTGAAGCGCAACGAGACGCTCGACAGCGCCATCGAGCTGGAACGCCTCAACATGGCCAACAGCATGAATATCAAGACGCCCTACGTGGTGGAGAACGGCATGGGCGGCGTCGATCCGGCCCGGCTTGCCGCCTCTCTGGATACACTCAAGGTTTCCATGGGCCTGAAGGGCAACGTCAAGGCCGAGCAGGTCTTCGATGCGGCCTACCTGCCGCCCAAGGAAGAACGCATGCTTCCCTGAAGAGGATTGTAGCGCGAGTGGGTGCGGCCTGCTTCTTCTCCCCGCCGGGGAGAAGTCCGCGGCAGCGGGATGAGGGGGCAAGCTCTCCTGACGTCTCTGCCGTTGCCCCTCATCTAACCTTTCGGGCCACCTTCTCCCCGGCGGGGAGAAGAAACTGGCGGCGATGCCGAGTACGGCCGCTGCCTTTGAAAATGGGCAGGAAAACGAAGGCCGTAAGCGCCCATTCCTGCCGAAGACATAGGGGACTTCGTTGTCACATCTCGTGGAAATAGACAGTGTCGACATGCGTTACGGCGGCTCTGCCGGCACGCTTGCCGTCTCCGGCCTGAACCTGGCGGTCGACAAGGGTGAATTCGCGGCGGTCGTCGGCCCGTCGGGCTGCGGTAAGTCCACGCTGATGAAGCTGGTGACAGGGCTGCATATTCCGCAGAGGGGCAATGTCATCGTCGCCGGACGGCAGGTCACCGAACCCGTCTCCATCGTCGGCATGGCGTTTCAGAACCCGACGATGCTGCCCTGGCGCACGACGCTGGAAAACATCCTGCTGCCGCTCGAAATCGTTGAGAAACACCGTCGCCGGCTGCGCGCCCACAAGGCGAGCTATGTCGCGAAAGCCGAGCGTCTTCTGGAAATCGTCGGCTTGAAGGGGTTTGGCTCCAAATACCCTTGGCAGCTTTCCGGCGGCATGCAGCAGCGCGCCAATCTCTGCCGGGCCCTGATCCACGAACCGGAACTTCTGATGCTTGACGAGCCTTTCGGCGCGCTCGATGCCTTCACCCGCGAAGAGCTGTGGTGCGTCATCCGCGATCTGCATGCCGCGCAGCGCGTCACCATCATTCTCGTGACCCATGATCTGCGCGAAGCGACCTTTCTGGCGGACAAGATTTTCGTCATGAGCGCAAGGCCCGGCCGGGTGTTGGCGGAACACCGCGTGCCGTTCGCCCGTCCGCGCCAGCTCGATATCATGTATGACAAGGGTTTCAACGACATGGTGCAGGAACTGCATGGCGAAATCGCGCAGGCGAGGGTGGCGGCATGAGCGCGATCATGGAAAGCTCTGTGGCGGCCGAACCGCGCAAGCCGCTGATTGAGCGGGTCAACTGGGTGAAGGCTGCGCCATGGCTTTATACGCTGGCGCTTTTCGCATTGTGGGAACTGCTCGTTTATGCGTTGAAAATGCCGCCAACTATTCTGCCGTCGCCGATCAGGGTCGGGCAGGTCATCGTGCAATATTGGTCGCCGATCTGGAAAAATTCGTTGCAGACGCTCTACACCACGACACTGGGTTTTGCCATTGCCGTCGCCGCCGGTCTCGCTATCGGCCTGTTCATCGGCTGGTCGAAGACCATCTATGCGGGTCTTTATCCGCTGATGATCGGTTTTAACGCCATTCCGAAGGTGGCGCTGGTGCCCATCCTCGTCATCTGGTTCGGCATCGGCACCGTTCCCGCCGTTCTGACCGCCTTCCTGATTTCCTTCTTTCCCATCGTCGTCAATGTCGCCACCGGGCTCGCCACCATCGAGCCGGAGACCGAAGACGTGTTGCGCGCACTCGGCGCAAAGAAGATGGACATCATGCTGAAGGTCGGCATTCCGCGATCCATGCCCTATTTCTTCGGGTCGCTGAAAATCGCCATCACGCTCGCCTTCGTCGGCTCGGTCGTCTCGGAAACCGTCGCCTCCAATTACGGCCTCGGCAATATGATGAGTTCGGCGCAGAGCCAGTTTAACGTGCCGCTGGTCTTTGCAGGCCTGCTGATGCTCGCGGTGGAGGGTATTGCCATGTATGCGGTCATGGCCTGGCTTGAAAAGCGCATGACCGGCTGGGCCCATCGTTCGACCATGGGGCAGTGAGAGATGCAGCACGGGCGCAAAAAACACCCATGCTGACCATGGGGTGCAAAATTAATGCGCCGCCATTTCCTCAACGATGTCAGCGCCGTCCATTAGGAAGGGGTAATAGGTCGGCCAATTGGTGACTTCGTCCATAAGCGCCTTGCGGTCGTTGCCCCAATAAAGATGATAATGTCCGGCCTTCTTCGGTGCGATGGTGTGGTCGCTAAACTGGATGAACTGCGGTGCGGCCTCGTCGCCGGCGGTTTTCTTGAAGATGTAACGAACGCCGCGGTTGCCCTTCTTGTAGGTTAAAATCTCCTGGCCGTCGCTGACATAGGTGCCCTTGGTCGGCTTGCCTTCCTTATAAAAGGTAACGCTGTCGGGCGCGATCACGATGCGGTTGACATCGGTCTTGTAGCCGATTTCGTAATAGGCGCGGTATTCTGCGGCGGTCTTGTCGCCATGAGCTGCCTTTTCAGCCATGACGGAATCCAGCGAACCGTTCAGCAGGTAAGGATAGACCGACTGCCAGTCGCCTTCCCAGTCCGTCAGCGGGCGCGGCTTTACCTGCGCATCTTCGAAATATCCCTTGTAAATCTGCTTTTCAGCCTCGGTCATCTGGCTGTGGTCATGACCATGGTTATGGCTGTGGGCAGCGGGTTTGTCGCCGCCGGCAGCCGTTGCCGCGGCAGCCGCCACCAGCATGGAACCAAGTGCGAGCGCGCCGGTGACGCGGGTCAGTGTCTTCTGCATTGTTTCGGCCCTCTTCAGTCTGCGATCAAAAACAAGTAACGTAATAACATTACATTTCGACCTATAGAGGCGTCTTTGGCAGGATGCAAGGGTGGGTGTTGACGTCGGGTCATGAAAAACGCGATGGCTGTTCAGCCACCGCGCTTAAAATATGCGGGCAGGATTAACCGTCAGGCCTCAGGCAGGCTGTGCGTTTACCTCGGCCTTGCGTTCGTCAAAAGCGAGCCGCATGGCTTTTGTCACGTCGCGCGTCGTTACGAAATAGTTGTCGCTGCGCACCCAATACCGCAATTTAACGGTGGCGCTGTCGGCGGTAACGGAATCCACGAATGTGACCGGGGCGGGGTCGAGCAGGATACGACTTTCCGAGCGCACCACGGTCATCAGCATATCCTGCGCGGCAGCCATATCCTCGTCGTTCTTGACAGTCAGGCTGAGTTCGTGGCGGCGTGAAGGAAAGCGGCTGTAATTGGTGATAGGCACGTTCCAGAGTGTGGAATTCGGCGCAAGCCGGTAAAGTCCGTCACTGGTCTTGAGTTCGGTGGCGAAAAGCCCGATTTCGATGATCGTGCCGCTGACCGTGCTGGTCTCGATATATTCGCCAACCCGGAAAGGGCGCAACACAAGCAACATGATGCCGGCGGCGATGTTCTGCAGCGTGCCTTGTAGCGCAAGACCGATGGCGAGGCCGGCAGCGCCGAGGGCGGCGAGAATCGAGGCCGTCTGCACCCCGAACTGGCCAAGCACCATAACGATGACCAGAATGAGCACGACGTAACGGATGCCGCCCGCGAAGAAACCGGCGAGCGTTGCATCGAAACCGCGAATGCGTGACAGGCCCTGAAACGCCCAGCGTTGCAGGAAGGCGGCGGCCAGCCAGCCAATGATCAGCAGCAGCAGCGCACCAATGACCGAAAAGGAATATTGCACCGCCAGCGCGCTCGCCTGCCGCACGGCTGTCTGCGATGCGACGAGGATATCGGTTGCCTGTTGTTCCATGAATTATCCCGTGATTCTATTGCCGTTCAGATTTGGTAACGAATGGGTGCCGCAGCGGTTCCGCCCAAAATCGGGCCTCAGCCGGCAAGCGGCAGCACGAAAGGCACGTTGCCATCGGTATCCGCCCCGCGGCCGATCGCCTTGATCGCTTTGACAAGCCTACCCTCGCGACCCAGCAGCCGGTCGCCGATGGCGATGATGCGGGAATTGGGCGTGACATAGGGTGAAACGGTGCGCAGGCGTTGCGCAAGCTCAGTCTCGTCCTGATCAGGATAAAGGCTGAGTGCGGCGATGACAGCGGCGGCCGGCGAGCGCGAGATCCCCATCCAGCAATGGATGAGCAGCGGCGCGGACTGATCCCATTCCCCCGCAAAATCGATCAGCTTCAACACATGCGCATCATCGGGTGCAATGAGATCGCCGGTGCCCTTGAAGGCGATATCGTTCATGGCAAGTGTCAGATGCCGCTCGGCGGCGACGACGGCCGGGCGGTGAAAGCTCTGCTCCTTGGCAATCAGCGTCACCATTTCGCGGGCCTTGTGCTTTACGGCCATTTCGGCGATCCGCGACAGCGGCGATACGACGATACAGGTCATACTGCGCCCCCGGTTCTGGTCACGCGCAGCGTCTCGATTGCCTCGAAGCGGGCGATGAACAGTCTTTGCGCCTCCGTCGAGGGAAGGGGGATGATATCGAACATATCGCGGGTGATGCCGCGCGGCAGGCCGAAGAATTTCTGCGCCTCGGCGGTGGAAAAACCGGCAAGCTCGGTCGCTTCGAAAAAGGCGGCCACTGTGTCGGCCTTCTTGATGCGATCCTTCAACTCGCGGGACGCATGCGGTGGCAGGCCGAAACGCAGATGCACGGCGGCTTCCAGCCGCTTTTCCACGGTCTTGTAACCGCCGCCGACCACGGATTTGAACGGCGAGATCATGTCGCCGATCACATATTCCGGCGCATCGTGCAGAAGCGCCATCTGCATCTCGTCAGGCGTGGCACCCGGGCACATGCGGCAGAAAATGGTCTCGACGATGAGGCAATGCTGGGCGACGGTAAAGGCGTGGTCGCCGCGCGTCTGGCCGTTCCAGCGGGCGACGCGGGCAAGGCCATGAGCAATGTCGGCAATTTCCACATCGAGCGGGGAAGGGTCGAGCAGGTCGAGCCGTCGTCCCGACAGCATGCGCTGCCAGGCGCGCGGACTTTTTGCGGGGGCCACTCTTAGTCCTCCGCCCGAGCCGCCGGATCGGCCGCCGGGAATGAAAGCCCGCTCCACGCTGGCAGGGCCACGCTTACCGCGACATTGTCGGCAAGAAGCGGCGTGCCGGCGGCAAGCGCATCGGCAACGCGGTCGGTCCGCACAATGGCAAGGGCCCTGTTGCCGTAGACGGTTCCCAGTGCACCGACGGGTTTTCCATTGGCGGTAATCTCCGTCCCGCTGGCGGGAAGCGTGCCATCGGCCGAAACGGTCACGACGCGCCGTCTTGCAGTGCCGCGATGTTTCATGCGGGAAACGACTTCCTGGCCAACGAAGCAGCCCTTCTTGAAGGAAACGCCGTCATTCACATCCATCAGCACATCATGGGGAAAAGCGTCCTGCAGTGCATAATCCCGGCCGGATTCGGCAATGCCGTGCTCGACGCGCAGCGCCTCATAGGCCGCAGCCTCGCCAGAGGCAGATGCGCCGGGCACACGCCGGAGATCGACACCCGCCTTGGCGAAACGGCCATCCCGCACGCCTGCCTCCGTCACGCTGTTCCCCCAGAAAACGCCGATGCCTTCCACGGTCTCGGCTTTCAGCTCGACGGGCGCGCGCAGTTTGTACATGGTCAGGCGGCGCAGCAGCGCATCCTGTTCGGCGGCACCCGTTTCAACAAGATAATCTCTACCGTCGCGCCAGATCAGGAAATCGAACAGGATCTTGCCCTGCGGCGTGAGAAGCGCCGACGCACGGGTTTCGCCCTCCGGCAGATTTTCGATGTCGGCCGTGATCAGATTGTTCAGAAACTCTTCGGCGCCGGTGCCGGAAACCCGGATCAGGCGGCGGTCGGCAAGAAAAGCGGAAGACATGGCGTCACCATTCGGTTCATCGAGACTGCGCGATATCAGGCAAAATGCAGATGCACTTTCCCGGGATGCTCATTTCGCACAGTTAGGATTTTTACCCGAGAACGGCAAGCGCCGGGATGCGATCAATCGCCGGCGGTGAAGAACTTCCATTTGCCATCGGGCGAAATGCCGATGCGGTAGAAGCTGTAATTGCCATATTCCTGCATGTCCGCCAGATCGCCCGCCGTGATGATGCGCAGCAGCTCCACTTTTTCCGGTGCAGTCAGCGTATTCAGCGGTTTCCCGGCGAAATAAGGGAAGACATAGGCTTCGTCGGGCGTGCCGGCATCGATATGGGCATAGCCTGTTGAGAGCAGGTCGATGATGATCGCCAGCACTTCCAGGCCATCAGGATCACCGGAATAGCTTTTCAATGCCGCGATCGGGTCTTCGCTGTCACTGCCGTCGATGCGGAACTGATTCTGTCCGGCAACGATGAAAGGCCGCAGTTTCTCGATATCGCCTGATGCGGCGGCATCTATGATCTGCTGGCGCAGCTTGCGCACGGGCTCGGGCGCCTTGGAAATATCGTGCTCGATGACAACAGACATTTCCGGCGTCGTGTCGGGCTTGGCGGATTGCTGGTTCGCTTTGCCGGCGGAACGGTCGACCAGCGGGTCGGGCAGGGGAATGCCATCCGAATCGCCTTCGACTTCGTCGGGCTCCGCAGGCTGTGCCTGCTGCGGCTGTTCGCCGTTTTGTGCCTGCGGTTCGCTTTCACCCTTCTGCGCCGGCTTCAGCTCGGAAAGGGCAAAGGCTTTTTCAGGCAGGCCTATAGGGCCGGCGGTGAGCGCAAGCAGGATGGACAGCAGGGCGGAAGAGCGCAAAAGCCCCTTGCTCAGGCAAGACATGATAGACTCCGGCTTTACTGTATGATCCGCTGCGGCGAAAATTCGCCCTGAAGCATACGCTGGCGCAGCGATTCCAGCATTGCTTCCGCGCCGGCCTCGCCGTGGATACGGATGGTTTCACGCATGGCCAGAGCGATCGCGGCATCGGCGATGATCTCAGGCTCGATGCCGTCGGCCATGCCGTCAGCCCATGCCTCGTTCTGGTGTTCCAGAGCGACCTGCATCTTTTCATGCACGATCATATCGTCGATTTCGTTACGGCTCGTCTGCATTTTTCATCCTCGACAGGGCGGGCAAGTCCTTACCACCCTGTTAACAACACTAGCAGCCTTTTATCAAAACGGCACGGGCTGCGGCGAAAAGAGGTTAATAAACCTTTAATTTCCGAACCTGGACGCGATTTCCTGCGCGAGTGTTGCCCCTTCGTTACGGTAGTTCTCTTCTGCCATGATGGCGGCGCGTGTGCAACTGGTGTGGATGGCTGCAAAGGAGCGGTATCCACGGTTGAATGCAGCCGTCATGCGCTGGCGTCGTTCGGGTTCGCTCGCCGTGTCCGCAGCCAGAAGGGCGCTCATCGATTTGCGCCAGTCCTCCGGCCCGGAAGAGGGACACAGCGTTCTCAGATATTGCACCGCGCCCAATATTTCCGAAAGCCGCGCCAGCTTGTCGTCATAAGGGGCAGGTTTGGGCGGCGCCGCTTCCGCAGGACGTGCCTCGGAAACGGATTTTGAGGGCTGCGCATAAGCGACGCCTTCTTGCCCTGATATGGCAAGCATTGTCAGAAAAAGAGACAGGAAGATGGTTGGTCGTATCAAAATTCTATTCTGCCCCACACATACTCGTGAACTGTTGGCTCGTGACCATCCGGCGGGCGGGTCGGTCCTAGATAATAGCGATTCTGGCTGGCTGGCAATCATGCAAGCAGGCGCTCGGCACATTCGACAACGCTTTCGGGCGCCGGCAGAAGGCGAATCTCCGCCAAGGTGTACCAGCCCGCATCCGCCGCATCATCACCCACTGTCACCAGCGGATCTGCATCTGTTTCCACGGTGAAGACTGATAGGAAATAGTGGCTCGTCAGCACGCCTTTAGCGTCACGGGTGGGAAGATCGTAGGTCGCGAAAAGCTGCGGCCTGCGGGCGATGATACCGGTTTCCTCGTGCAGCTCGCGCAATGCCGTCTCGTCCGGAGTTTCCCCTTCTTCGGCCCGTCCGCCGGGAAAGGCGAACATGTCCTTGGAGGGCGGGTTGATACGGCGCACCAGAAGCAGCCGGTCTCCATTCCTGACGATGGCGGAGGAGGCGGCACGGGGCTTGATACGAAGGGTCATGAATGGTTTCGCTTGTTTCGGCCGTTTCCGGCCTGTCTATAGTGGTCGTCACTCGGAAAAATCGATTCCGGTTTCCGCGCCGATGGTTATAGTCCGGAACGGGTGCGATTGTGCATGCTAAAGACGGTGGAATGAAGGTCTATCTTATCTATGTTCTGGCGGCCGTTGCCGAAATCGCCGGCTGTTTTTCCTTCTGGGCCTGGCTGAAACTCGGCAAGACCGGCTGGATATTGCTGCCCGGCATGGTGGCGCTGGCCGCTTTTGCGTGGCTTCTGACGCTGGTTGCGACGGAGGCGGCGGGCAGGGCCTATGCCGCCTATGGCGGGATCTATATTGCCGCCTCGCTGTTCTGGCTCTGGGGCGTGGAAGGCCATGCACCGGACAGGTGGGATATTGCCGGCGGTGTCGTCTGCCTTGCCGGCACCGCCATCATCCTGTTCGGACCAAGGGGTTGAGGAGAAGGCCATGTGCGGACGTTTCGTGCTAAAGGCAACGCCGGAAGAGATCGCCGATTATCTCGATCTGATCGGCCTTGAGGATTTTCCCGCCCGTTTCAACATCGCGCCGACCCAACCCATTCTGGTCGTCATGGAAGGCGAGCAGCAGGAGCGCGGCAGCAACCTGCCCAACCGCCGGGCCGTGCTGGTGCGCTGGGGTTTCATGCCGGGCTGGGTGAAGGATCCGAAGGACTTTCCGCTGCTCATCAATGCCCGTTCCGAAACCGCAATCGGCAAGGCCTCCTTCCGAGCCGCCATGCGCCATCGCCGCGTGCTCATCCCGGCAACCGGCTTTTACGAATGGCGACGCCCGCCAAAGGAGGAGGGCGGCAAAGCCCAGCCCTATTTTATCCGCCCGAAAAACGGCGGCATCGTTGCTTTCGCCGGCCTCATGGAAACCTGGTCTTCTGCCGACGGCTCGGAGGTCGATACCGGCGCGATCCTCACCACCGCCGCCAATGCCGCGATCGGCCGTATTCACGATCGTATGCCCGTTGTCATTGCGCCGGAGGATTTCAGCCGCTGGCTGGACTGCAAGACCCAGGAGCCACGCGAGGTCGCTGATCTGATGCGACCGGTTCAGGGTGATTTCTTCGAGATGATTCCGGTCTCGGACAAGGTCAACAAGGTCGCCAATGTCGGGGCCGATCTCATCGATCCGGTGCCGGAAAGCGCGCCGCTGGCGAAGGTCAGGCCGGCGAAGGATGACGGGCAGATGTCGCTGTTTTGAGGCGTTTTTTGTGCCTAGAGACTAGAGCTGAGCGTTGCCGCGGCCTTCAGCCGTTCAGCCCGATTTTCTGCAGGCCTTCCTGGATCATGATGTCGGAATAAACGCGGTTGCGGCCATTCGCCTTGGCGAGATAGAGCAACTGATCCGCCGCATTCAGCTGGTTGTCGAAGGGCTCGCCCTTTTCGATCTCCACGACACCGAGTGAAATTGTCAGTGCCAGGCTGCTGCCGCTCAGCTGCCGGCCGTTCTTTTCCACCTGTTCGCGCAGTTCCTCGCAGAAGGCATAGGCAGCCCGCGCATCCAGCCCTCGCAGGAACACGGCAAATTCCTCACCGCCGAGGCGGGCGGGAATATGGCGTTGCTCGTCGCACATGCCCTGCAGCAGTTCAGCCAGCTTCTTCAGCGCCCTGTCGCCGGCATCGTGCCCTAGCGTGTCGTTGATCTTCTTGAAATGGTCAATGTCGAGAATGGCGACTGCGCCGCTCTCGTCATTGTCATTGATGACATCCATCAGCGCGCGCGTGCGCTCGAAGAAGGAGCGGCGATTGGGCAGGCCGGTGAGGTGGTCCCGTTCGGCCAGTTCACGCAGGCGCTTGAGCTGCTTCAGTGTCTCGATATTGTTGTCGATGCGGCACTGCAATTCTTCCGGTACGAAGGGGCGGTAGACGAAATCCGACGCGCCGGCCTTGAGGAAGCTTGCCGAAAGCAGGCGGTCCGTGGAGGAGGATATGCCGATCACCCGCAGGTCTTCGGAGGACCTGCTGTCGCGGATGCGCCGTGTCAGTTCATAACCGTCCATATCCGGCATGTGGTAATCGGTAATGACGAGCTGGATTGACGGGTCCTGCGAGAGGATTTCCAGCGCCCGGTTGCCCGAATGGGCTTCGCTGACCTTGAAATTCTGCCGCTCCAGAATTTCCACGAGGCCGGAGCGTGCGGTGCGCGCATCATCGACCACCAGAACGGAAAAACGCTTGTTGGTCATAATCCGGTCGACCGTCTTGACCACGGCATCGACGGTGCGATGGCCGTCCTTGACGATATAGTCGATGATCTTCTTTTCGGCATAACGCTTGCGCGCTTCCTCATCCACCGTTGCAGTGAAGACGATGGCCGGCACCTTGCGCTCGGATAGAAGCGTCAGAATTTCCCCCTTGGGCGCATCGGGCAGGTTGAGACCCGTCAGCGCCAGCGTGAAATTATTGGCCTGCATCAGGGCATCGGCCTCGGCCATGCTGGCGCAATGGACGACCTCGGCTTCCGTTTCATCCGAAAGCCGCGTCCTCAGCAGCATGGAAAGCGCAACGGAATCTTCAATCAGAAGGATTTTATCCTGCATGGCCGTCCCAAGCCCCCCTGGCCCGTCTCCCCAGTCTTTCCTCAACGCCGAATATTCGTCATTCGCGTATCCGCGAATTCGAAGGCCAGCTTATGCATTGTTGTGGAAAAAATGCGGAATAGAAAAGTTCTTTTGTATTCACTAATCTATACGTTGGCGCTCGTATAGCCTTCTTGTCGAAGGCGGGCTTTGTACTGCAGTTTCGTTGCGGCTTCGTTACGGAAGTCGGCCATTTCTATGAATAGTTTGCGATCGACAATATCGCGGGGTGCAAGAAACAAAAACGGCGCCTGCAAAAGGCGCCGCGCGATTGTTGATCTTCCGTCAGGATTTCTCCGTTTTCCGGAAAATCCCCAATATCCGCTGATATCAGAAAAATGAATGTTTTCAGGCGGTTTTGGCGGTGGGCTTACGCTTCAGCATCAGGGCTGCGGCAGCAACGGCCTTCAGTCCGAGCGGGCGGTAGTGGCTCTTGAGGTCGGGCTTCGCCTGCGGCTGTGCCTTCGTCTCGTTCGTCATTTCTCTCTCTCCACAATTCACGCCAATCGCCTTTGCGATGCGTGTGAGCCCCTTCTTTCGAGGCTAATCTTGACGGATTCGAGGCGAAAGAGACGAAGACGGTTTTTCAGGCTGCGACATTTTGCGTCACATCCTGCACCGGCTTGTCTGGCAAAAAATAAACCTGCGGTTTTAAATGCCGCGATCGAGGCCGTTGCCGCCATTGGCATCGTCATGCGCGTCTTCCTCGATGGTCAGCGTACCGTAGCGGCGATGCCAGAGGCGGGCGCTGATGGGAATGAAGACGAGATAGGCGGCGACCGTCAGAACCAGAACTTCCCAGGTGAAGCTCATCAGCATCGCCACATAGAGCACGACGACGAGGATCATCGGCAGCACCAGATCACGGCGAATGCGGGTACTGGACTTTCCCGACCAGACCGGCAGACGGCTGATGAGAAGATAACCGATCAGGACGGTGTAGGCGGCGGCGACGTAAGCGAAGGGCTTGTCCGGCTCCACGCCGAGGAAGCCGAGATAGACCGGCAGAAGCACCAGCATCGCGCCCATCGGGGCCGGAACGCCGACAAAAAATTCGCTCTGCCAAGGCGCCTTTACCGGCCGCTCGATCATGACGTTGAAGCGCGCCAGGCGCAGGCCGGCGGCAATGACATAGATGAGGGCGCCGATCCAGCCAATCGAACGCGCCTGATCGAGCAGATAGATATAGACGACGAGAGCAGGAGCGACACCGAAATTGACGATATCGGCAAGCGAATCCATCTGCTCGCCGAATTTGGAGGTCGCCTTCATCATGCGGGCAACACGCCCGTCCACGCCGTCGAGAAAGGCGGCGAGGAGCACCATACCGACGGCGAGTTCAAAGCGGCCTTCGATGGCAAGGCGTACGCCGCTCAAGCCTGCGCAGATCGCGAGAACGGTGATCAGATTGGGCACCAGGAGGCGAAAGGGAATTTCCCTCAGGCGCGGCCCACGGCCGCTATCACTGCGGCCCTCCTGTTTTCCGTTCTGCTGCGGCTCCGAAATCGGCGTTTCCATGCGCATGCCCTTCCTGTTTATCCTTAGCCGCGACGGCTAAGGACCGGACCCTTGGCCGAGCCGAATTCGGCAAGCACGGTCTCACCGGCGATTGCCGTCTGGCCAACCGATACACGCGGCTCGAAACCTGCGGGAAGGAAGATATCGAGGCGCGAACCGAAACGGATAAGGCCGAAACGCTCACCGGCATCAACAGGTTCATTCGGCTTCACCCAGCAGACGATGCGGCGGGCGACCATGCCGGCGATCTGCACCACACCTACCTTGCCATGCGAGGTCTCGATGACGAGGCCGTTGCGCTCATTGTCTTCCGAAGCCTTGTCGACTTCGGCATTGAGGAAGAGGCCGGGACGGTAAGCGACATTGACGATGCGGCCACGCACGGGCGCGCGGTTCACATGGCAGTTGAACACGTTCATGAACACCGAAATACGAACCATCGGTTCCTTGCCGAGTTCCAGTTCCAGCGGCGGAACGACACTCTGCACGGCCGAAACCTTGCCGTCGGCCGGGCTGATGATGAGGTCGTCATCCTGCGGCGTGACACGCTCGGGATCGCGGAAGAAATAGGCGCACCAGGCCGTCAGCACGAGACCGACCCAGAAGAGCGGTTCGGCGATCCAGCCGAGCACCAGCGATGCGACGAAGAAGGCCGCCACGAAGACATAACCTTCCTTGTGGATCGGTACGATGGTGTTGCGAATGGTGTCGAACAGATTCATATGGTTCCTTGCTCCGGTTTTTGTCTGCGCCTCCATATGTGGTCTTCATACAACACGATCCATACGGGCATGCGACAAACTTCGCCTTGCTGGTTACAGCCAAACGTCCCGCCCGGCAATGGCCCGGCGGGTCTCCCACCCCGGTTCCCCCGGAGTTTATGCCGAGTTTATGCCGTCAATGCGCCGGTTCGCCGCGGTCCACGACGCCGAGATCGTCGCTTTCGCGAACATGGCGCAGCATCTCTTCGGCGCGGATCGCCTCGCGCTGGCGGCTCCACATCGAGGCGTAGAGGCCATCATGCGCCATCAGCGAGGCATGCGTTCCCCGCTCGGCGATCAGTCCTTCCTTCAGCACGATGATTTCGTCCGCGTGGATGACCGTGGAGAGGCGGTGGGCGATGACCAGCGTGGTGCGGTTTTTCGAGACGATGTCGAGGGCGCTCTGGATTTCCTGCTCGGTATGCGTATCGAGCGCCGAGGTCGCCTCGTCGAGGATCAGGATCGGCGGTGCCTTGAGAATGGTCCGGGCAATCGCCACGCGCTGCTTTTCGCCACCCGAAAGCTTCAGTCCCCGTTCGCCGACCATGGTGGCGTAACCGTCCGGCAGTTTGCCGATGAAGGCGCTGATCTGCGCTGCATCCGCCGCTGCCTTCAGCTCCTCGTCGGTGGCGGAGGGGCGACCGTAGCGGATATTGTAGGCGAGGGTGTCGTTGAACAGCACGGTATCCTGCGGCACCATGCCGATCATCGAGCGCAGGCTCTTTTGCGTCACGTCGCGAATATCCTGCCCGTCGATGGTAACGGCGCCCTCCTGAATATCGTAGAAACGATAAAGCAGCCGCGAGATCGTCGATTTTCCCGCACCGGAAGGGCCGACGATCGCCACCGTCTTGCCCGCCGGCACATCGAAGGAAACGCCCTTGAGGATCGGTCTTTCAGGGTCGTAGGCAAAATGCACGTCGCGGAAGGAGATCGCGCCGGGACCGGCCGCAAGCGGCTTCGCATCCGGCCTGTCGGTGACTTCGGCCTCCACCTCGAGAAGATCGAACATCTGTTCGATGTCGGTCAGGCCCTGGCGGATTTCGCGATAAACGAAGCCGATGAAATTGAGCGGCACGGAAAGCTGCAGCAGCAGCGCATTGACGAACACGAAATCGCCGATGGTCTGCTCGCCGCGCTGCACGGCCAGTGCCGACATCACCATCATGATCGTGGAGCCGATGCCGAAAATCACGCCCTGGCCAAAGTTCAGCCAGCCGAGCGAGGTCCAGATCGAGATCGCCGATTTTTCGTAACGCTCCATGGCGACGTCGAAACGCCGTGCCTCCATTTCCTCATTGCCGAAATATTTGACGGTCTCGAAGTTGAGTAGCGAATCGATCGCCTTGGTATTGGCGTCGGTATCGCTGTCATTCATGGCGCGGCGGATGCCGATACGCCAGTTGCTGGCCCTGACCGTGAACCAGATATAGGCCCAGACGGTGACGACGGTGACCAGCACATAGGAAAAACCATAGGACGCCCAGAAGATGATGGCCGTCAGCAGGAATTCGATGAAGGTCGGTGCGGTATTGAGAATGGTGAAGCGGACAATGGTTTCGATGCCCTTCGTGCCGCGCTCGATGACCCGCGACAGCCCGCCGGTCTTGCGCTCCAGATGGAAACGCAGCGAAAGCCGGTGCATGTGCACGAAGGTACGATAGGCGAGCTGGCGCACCGCATGTTGGCCGACGCTGGCAAACAGCGAATCGCGCAGCTGGTTGAGCCCGACCTGGATCAGCCGCGTCAGATTATAGGCGATGACCAGCGCCACCGCGCCGAGCAGGAAGGCCGGAACCAGCCCTGCCATGTCGAGCTTGCCGTTCAGCGCATCCGTCGCCCATTTGAAGAAATAGGGAACCGCGATCAGCACCAGCTTGGCGACGATGAGGAACACGGTTGCCCAGATCACCCGCATCTTCAGGTCCCACCGACCCTCTGGCCACATATAGGGCCAGAGATTGATCAGGGTCTGGGTCGGATTGCTGGAATCCGCCGAAATGGTTTTTTTCTTCGTGGCCATCATTCTCTCCGGTCACTGCCGGAAGCCGACAGCAGGACGGCGGCTTTGGTCAAGCCGCCGCGCGTGTCACAGATAGGATCGTTGCGGGTTCATCGCAACGTCTTCACATCCTCAGGAGCCACTCTTCAGCCGCTTGCGGTGGAGTTCTTCCGCGTTCGGCAGTGCCTCTTTCGGCACGCCGAAAATCTGGCCGGGCTCGATCAGGTCAGGGTTTCTGATCTGGTCCTCATTGGCGAGGTAGATCGTGGTGTAACGCACGCCCTGTCCGTAAACGCGCCGGGAAATCTGCCACAGCGTGTCGCCGCGGCGGATGATGACGCTGTTCTGGCTTTCGGCAAGCGGTGCCTGCTCGAAGGTCTGAGGGCCGGCAGGGACTTGCGGCACGGGCGCAGGCGGAGCGATGATGTGCAGTTCGGCGAGGCGGCTTGCCAGCGAGGCGATGCCCTTGCCGATGGCGGCCACATCGTTCGGCCAGGCTTCTACCGTCGCAAGCAGCTGACGCGCCTTGCCCGTGATATCGCCGGCAAAAGCGGTGAAGTCAGGCTCCGTGGCAGCGGCAGTGCGGAACTCGGAGAGCGATTTCAGCGCGATCACCACCGCGGAGCGGCCGGCAATGGCCTGATCGAGCGCCGGCGTCGCCTGATCCTTGTAAAGATTGGAGAGGATGCCGAACGCCTTGGCGACATCGGTGCGCAGCTTTTCAAATGCGGCGCGGTCACTCGCCGTGCTCTGGTTTTCAGCCGGTGCCGCGGTCGTGTTGGCCGACGATGAGGCCGATGGGGCCTGCATGGCAACGGTTGCCTGATCGGTCTGCGGCCGCTCGAAGGGAACGCGCACCCGCACCTTCGCCGTGCCATCGGCATTCAGTTCCTCGACGGTGATGATGTGGCTGCCGACGGCAAGATCGACATCGCCTTCGATGACGAAATGACCGGATGCCTCAGTCGTGCTCTTGCCGATTTCCTTGTCGTCGACAAGCGCGCGAACGGTCGAACCGCCTGGCGCGGAACCCGCGACGAAGATCTTCGATCCCTCGAATTCGACGGCGGTGACCTGAACGCTCGACGTGAGCGGGGCAACGGCAGTCGATCCGGCAGCGGTGGGAGCGGCAGTGCCCGAAGAGGGCACGGGCGTATTGTTGGCGGTGGTTTCGGAGGTTGCGGCAGACGGTTGCGACGGCGTGGCCTGCTGCGGCTGGAGCGCTGGAGGTGCTGCCTCGGGCATGGCCAGCACACGGCTTGCCTTGCCGGGTTTGGAAACCATGGCCAGAAGCTCGCCCGACTTGCTCTGCGGTACGGAAACGGTCGCCACTTCCTCGGACTGCGTCGCCTTGCCGTTGGCATCGGTTGAACGCAACACCAGCTCATGATCGCCGGGCGGCAGGGGATTGTCGAAAACGGCGGCGAAATCGCCCGTGCCGTCGATGGTCGTCTGGGCGATCACCTTGCCGTTGCTCAGAATTTCAAGCTTTGCGCCGGGCTGCGCCTTGCCGGCGATCACGGCCGAACCATCGGGCTCGACGCGCAGCACGTCGAATGTCGGTGTGCCGGAAGAGGCCTGGGCGGCATCGGCGGGGGCGGCGGTCGGATTTGCGGCTTGAGGCGCGCCATCGTCGGTGCCGGCAAATACGCCAGCCAGACGGCGGACCTGTGCTGCCGCGGCAGCCGCATTGTCAGGCAGGCCGCGCAGGAAGGCAGTAGTGCGTTCGGCCGCGGCACGCGCCGTGGTGATGAGCCGCGACGTGGTTTCGTCCAGCGACTCTGGAATGTCGATATTGGTCAGTTCCTTCAGCGAAGCCTCGACCTTTTTGCGGGCCGCTGCAAAATCGGCATCGGACGGAACCTTGTTGTCGGCGAAAAGCGAGGCCATGTCCTTGATCGACTGGGTTGCGGAAGCCGCCCGGCGGCCGACCTTGTCGGCAATGCTGGCCGTCTCCTCGGCCGCGTCGGAGAGGATGTCACCCGCCTTGTCGGCTCCCATTTCAACGCTGTTCTTCACCGCGTTGCCGGCCTCGTTGATGGCGTCGCCGATCGGTTTGCCGTCGTTGGAAATCCTCGGCAGGACGAAAAAGATCATGAGCAGGGACGCAATGCCCAGCACGATCAGCGCCAGCAAACCGGCCTTATTGTTTTTCATCCTGGAATCTCCGGATATTTCAAGCTTTTCACACGAGTTGAGATTGCTAGCGTCTTACCCTTCGCCAGACAAGCGGCGAGTGGGCAAAAGGCCATATTTGCAAGGGATTTCCCAAATTTTCTTGACGTGCCGCATCGCACATTGTTCCTTCCCTCCATGACGGACAAAAATACAGCGATTCGATCCATCTGCGTTTATTGCGGCTCCCAGCCCGGACGTGACCCGGCTCATATGGAAGCAGGCCGCGCGCTTGGGAAATCCATAGCCGAAAACGGCATTCGCCTCGTCTACGGCGGCGGCACCAAGGGCATCATGGGCGCGGTTGCCAGCGGCGTTCTCTCCAATGGCGGCGAAGTGACCGGCATCATACCGGAATTTCTGGTCGATATGGAGGCAACACGCCATTCTCTCGGACAATTGAACGAGCTTGTCATCACCAAGGACATGCATGAGCGCAAACATATGATGTTCGAGCGCTCGGATGCCTTCGTGACCCTGCCCGGCGGCGTCGGCACGCTGGAAGAGATCGTCGAGATCATGACCTGGGCGCAGCTCGGCCGCCATGCCAAGCCGATGGTCTTCGCCAATATCAACGGTTTCTGGAACCCCATGCTGGAACTGGTGCAGCACATGCGCGACCAGGGTTTCATCCACCGCGCCCATCTTCTGAACCCGCTCATCGTCGACGAGGTGAAGGACATCGTGCCCGCCATCATCGACCGGGCGCTGGCGCAGCAGAACCCCGAAGGCGATCCTTCGGTAATTTCCCGGCTCTAGAGCGCGTCGCGTCTAGTCGTATTCATGTAACGCGCTCGTCCAAAACCGCTGCATATTTTGGCAGACGGGCGATGGAGGCTACCATTGTTAACGGCCGCCCGGCGGCTCGTTACAATTTTAAGTGTATATTAATACAGATTTAACAGCGGCATCGTTCCACCCGCTCTTTTCATGGCCCCGCGACTGATCCTGTGCCAGCCTCTCCAGAGGCGTTGGTGGTGCGGAATTTTCTTCTGCAGCCATGAAGTGGGCGGCATCAGACATGATTGCTTTTGTGATGCGGCTCAGGAGCCGGGCGCATTTTATTATTCAGAGACATCCCGGTAAGACTGGCGATGCCATCCTCGGTTCCGCCGCCCGCCGCCGGGTCGATGCGCGGGTGAGGCTCGGTATTGTGATCGCCGTCTTCGCCGCCATCTATGTCGTCGTGGCAGCACGGCTCGTCCAATATGGCCTCGCCGAACCCGTGGCGACGGCCTGGATCAATACCGGGGCCAATGCCGTCGCCTCCCGGCCTGATATTGTCGACCGCAACGGCATGCTTCTGGCGACCGATCTCAACATGGTGTCGCTTTATGCGGATCCGCGCCGGGTGGTTGATCCCGATGAGGTGGTGGAGAAGCTAGCAAGCGTCATCCCCAATCTCGACTGGCGTGAAACGCATCGCCGGTTGCGTTCGGACACCGGCTTCCAGTGGCTGCGGCGCCAGCTGACGCCCCGGCAACAGGCGGATATTCTCAATCTCGGCATACCGGGTATCGGTTTCCGGCCGGAAAAACGACGGTTCTATCCGGGCGGTCCGGCCGCTTCGCATATTATCGGCCACGTCAATGTCGACAATCAGGGTCTTGCCGGCATGGAGCGTTATCTCGACCAGCAGGGGCTGGCTGATCTGCGCGCCGTCGGCCTTGCCAGCGGCGCACCGCTGGAGCCCGTGAAGCTTTCCATCGATATGCGGGTGCAGAACATCGTCCGCGAGGTCGTCGTGAAGGCGAAGAGCGCCTATGAGGCGGAAGCTGCGGGCTCGGTCATCCTCGATGTGGAGACCGGCGAGGTGCTGGCCATGGCCTCGGTGCCGGACTACGACCCCAACGAACCGTCCCGCACCCTTGCCGATGGCAGCATCGACAGGGACTATGAAAAGGGTTGGTTCAACCGCATGAGCAACGCCACCTTCGAAATGGGGTCCACCTTCAAGAGCTTCACGCTCGCCATGGGGCTGGATGCCGGGGCGATCACCCTCAATTCGGTGGTGGACGCCTCGCGGCCAATCCGCATGGGCGGCTTCACCATCAAGGATTTCAAGGGCCGGAACCGCCCGCTATCGATCCCGGAAGTGTTTCAATATTCATCGAATATCGGCACGGCGGCGGTGGCCGACAAGGTGGGCGTCGAAGGCCACCAGCAGTTCCTGACGAAACTCGGGCTGCTGACGAAAATGGACACGGAGATGCCTGGAGTAGCGACGCCGACCCAGCCGAGAGTGTGGAAGAAGATCAATTCCGTTACCATCTCCTTCGGCCATGGCGTTGCCACCACGCCGCTGCAGACGGCGGTGGCGGCCGCAGCCCTCATCAATGGCGGCAACCTGATGTCGCCAACGTTCCTGCCGCGTTCGAAAGAGGATGCGGCCTCGATTTCACGCAGCGTCATCGAGCAGAAGACGAGCGCGGATATGCGCTACCTGTTCAACTGGAACGGCATCAAGGGTTCCGGCCGCGGCGCACAGGTGGAGGGATTTCATGTGGGCGGCAAAACCGGAACGGCCGACAAGGTGATCAACGGCCGTTACGCCAAGAATATCAATTTCAACGCCTTCGTCGCCGGTTTTCCCATGCACAAGCCGAAATACGTCGTGCTGACGATGATTGACGCCCCGAAGACCGGCGTGAATGGCGGGCGCACGGCGGCTTCCACCGCAGCCCCGATGACGCGGGAGATCATCGCGCAGACGGCGGGGCTTCTCGGTGTGAAGCCGCGTTTTGGTTATGACGCGACGCCGCAATTGCTGGTGGATTATTGAGCCCTGACTTGGTGAGGGAGGCGGCAATACGCCCGCCTACCGCTTGAGCCGCATCAGGCTGGAGCCGGTATAGATCGCCAGCGCCACCCAGATCATCGCAAAGGCTGCCATCCGCACCATGTCGAAGGGTTCCTTGAAGATGAAGATGGCGATGAGGAAGATCATCGTCGGCGCGATATATTGCATGATGCCGATGGTCGACAGCCGCAGCAGCTTGGCGCCATTACCATAGAGAATAAGCGGAACGGCGGTAATCACGCCGCTTGCCGCCAGAAGCCATGTGTCGGCGGAATTGCCGCCCATGAAATGCGCCTGTCCGCTGAAGGCAAGCCAGATCATGACCAGCACGGCGGGGATGGAGAGAAGCATGACCTCCAGCAGGAAGCCCTGTGTGGCGCCGATCGGCAATGTCTTGCGGAAGAAGGCGTAAAAACCCCAGGACACGGTGAGCGCGATGGATACCCACGGCAGGCTGCCCGCATGCCAGGTGAGGATCGCAACGGCCAGCCCCACGAGGCAGATGGCGGCGATCTGCGCCGGATAGAGTTTCTCCTTCAGGAGAACGGCGCCGAGGAAGATGCTGAACAGCGGATTGATGAAATAACCCAATGCGGCATCCAGCGCCCGGCCCGCACCGATCGACCAGATATAGACGCCCCAGTTGATGCTGATGAGGGCGGCTGTCAGGCTCGCCATGGCCAGCATTTTCGGATTTCTCAGCGCGGTTCTGATTTCCGCCGTGCGCCCGAGCGCAATCAGCACGACCGCCGCAATCGGCACCGACCAGATGACGCGATGCACGATGACCTCGATCGGCGAAATATGCGCGACCGCTTTCATGTAAAAGGGAAGGAAACCCCACAGCAGATATGCAGAGAGCGCGAAAGCAAAACCGCGCGCGCTATCGCCGCCCTCTTGGGCCGGGAGCGTTTTGTCGAGTGCCATGGGGAGTGCCGCCAATTGTTCGGATGGCATTTTATACCGGATCGGTTTGGCGGCGGCCAATTCATTTCCGTGAAGGGTCCATGAGAAAAACTGCACGAATAACAGGCGCCGTGCCCTTGAAATGAGCTCACGTCGCAATACGCCGGCTGATCTTCCCAGGAACCCTGCTTTAAATCACGTGTGAATCAATGTCTCATCAGGACGCCTCAAGCATCTGAAAAGACTCTCATTTCCCGGCAAAGCGATCGTTTGCGCGGATCAGCTGGTCAAGAATGCCGGGTTCGCTCAGCGCATGCCCGGCCGCTTCGATGATGTGGAAATCCGCCTTCGGCCAGGCCTTGGCCAACTGCCAGGCATATTTCAGCGGGCAGGGCATGTCATAACGCCCGTGCACGATGGCGCCGGGAATATCTTTCAGCCTGCCGGCGTTCCGCAGCAGTTGCTCTTCTTCCAGCCAGCAGTCATTGACGAAGAAATGGTTCTCGATGCGTGCAAAGGCGATGGCGTATTTATCCTCACCGAAATCATCCACACGGCTGGGGTCGGTGACGAGCGCAATGGTTGCACCCTCCCACTGGCTCCAGGCCTTGGCGCATTCCAGCTTTTTCGCTTCGTCGGCGCCGGTAAGATAGCGATTATAGGCCTGCATCATCTCACCGCGCTCCCCCTCCGGAATGGGCGCGATGAATCTCTCCCAGTGGTCCGGATACATTTCGGAAACGCCGAACTGATAATACCAGTCCAGCTCCGGCCTGGTGACGGTGTAGATGCCGCGCAGGACGAGTTCGCTGACGCGGTCGGGATGGGTCTCGGCATAAGCGAGCGCCAGCGTCGAACCCCAGGAGCCGCCGAAAACAAGCCATTTTTCGAAGCCGCAGAGTTCACGTAGCCTTTCGATATCGGCAACCAGATGCCACGTGGTGTTGGCCTCAAGCGCCGCATGCGGCGTGGAGCGGCCGCAGCCGCGCTGATCGAACAGGATGACATCGTAAAGTGCGGGATCGAAAACCCGCCGATGGGTGGGGTTTACCCCGCCACCCGGCCCACCATGCAGGAAAACCGCCGGTTTCGCGCCACGGGTGCCCACCCGCTCCCAATAGATCACATGCCCGTCGCCGACATCCAGCATGCCGGTTTCGAAAGGTTCGATCTCGGGGTAAAAGCCGCGCAGTTCTTCAGTCATGTCTTATGGTCCTTCGGGCGGCCACGTGGCCGTGTCGTGATCCGGGTGCTGGTAGGAGGTGATCTCCGCCTCGTCGACGCTCTGCTCGATTGCCGGTTTGGAGAATAGCTGCTCGATCCAAGGCATGCGCTTGTGGATATTGACCTGCGCCTGCGGCTCGATCTGTTCCGGATGATCAAAGGCGCCGATGGCGATCTCCACACCGCCGGGATAATGATAGGTGAGCGGCGTACCGCATTTATTGCAGAAGCCGCGATGGATTCTTGCCGATGAGCGGAAGAGGGTAGGCTGGCCGCGCGTCCAGGCCAGATGCGCCTGATCGGCGGTGACGAGCGCGCCGAAGAAATTGCCGAAATGTTTCTGGCACATGCGGCAATGGCAGATGGAGGGCCGGCCGAGTTTGCCCGCATGGAACCGCACGGCACCACATTGGCAGCCGCCGGAAAACCCTTTTTCACTCATTATCTTTTCTCCGGTGGCCAGTTTTCAGTGTCGTGGTCGGGATGCTGGTAGGAAACGAGGTTGGTGAGATAGTCTACCTGCGTCAGGTCGTCCTCGGTGGCGACGGCGGGCAGGGTGTGAAGCGTGTCGACGAAATCGATCTTGCGTTCCACGCCCCATTGAATGGTTGGCGGCAGGGCTGCTGGATCGTCAAACGCGCCGGCCGCAACCGCCACGCCATCCGGTGCCTCATAGGTCAGCGGCGTGCCGCATTCCGGGCAGAAACCGCGTTTGACGACACTGGAGGATTGAAACCGTTTCGGCTCGCCGCGCGTCCATTCGAATTCCACGTTGCGCACCGAAACGAGCGGCGCGTAATAGGCACCGAAGGCCTTCTGGCACATGCGGCAGTGACAGATGGAGCTGTCTTGCAGGTCGCCCGTGGCGCGAAAACGGACCGCGCCGCATTGGCATCCGCCGGTGTGGGTGGTCATGGTTGGTTCTCCTCTGCCGTTCGGATAATGTGGAGACAGACGTTGTCGATGTCTTTGAGGATATCATCGTTCCAGAAACGGAGGACGGTCCAGCCTAGTTCCTCAAGTGTCCGTGTTCTCTGCCGGTCGTAAGCTGCCGCAGCATCTTCAGCGTGCTGAAACCCATCCAGTTCGACGATGATCTTATGTGACGGGCAAGCGAAATCAACGATATATCCGGCGACAGGCAGTTGGCGTCTGAAAGAGAGGCCGTCGAGGCGATGAGCACGGACCGCGTTCCAGAATTTCAGTTCGGCGTCGGTCAGAGCCTTTCGCATTTGCCGCGCATGTTCCCGGTGTTGGGGTTTGACCTTGGCGTGGGGCATGGGTCTGCTCGCGGCTTGACAGGTTGCGGCGAGATTGAAACATCGACAGGGTGAAAGCAAGGGCTCGTCGTGCGGCCTCACCCCCCTCTGTCCTGCCGGACATCTCCCCCTCAAGGGGGGAGATCGATATGCCGCTAGGTTTCGCCCATCTCAACGTTGGCGAATGCAGTGGTAGGAGCGCCTCTTGCCGATCTCCCCCCTTGAGGGGGAGATGCCCGGCAGGGCAGAGGGGGGTAAGCCCCAACCACCAACGCAGGCCTACCGCTTCAACTCCCACGTCGTCGTCCGTTCCCCAGTCTCCTTGTCCTTGCCATCCTTCAGCTGAATACCCTTCTCGGAAAGCTCATCCCGCAACCGGTCGGCCTCCGCAAAGTTCTTCGCCTTCAGCATTTCAAGGCGCAATTCCACCAGTGCATCCACGGCCGAAACGATGGCCTCGTCCATCTCCGTCTTCTTCGGCAGGACGCCCAGCAGGGCGGCGCTTGCGGCGAAGGCGGGCAGCCTGGATGGGTCGGTGTTTGCCGCATGTGCCAGCGCATGCAGTGCTTGCACGGCCGCAACCGTGTTGAGGTCGTCGGCGAGCGCCTCCAGCACGGTTTCATCCGCCGCGGCGTCGGAGGTCTCGGCTGCCGGCCATTTGGAGAGCAGGCGTTCGGCCTCTTCCAGACGCTTGACCGAAAAATCGATCGGCTCGCGATAATGCGTCATCAGCATGGCGAGGCGCAGAACCTCGCCCGGCCATTGCCGTCCGCCGAATTTATCCGTGTGCAGCAATTCGTAGATCGTCACGAAGTTGCCCTCGGACTTCGACATCTTGCGGCCTTCCACCTGCACGAAACCGTTATGCATCCACACATTGGCCATGACATGTGTGCCATGGGCGCAGCGCGATTGCGCGATTTCGTTTTCGTGGTGCGGGAAGATGAGGTCGAGCCCGCCGCCGTGAATATCGAAGACTTCGCCGAGATAGCGGCCAGCCATGGCCGAGCACTCGATGTGCCAGCCCGGGCGACCGAGACCCCATGGGCTCTCCCAGCCCGGTTCGCTCTCGGAGGAGAGCTTCCACAGCACGAAATCGCCGGGGTTCTTTTTGTGGGCCTCCACCGCAACACGCGCGCCGGCCTGCTGTTCGTCCAGCGGGCGTTTGGAAAGCTGGCCGTAGTCGGCCATCGACCGGGTGTCGAACAGAACCTCGCCGCCCGCCTTATAGGCGTGGCCGCGTTCGATGAGCCTCTCGATGAGGTAGATCATCTCGGCAATATAGTCGGTGGCGCGCGGCTCCACAGTCGGCTGAAGGCAGCCGAGTGCGGCGACGTCATCATGGAACTGGTCGGCGGTCTTTTTCGTCACCGCATGGATGGCGTCGTTGAGCGGCAGATGCGGATAGTCGCGCAGTGCCCGCGCGTTGATCTTGTCGTCGAGGTCAGTGATGTTGCGGGCATAGGTTACGTGGTCTTCGCCATAGACGTGGCGTAGCAGGCGGAAGAGAACATCGAACACGATGACCGGGCGCGCATTGCCGATATGGGCGAAATCATAGACCGTTGGCCCGCAGACATACATGCGCACATTATCAGCGTCGATCGGCGCAAATTCCGACTTTTCGCGGGTCAGGGTGTTGTGGAGTTTCAGGCGCAAGGACATGCGGGTGTTCCCTAAAGGCAGTCAATTGTCCTGACCGGACCGTTTGTCTGTTGGACCTTGCGGGAAGACGAAAACGATCTGGCCGGTGGCGAACCAGCAAAAATTATTCAGCAGCAGGTGCAGATCGTTGTTTTCATACCTTGCCTTATGGCGCGGCGGTTCTGTGTGGTCAAGCGTTTCTCGCCGGTGCCGTAATGACGCTGGCCAAAAGCTTATTCCGGCTGGCGATATTCCACGAATTTCTTGTCGCGCACCAGGAAGAGCTTGCCGGTTTCGGTAAGGTCGGGCGAGGCGAGGGGAAGGATGGCAGCGGCAACTTCGGACGGATGCGGCACGGTTGCCGGGTCCTCGCCGGGCATGGCCTGGGCGCGCATGGCGGTGCGCGTGGCGCCGGGATTGATGCTGTTGATGCGCAGCGGGGACTTCTGCGTTTCCGCGGCCCAGGTGCGGGCGAGCGCTTCCACGGCGGCCTTGGAGGTGGCGTAGACGCCCCAGAAGGGGCGACAGCTATGGGCGACACCCGAAGACAGAATCAGCGCACGGCCGGCATCCGATTTCAACAGCAGCGGCTCCACCGAGCGGATCAGCCGCCAGGTGGCGGTGACGTTGATGTTCATGACCCTTTCGAAGACCTTCGCCTCGATATGGCCAACCGGGGAAATCACGCCGAGAACGCCGGCATTGGCGACCAGAATATCGAGCTTGCCCCAGCGCTCGTAGATATTGGCGCCCAGCGCATCGATGGCTTTCATGTCGGCGAGATCGAAGGGAACCAGCGTCGCCGTGCCGCCAACGGCCTTGATGGCGTCGTCAAGCTCCTCAAGGCCGCCGACCGTGCGGGCGCAGGCGATGACATGCGCGCCGGCCTTGGCCAGTTCCAGCGCCGTGAAATAGCCGATGCCGCGCGAAGCGCCGGTAACGAGAGCGATGCGGCCCTTGAGATCGATAGTCATGGTCTCCCCCGAAATGATTGCGCTTCCTTCTACGAAGCGCTGCCGGCCTTTCGCAAGCGATCATATCGTCGCACGCACCGGCCTGAACAAAAGGCAAGAAAAAAGCGGCCCCGGAAGCCGATGGCCGCTTTGTCGTTGTTAAAAATCAGCCGTTGCTGGCCAGCATGGAAATCTTGCTGCCCATGGCCTCGCCGTTCTGGTCGAGAAGACGGGTCGGATAATCGCCGGTGAAATAATGGTCGGTGAACTGCGGGCGCGCGTGGTTGCGGTTTTCACCGCCAACGGCGCGGTACAGCCCGTCAATCGACAGGAAAGCCAGCGAATCGGCACCAATGAATTTCGCCATGGCGTCCACATCGGCATATTGGTTGGCGAGCAGCTTATCAGCGTCAGGCGTGTCGATGCCGTAGAAATCCGGATGGAAGATCATCGGGCTGGCGACGCGGATATGCACTTCCTTGGCGCCCGCCTCGCGGATCATCTGCACGATCTTCACCGAAGTCGTGCCGCGCACGATGGAATCATCCACCAGCACCACGCGCTTGCCTTCGATCATCGCCCGGTTGGCGGAATGCTTGAGCTTGACGCCGAAAGCGCGGATCTGCTGTGTCGGCTCAATGAAGGTGCGACCGACATAATGGTTGCGGATGATGCCGTATTCGAAGGGAATACCGCTTGCCTGCGCAAAACCGAGCGCTGCCGGCGTGCCGCCATCGGGAACCGGAACCACGACATCGGCTTCCAGCGGCGCTTCCTTGGCAAGGTTCATGCCCATGTTCTTGCGCGTCGTATAGACGTTGCGGCCGCCGACGACGGAATCGGGACGGGCGAAATAGACATATTCGAACAGGCAGAGACGCTCCGGCTGCGGCTTCGAGGGCTTGCGGGCATCGATGGTGATAGAACCGTCAGGCTGGATTTCGCAGATGATGACTTCGCCGTTTTCCACGTCGCGCACGAATTTCGCGCCGATGATGTCGAGAGCACAGGTTTCCGAGCAGAAGATCGGCTTGCCATCAAGCTCTCCCATGACCAGCGGGCGGATGCCGATCGGGTCGCGGGCGGCGATCAGCTTGGTCCGCGTCATCGCCAGCATCGAATAACCGCCTTCCATCTGCCTGATAGCATCGATGAAACGATCGGCGGTGGAAGAGTGGCGTGAACGGGCGATGAGATGCAGCACGACTTCGGTATCCGATGTCGACTGACAGATGGCGCCGGTGGCGATGATCTGGCGGCGCAGCGTCAGGCCGTTGGTGAAATTGCCGTTATGGGCAATCGAAATGCCGCCTTCTTCCAGCTCGGCAAACAGCGGCTGCACATTGCGCATCGCCACTTCGCCTGTCGTGGAATAACGGGTGTGGCCAATCGCGATGGAGCCGGGCAGGCGGGCAAGGGTTGCCGGATCGGTATAATGATCGCCGACGAGGCCCATATGGCGCTCCTGATGGAAGCGCTTGCCATCAAAGGAGACGATGCCGGCTGCTTCCTGGCCGCGATGCTGAAGCGCATGCAGGCCGAGAGCGGTCAGCGCCGAGGCATCGTCATGGCCGAGAATGCCGAAAACGCCGCATTCTTCATGCAGCGTATCGCCATCGATCTCTTCCTTGAAAGTGGACCCAGAAAACGGGGAATGCGAAAGCGGCTCAATCATCCGGCTTGCCCTTGCTCTCTACCGAGAAAAAAGAAAGACCCCTCCGGTAAGTATCTCTTCCGGTCGGCCCATCTGTGTCGTGCTTGATATTTAGCACAAATAGCGCGCCTTGCATGCATTGCAAGGCGCGACACTGTGTCAATTATTCGTTGCCGGTTGATTTGTTGCCGGCACATCTTCCGCAGGCGTCTGTGCGGCTGCCGGTTCCTGTGGTTTTCCAAGGATGCGGGCGCGGATCTGCGGTTCGATATCGTCAGGCAGAACCGCCTCCAGCTTGCCCACCAGCCCGTCGAGGAAGGGCTTGGACTTGGCCTGCGTCACCCATTGCGGCTGCGTCTTCACATCCACGAGCCAGTTCCAGAAGGCGACGGCGACGACCAAGAGCAGGATGCCGCGCGCCGCGCCGAACAGGAAACCGAGCGTGCGATCCAGCGCGCCGATGCGGCTGTCGATGATGAAATCTGCAATGCGCGAGGTGATGAAGGAAATCACGATCAGCGAGACGAGGAAGACCACGCCTGCCGAACCGGCAATGGCGATCTTGTCGTCATCGGTATAGTTGCGCGCATAGGGCAGCAGGACCGGATAAAGATAATAGGCCGCGGCGACCGAGCCGCCCCAGCTCGCAATCGACAGAATCTCGCGGGAAAAACCGCGCACCATCGCAAGAAGGGCGGAGAAAAGAACAACGGCGATGACGATGCCGTCGAAAATTGTAATGGGCATATACCAACTCCGGAGGTGCGACGCCTTGTCAGACGCTGCCTTGCCAATTTTGCGATCCTCTTACACCACTGTTTCCCTTGGCGAAAGGATCAATATTCGTCGTCCTCAACCTGTTTGAACCGGTTGCCGGAGCCGGCGATGTGGGCCACGAGGTCCGGAAGGCTTTCAATTTCCGTCCAGCGACCCTTGCCCGCTTTCGGCAATTCAGCCGAACCTGACGGCAGAAGTGCGGCGGAAAAGCCAAGTTTTTCAGCTTCTTTCAATCGCTGCACCGTATGCGCCACTGGCCTGACGGCACCCGACAGGCTGATTTCGCCGAAATAGACGCAATCGGCGGGCAGGGCAAGACCGGCAAGCGAGGAAACCAGAGCCGAGGCAATCGCCATATCCGCCGCCGGTTCGGAAATGCGGTATCCGCCGGCAACGTTCAGATAGACGTCATGCTGGCCGAGCTTTACGCCACAATGGGCCTCCAGCACGGCAAGGATCATCGCGAGCCGCGAACTGTCCCAACCGACCACGGCGCGGCGCGGGGTGCCGAGCGACGTCGCCGCGACCAGCGCCTGCACTTCGACCAGCACGGGCCGCGTGCCTTCGATACCGGCAAAAACCGCAGCACCGGGGGATTTTTCATTGCGCTCGCCGAGGAACAATTCGGAGGGGTTGGAGACTTCCCGCAGACCGCCATCCGACATTTCGAACACGCCGATCTCGTCCGTCGGCCCGAAGCGGTTCTTGACGGTACGCAGGATTCGATAGTGGTGGCCGCGGTCGCCCTCGAAATAAAGCACGGCATCGACCATGTGCTCCACCACGCGCGGCCCGGCGATCTGGCCTTCCTTGGTGACATGGCCGACAAGCACCATGGTCGCACCCGTCTGCTTGGCGAAACGGATCATCGCCTGCACGCCGGTGCGCACCTGCGTCACCGTGCCGGGGGCGGAATCGGCCGTGTCGCTCCACAATGTCTGGATGGAATCGATGATGATGAGATCGGGCCGCTTGCCCTCGGAAACCGTCGCCAGAATATCCTCGACATTGGTTTCCGCCGCCAGAAGCACGTCGGTATCCGCCGAACCGAGCCGCTGGGCGCGCAGGCGCACCTGTGCCACCGCCTCTTCGCCCGAGACATAGATGACGCGGTGACCACGCCGCGAAAGGGCGGCCGCCGCCTGCATCAAGAGGGTCGATTTGCCAATGCCCGGATCGCCGCCGATCAACACAGCCGAACCGCGCACGAAACCGCCGCCGGTCGCCCGGTCCAGCTCGCTGATGCCGGTCGGAATGCGCGGCGCTTCCTCGATCTCGCCGGACAGCGATGTCAGCGTGACGGGTCTGCCCTTCTTCGGCACTTTGCCCGGCCCGGAGCCGATGCCGCCCATCGGGTCTTCTTCGACGATGGTATTCCACTCGCCGCAGCCTTCGCATTTCCCCGCCCAGCGGTTATGCACCGTGCCACAGTTCTGGCACACGAATTGGGTCTTGGCTTTGGCCATGTTTCGTCAGTTTTCTTCTTGTTTAAAATCGTCGGCGGAAATGTCTTGATGGCCGTGCAGCACGCGCATTACGGTTAGTTCGCCATTGTTGACACGAAAGAAAATCACACGATCTCGATACGCAATGCTGCGAAGCCCCGTGCCGTATCCATGTCTTGAGACGCCGGTCAAACCAATTGCCGCTATCGATTCGATTTTGTTGTAGATATCGAGAACGAGGCGATCCGCAGCAACGGGATTTTCGGTCTCAATGTAAGCATGGTCTTCGGCAAGATCGCGCCTTGCCCTCGTGGTCCAGATAGGGGTCCGAATTTTAATGATCGGTCCCCGTTTTTTGCTGGGCGGAAACGCGTTTGATATCGCTCAGAAAGTCGTTTTGTGAGGCATAGCGGTGAACCCGTCCAGCCTCAGCGTCGTCAATGCCTTCCTGTATCAGCAACTTCAGCGCGGCTCTTTTGCCTTCGTCACTGCTCAGCAATTGCAAGCTCGCATGAATAACGGCATCTGCATCGCTATAGATGCCTGCCGCAACCTGCTCCTCGATGAACTTCTCGTCCTGCTCGCTCAAATGGATTTCGGGCATTTCGATCTCCTTTTGTTCTCTTTTAGCACAGGTCGCGTCGGCTTTCCAAGAGCTAAAGGCCGCCCTCAGTCATCCGCTACCAGATATTGCCGTTCGTAACGCAGGCCGAGCCCCGTCAGCATCTCATAACCGATCGTGCCGGCCGCCCGTGCGGTTTCATCGACTGGAACGTTGGGGCCAAAAAGCTCGATATAGTCGCCAGCGCGAATGGCATTTGCCGGCACATCCGTGACGTCGAAAATAGTCAGGTCCATGGTCACGCGCCCGGCCACGGGCACCTTGTGGCCGTTGACGACGCCATATGCACCGCCATGGCCCATTTCACGTAAGGGAATGCCCGAGCCGGACAGCGAACGCTGATAGCCATCCGCATAACCGACGGATGCGATGGCAAGCCGGCTTGCGCGCTTGAGCAGGAAGCTGCTGCCATAGCTCACCGTCTGGCCTTCGCCTGCTTCGCGTATCTGGATGATCCGGGCCTCGGCCTTGGCGACGGGCCGCATCGGGTTGGCCACATCGTTGACCGCCTCGCCGCCATAAAGGGCGATGCCGGGGCGGGTGAGGTCGAAATGATAGTCGGGACCGAGAAAGATACCGGCGGATGCCGAAAGGCTTGATTCGATACCTTCGAAGGCGGCGCTAACCCTTCGGAATGATTCGAGCTGCGCCCTGTTCATGGGGGAGGACGGTGTATCGGCGCAGGCGAGATGCGACAGCACCAGAACCGGGTCGAAACTCGCCGGCCGTGTCACGTCGTCGGCCAGAAACAGCGCGTCATCAAGCGGCAGGCCGAGGCGATTGAAGCCGGTGTCCACATGCAGCGCGCAGGGGTGGTCACCCCGCTCGGCGACCGTCGCCATCCAGAAGGACAGTTGCTCCTCGGAGGCCAGCACCGGCACCAGATCATTGTCGAACACCTGCCGTTCCTGGCCCTGCCAGATGCCTGACAATACGAAGATGCGCGCTTCCGGAGCATAGGAGCGAAGGGTCGCGCCCTCGGCCACCGTCGCCACGAAGAAGTCCCGCGCGCCGGCATGGTAAAGCGTCGCACCACAATCCTCGATGCCGAGACCATAGGCATCGGCCTTGACGACGGCGGCCGTGCGGGCTCTTCCGGACCGCTTCTTCATGTCCCGCCAATTGTCGGCGAGAGCGCCGAGATCGACGGTCAATCGCAGCGGGGCTTGCTCGAACGCATCGGTTTCGTTGTCGGGAAAGCTGTCTTCGAAGTCGTCTGTCATGCCATTGCGTCCGGTTGATTTGGAACCGGCCAGACCCTAGCACTTTTGTTCAAGACGGTAAGGATCGAATGCTTTAAACTTGACTCATGCACAATGTTTCGCAGGAACAGGCTCTGGATGTCATGCCCGTTGCCACGACGGAAACCACGCGTTTCTGGCGTGACCGGCGTTTTGGCGGCATGGAATGCCTGAGCGCGACGTTCCTCACCCATGAATATTCGCCGCATGCGCATGACACGTTTTCCATAGGCGCCATCGAAAGCGGCTCGCAGATTTCCACCATTCAGGGCACCACTGAACAGACGGGGCCGGGGCACCTTTATCTCATCAATCCCGACGAGGTTCACGACGGAGCGCCGGGCGGTGGCGGTTATCGCTACCGCATGATCTACCCCGACGCGGAACTGTTGCGCGACATCATCGAGGACGTGACGGGCAGGGTCTTTCACGGCATGCCGTCCTTCCCGAAGTTTCTGCCGCGCGATCCTCAGATGGCCGCCTCCTTCCAGATGGCGCATCGGCGGCTGGAAGCCAAAACCGGCGCGCTGGAAGCGGATGAGGGCATGTTCTCGGTTCTCGCCGCGCTGTTTGGAAGGCACGGCAGCGCCATCATCCTGGCCGTCGAAACCCGCGAAAAAACGGCGGTCTATAACGCCCGCGACTATCTTACCGATAATTACGAAACCGATATCGGCTTGGAGGAACTGGCGTCCATCGCCGGTCTCAGCCGTGCCCACCTCATCCGCGCGTTTCGCAAGGAGTTTCACATCACTCCACATGCCTATCTGACGGATGTGCGCATCCGGCAGGCGCGCCGCCTGCTACGCGCCGGTGAGATGCCGGCCGAGGTGGCGGCACTGTGCGGTTTTGCCGATCAGGCGCATTTTACCCGGCATTTCAAGGCGCGCACCGGCGTCACGCCGGGCCAATTTCGGCTTGGGTAAGGGCAACGGTTTTCCATAAAAACCGTGCGGCAGCACTTTCGTTCAAGACCACCCTGGCGTCCCCGGCGTAATTCCTCCCGCCTGAAAGGGAGAATGCGATGTCCACATCGGAAAAACGCGCAGAGTTGATTGCGGGGCTGAGGTCCGCCGCTCCTTTGCTGGTTGCCATGGTGCCGATCGGCGTGGTGTTCGGCGCGGTTGCCATCGGCAAGGGCCTGTCGCCGCTCGAGGCCTCGCTGATGTCGCTGTTGGTCTTTGCCGGCGGCTCGCAATTCGTCGCCATGGATCTCTGGACCCACCCGGCCAGCTGGACCGCACTCGGATTTGCGGCTCTACTGGTCAATCTGCGCCATGTGCTGATGAGCGCCTCCATTGCCGGCAAGCTGGATGATTTCAAGGGCTGGCGGAAATATGCGGCCATGCTGGTGCTGACGGATGAATCCTGGGCCCTTGCGGAATTCCGGGTCATTGCCGGCAGGCTCACGGCAGCCTTTTTCGCCGGTGCCGCGCTCTCCATCTATCTGGTCTGGAATCTTGCAACACTCGCCGGCGCGCTACTCGGTGCGGTGGTGGGGGACATGTCGGTCATCGGTCTGGATTTCGCCTTTCCAGCCGTCTTCATCGTGTTGCTCATGGGCTTCTGGAAGGGCAGGGAAACCGGCTTGGTGCTTCTGGCAAGCGCATCCGCTGCCTGTCTTACCCACGCGCTGGTCCCGGGCGCCTGGTATATCGCCGCCGGCGCGATGGCGGGGCTTGCGGTCGCCGCCTTCGGCCGTGCGGAACAGGTGGAGCAGCCGGCATGACGCTCGATCCGAACACGCTCCTGACGATCCTCGCCATGATGGCGGCAACTGTTACAACGCGCCTTGGCGGCCTGCTGCTGGTCAGTCATTTCACCCTGACGCCGCGTCTGAAAAAGGCGCTCGGCGTGGTGCCGCCTGCCGTCCTGATGGCCGTGGTCACGCCGACTGCACTCGCCAGCGGGGCGGCCGAAACTATCGCCTGCGCGGTAACGGCAATCGCGGCGCTGCGGCTCAGCCTGCTGCCGGCCGCCACGCTCGGCGTCGTCACCGTGGCGTTGCTGCGCGGAATCGGATTGTAAGAAAATCGCGCCAACGTCCTGAAAAGACTCCGGACTCGGCGTCTGTAATGCGAAGCGGGCAGCGGGGGTGAAAATATGTCACCCTCGCTGTGTTTTGGATCAGTGCTCTTCGTACTGGGTGAAGCTCGGATCGGCCAGATCGGCGAAGCGTGTGAATTCGGACTGGAAGGCGAGTTTCACGGTACCGGTCGGTCCGTGACGCTGCTTGGCTATGATGACGTCGGCCGTGCCTTTCACCTTGTCGAACAGCGCTTCCCACTCGGCATATTTGGGATCGGAAATATCGCGCGGTTCCATGTTCTTGACGTAATATTCCTCTCGGAACACGAAGAGAACCACGTCGGCGTCCTGCTCGATCGAGCCCGATTCACGCAGGTCTGAAAGCTGCGGGCGCTTGTCTTCACGGTTTTCCACCGCACGGGAGAGCTGTGACAGCGCGATGATCGGGACGTTGAGTTCCTTGCCCAGTGCCTTGAGGCCGGTGGTGATCTGGGTGATTTCCTGCACGCGGTTTTCGCCGCTCTTGCCGGCGCCGGTCATCAGCTGAATATAGTCCACGACCAGAACATCGAGGCCGCGCTGGCGCTTCAGGCGGCGGGCACGGGCGGAAAGCTGGGCGATGGAGATACCACCGGTCTGGTCGATATAAAGCGGCACCTTCTGCATCATCTGGGAGCAGGCGATGAGCTTTTCGAAATCGGCCTCGGTGATGTCGCCACGGCGGATTTTCGAGGAGGAGACTTCCGTCTGCTCGGAAATGATACGGGTGGCCAGCTGTTCGGACGACATTTCGAGCGAATAGAAACCGACGACGCCGCCATTCTTCGCCTTGAAAGAACCGTCCGGCTGCACTTCCTGCTCATAGGAGGCGGCAATATTATAGGCGATGTTGGTCGCAAGCGAGGTCTTGCCCATACCCGGACGACCAGCCAGCACGATAAGGTCGGAACGCTGCAGGCCGCCCATGCGGCCGTCGAGCGAATGAATGCCGGTGGAAATGCCGGAGAGGTTGCCATCGCGCTCAAAAGCGGCGCCCGCCATGTCGATTGCCAGCGCCACAGCATCGTTGAACGACTGGAAACCGCCGTCGTAGCGGCCGGTTTCCGCCAGTTCGAACAGGCGGCGCTCGGTATCTTCAATCTGCGCCTGCGGCGGCATGTCGAGCGGCGCGTCATAGGCGATGTTGACGACATCTTCGCCGATCTGGATCAGCGCGCGGCGCAGCGCCAGATCATAGATCGCCCGACCGTAATCTTCCGCGTTGATGATCGATACGGCTTCGGCCGCAAGGCGCGCGAGATATTGCGCCACCGTCAGGTCGCCGATCTTGTCATCTGCCGGCAGGAAGGTCTTGATCGTCACCGGATTGGCGGTCTTGCCCATGCGGATGATATCGCCCGCCACCTCGAAAATCTTGCGATGCAGCGGCTCGTAGAGATGCACGGGCTTCAAGAAGTCCGAGACGCGGTAATAGGCGTCGTTGTTGACGAGGATGGCGCCAAGCAGCGCCTGTTCGGCCTCGATATTGTTCGGCGCCTCGCGGTAATGCGGTTCCGCCGGTTGCGCGGGGGTGATCTTTCTCACAGCGTCGTTCATGGTTTGCGCGATCTCCCTTTGCCTTTGTCCTTAAACCTCGGGTTTGGCTTCCTGGGGCATGGCAGTCAATGATATTGTTGCAACACTATACGGCAGGCTGGTGTCCGGTCCGCAAAGCTGGATCACATCTTCAGTTGTCCCCAGCAATCCACAGGGGGGTGGGGACAAGGTGCCGGGAATTTTCCGGCAACGTGATTCGCTGCCATGAGTTTACCGCATGGCAGACCCGGCATGAAAGAAACTTGAAAATCGTCAGGCTTAAGAATAAATAGGCAGAAAATAAGTAGTGTGCTAATTATAAGGCTTACTGACATGTCCCGCGAGACCGACAAGGAGCAGCTTCTGGATGAAGTCTCCGCTTTCACCCGCAAACTGCGCGCGTTTTTCGATGCGCGGGTAGGGGAAAGCGGCCTGACGCTTGCCCGTGCGCGGGCGCTTTTTGCGCTCTCACGGCGCGGTCCGCTGACGCAGACGGAACTTGCCGAGGAAATGGAAATCGAAACCCCGACGCTGGTGCGGGTGCTTGACGGCATGGAGAAACAGAACCTTATCGAACGCCGCTCCGATGAGAACGACCGCCGCGCCAAGCGCATCCATATGACTGAAGAAGGTGAGAAGACTTCGGGCACGGTGCAGGCGGTGGCAAAGTCGCTGCGTTCGGAAATCACCGCCGATATTTCGTCTGAAGATCTGGCCATGGCGCTCGACGTGATGCGCCGCCTTTCGGCCAATCTGCAAAACCTCGCAGCCGGGAGGGCACAATCGTGAGCAGCACATTGCCGCAGACCACAGGCGATGCCACTTCCCAAAATACCGAGGTGACCGCCAAATCCTCCGAGCTTCCGGAAAAGGACGCGACTGTACCGCCAGATACTGCCAGCACGGCCGAGACGATGGTGGAAGCCGCCATTCCCGCCGCGCCACAGCCGGTGGAGCGGCCGTTATGGCTCCGGCTCTGTTTCATCTTTGCCGGCCTGTCGTTTTTCATCACGCAAGGTCTGGGCATGAACCTCGTCATGGCCAATATCTACCAGTTGCAGGGTGAGTTCTCCGCGACGGTGGCCGAGGTCGCCTGGCTTTCCGCCGCCTACATGGCGCCTTATGCCACCTTTTCCATCGCGCTTTTTAAGGTACGGGCACAATATGGCCTGCGGCCCTTTGCTGAACTCTCGATCATCGCTTTCGTCGTTGCCTCCTGCCTCAATCTTTTCGTGACGGACCTGCATTCGGCGATCGTCATCCGCTTCGTCAGCGGCATGGCGGCGGCGCCGATCTCCTCGCTCGGCTTTCTCTATATTCTCGAGGCCTTTCCGCCGGCGCGGAAATTCTCGCTCGGCTTCAGCATCGCGCTGACAGGCACCTTGCTGTCGGCGCCACTCGCCCGCATCGTGTCACCCTCCCTGCTGGAAATCGACGGCTGGAACGCGCTGTATTCCATGGAAGTGGGTTTTGCGTTGATCTCGCTCGCCGTGATCTATGTTCTGAAAGTCACGCCGCCGCCGCGCGCGAAAGTCATCGAGCGCATGGATATCTTGAGCTACGTGCTGTTTGCGGGTGGTCTCGGTTGCCTCGCGGTCATGCTCACGCTCGGCAGGTTTTACTGGTGGTTTGAAACGTGGTGGCTTGGGGCGCTGCTGGCGACATCCATTGCGCTTCTGACACTGATGGCCTTCATCGAACTGCCGCGCAAGAACCCGCTGCTTGACCTGCGCTGGATTTTTTCCAAAACCAACCTGCATGTGATGGCTGTGTTGCTTATCTACCGCGCGGTTTCTTCCGAGCAGTCCTCAACCGCTGTCAGCTTTTATCAGCAACTCGGCCTCTTGAACGACCAGACGACAACGCTCTACGCCCTTGTGCTGCTGGCGACCGTACTGGGCGGCGCGGCCTGCGCCTGGCTGATGTTGAGCAAATATGTCGATACGGCCCATGTCATTGCACTCACGCTGATCGCTGCCGGTTCATTTTTGGACAGCCAGTCCACCAACATGACTCGGCCGGAACAGATGTATTTCAGCCAGATGATGATCGCTTTCGGGGCAGCCATGTTCCTGCCGCCGGTCATGGCCAAGGGCTTTGCGGCGGCTCTTGGTCGGGGAGCGCCCTATCTGGTGAATTTCATCGCCATCTTTCTGTTCACCCAGATCACCGGCTCGATGCTGATGACTGGTCTGCTCGGCAGCTTTGTGACCCTGCGTGAAAAGTTTCACTCCAATATTCTGGTGGAGAATATTCTCCTTACCAATCCGCTGGTTGCCCAGCGCGTGTCCCAGCTTTCCGGGGCTTACAGCCACGTCATTACCGATCCGGCGCTGCTGAAGGCCGAGGGCCTGACATTGCTTGCCCAGCAGGTCAGCCGGGAAGCCTATGTGCTGGCCTATAACGATACGTTTCTGCTCATCTCCGTCGTTTCCGCGCTGGCGCTGGCAGTGCTTTTAATCCACCTTGTCTGGATGCGTGTCCGACCTTTCCTGTCGCGGGAAAAGACCGATACTGCGCCGGCGCTACAGTCATGAAAATTCCAAGAGTGACAAAATGCTGAAGAAGTTTTTTACCCCCGTTTCCATCCTCGTGCTGCTCGGCGGCATCGCCGGCGTTGCGCTGGTGCTTTACGCCTGGCGGCTGCCGCCTTTCCTGTCCACCGTCGAAATGACCGACAACGCCTTCGTGCGCGGTTATGTGACGACCATGAGCCCGCAGGTCAGCGGTTATGTCGTCAATGTCCCGGTGAAGGACTATCAGGAAGTCAAGCAGGGGACGCTGCTGGCCAAGATCGATGACCGCATCTACCACCAGAAACAGGCGCAGGCGGAAGCCACGCTCGATACCCACAAGGCAGCACTCGACAATTCCCGCCAGCAGGAAAATGCCGCCAATGCCAATATCCGCTCCAGCGAGGCGGCTGTCGACAGTGCCGAAGCCTCACTGAAGCAGGCGCAGCTCGCCTCCGACCGGCAGGATAATCTGATCAAGAGCGGCGTCGGAACTTCCAGCCTTCAGGAAGAAGCCCATGCGGCGCTTGAAAAGGCGCGCGCATCACTGTCCCAGGCGAAAGCGGCGCTCGAGGTTTCCCGTCAGGATTTGCAGACCATCATCGTCAACCGCAGCTCGTTACAGGCGGCCGTCGCCAATGCCGAGGCCGCCGTTGAACTCGCCCGCATCGATCTTGCCAATACCGAGATTCGCGCGCCGGTGGATGGCAGGCTCGGCGAAGTCGGCGTGCGCACCGGCCAATATGTCACCGCTGGCACGCAACTGATGGCCGTCGTTCCGCATGATGTCTGGGTTATCGCCAATTTCAAGGAGACCCAGCTCGCCGGTATGCAGGTGGGCCAGCCGGTGACGATTTCGGTCGATGCGCTGCATCGCCGCAAGCTGACCGGCCATGTGGAGCGCTTTTCGCCCGCCACCGGCTCGGAATTCGCCGTCATCAAGCCCGACAATGCGACCGGCAATTTCGTGAAGATCGCCCAGCGTCTCGGCGTGCGGATCGTGATCGATGCGGATCAGCCGCTCGCGGCGGAGCTTTCGCCTGGTATGTCGGTGGTGGTGCATCTGGACAAGAGCAAGGCGCCTGATGGGGCGGAGACGGCGGCGAAGTAGTTGGTAAAGGTTGGAGGGTGTGGTTTATACCCCCCTCTGTCCTGCCGGACATCTCCCCCTCAAGGGGGGAGATCGACTCGTGGATAGGGCTCGCCCATCTCAACGTTAGCGAATGAAGTGGTGGTAGCGCCTCCTGCCAATCTCCCCCCTTGAGGGGGAGATGCCCGGGCAGGGCAGAGGGGGGTAAACCTCTCCGCAAACTCGAAGCTTGCAAACAAAAACCCCGGATGTCGCCATCCGGGGTTTTCCTATGACCACAAGGGCCAGATCTTATTCGTCGTCTTCGTTGCCGTCAGCTTCCGGATCAAAGAAGTCTTCCGGACGCAGGGCATCTTCGTCAACGCCGTAGATGGCGTCAGCGGAGGTGAGGCTTTCGCCCTTGGACTGACGTTCGGCTTCTTCGGCGGAACGGGCAACGTTCAGCTCGACCTGAAGCTCGACTTCGGCGTGCAGGTGCAGGGTAACGTTGTGCAGGCCGATGGTCTTGATCGGCGTGTTCAGTTCAACCTGGTTGCGGCCGATGTTGAAGCCTTCGGCGCCGAGGATTTCGACGACGTCGCGGGCAGCAACAGAACCGTAGAGCTGGCCGGTTTCGCCAGCCGAACGGACGACGATGAAGGACTTGCCTGCAAGCGCTTCGGCAACCGTCTGGGCTTCCGACTTACGCTCGAGGTTACGGGCTTCAAGCGTTGCGCGCTCGGTTTCGAAACGGGTCTTGTTGGCGGCGTTGGCGCGCAGCGCCTTGCCCTGCGGCAGCAGGAAGTTACGGGCATAACCGTCGCGAACCTTGACGGTTTCGCCCATCTGACCGAGCTTGTTGATGCGTTCGAGAAGAATAACGTCCATCTTCTTGATCCTTTCTATGGTTTGGTTTCGTTCGTTGTGTCGTTTTTCCGTGCCGGCGTCAGAGAGATCGTGCTGCGCACGTCGCTCAGGCCGAGCACGAGAATGATGAACAGCGGAAAGACAAAGACCGCCGAGAGATAAGCGAGGATGAGAACCGGCAGCCGCCAGTCCTTGCCGCGCGCCTTTTTATGCAGCGAGGCATAACCCGCCATCAGGAAGCCCGCGCCGAAGGTGCCGCAGATGACGGCACCAATCATGGCGGCGACGCCCCCGAAGAACATGGCGACGATGCCGCCAAGAAAGATGAAGATCGCGTTGCGGTGCATGCGCAGCGCAGAAGCAATGTCTTCGCGCGGGCGAAGGCCCTTGCCGAAGGAGCCGACCAGCCGGGTCGCGACATAATAGGCCGCAAACAGCAGGATGACCCAAAGACCGCCCTGGACGATCGGCAGCATCAGCACCAGCAGCGACTTCGTCTGGGTAAGTGCTTCGGCATTGGGTTCGAACAGGGGTTCGCGGTTCTGTACCGAGGTCATCATGATATCGACCATGCGGGCAACGAGATCGGGACCGTAACCGATCATCCAGCCGAGAATGACGACGGCGACGGAGACCAGAATGCACAGATGCAGCACGATGCCGGACAGCGGATACCAGGCGAGCAGATCATCCGGGCCGCCGAGTTCGGAGGCCGGGCGCGCCAGATTGGCGAGATGCGAAAGCCAGCCCGCCGGGATCAGCGTGAAGATCGCAATGGTCAGCGCAAAAAGCGGCGACATGACGAGCGCGCCGATGATGGCGGTGGTGATGATAGCGATAATGGCGGCGCGGTTGCCCCAGCCCATGCCGGCGATGAAGATGGGCATGGCCGAACCGGCATAAAGCAGGAAAGAAAGCGACGACTGTGCCGTTGCGCCAAGCGTTAAAAACGCGGCGCATATGCCGGCGAGAACGCCGGAGATCAGCACTGTCTGGTTCAACTTTTGCACGTCGCTGTCCTGCTGAAACTAAGCAGTTAGAGGATCGCTCCTGAGAGCCTCATCCCCAACATGGGTTTTATGGTATCGATCCGCGCCCAACGCGGAAGGATTTGCAAAAGCGAGGCCGCGTCGAAACGCAGCCTCGCTTCAATTCATTACGCTACGACGTAAGGCAGCAGGCCGAGGAAACGGGCGCGCTTGATCGCCTGGGCGAGTTCGCGCTGCTTCTTCTGGGAAACGGCCGTGATGCGGGAAGGAACGATCTTGCCGCGCTCGGAAATATAGCGCTGCAGGAGACGAACGTCCTTGTAGTCGATCTTCGGAGCGTTTGCGCCGGAGAACGGGCACGTCTTGCGACGGCGGTGGAACGGGCGGCGTGCCTGGGAAGAGGATGTATCAGCCATTGGTCAATTCTCCTTATGCACGGTCTTCGCGCGGACGGCGCGGACGGTCTTCGCGGTCGCCGAAGCCACCTTCGCGCGGCGGACGCGGACCACGATCTTCACGCGGGCCACGGTCCGGACGGTCGCCGTCACGGCGCGGACGGTCGTCACGGTCGCGCTTCTGCATCATCGCGGACGGGCCTTCTTCGTGGGCTTCGACGGCGATAGTCATGTAGCGAAGAACGTCTTCGTTGATGCGCATCTGGCGCTCGACTTCATGAACTGCAGCCGCCGGAGCGTCGATGTCCATGAGAGCGTAGTGAGCCTTGCGGTTCTTTTTGATGCGGTAGGTGAGGGACTTCAGACCCCAGTTCTCGACGCGTCCGACTTTACCGCCGAACGATTCGATAACGCCCTTGTACTGCTCGACAAGTGCGTCGACCTGCTGGGCAGAAATATCCTGCCGGGCAAGGAAGATGTGTTCGTAAAGAGCCATTTAAGCTTTGCCTTTCTTGCGTTTCGTCCTTCACCCGGCAACGGCGCTAAGCCTCAACGACTGCTCCTGGTTAGGCGATAAAGCCTTAAAGCAAGAAAAGCGTTGTTCGAGACGGTCGAGAGCGGAGACACGGGAGGCCGGAAAAACCTTATGGTTCCTGCTGTTCCGTTACCGGAACCAGCCCTCCGTTCAGCCACCAGCCAATTGGACCGGGTGTTGTGAACAGCGCGCTTATACGCAAATTTGCCCGGAATGCAAGGGCAAAGGGCGAAAAAGCGCGCTGTAATCGTGTCAGATCGGCATCGGATATTGCCGGTGGATCGCCGCAATACCCTTCAGCAGGTCTTCCGACAGGGCCACATCCACCGCCGCAATATCCACCTTCAACTGTTCCATGGTGGTCGCGCCGATGATGGCAGAGGCCATGAACGGGCGGGTGAGGCAGAAGGCGATGGCGAGCTGGGCCGGGTCTACCCCGTGTGCGGCGGCAAGGTCCAGATACGCCTTGACCGGCGCTTCCTGATGCGGCTGCAGGCGGCCGCCGAGATCCTTGTTGATGGTGCCGCGCGAGCCCGCCGGGCGGGCGCCGTTCTGGTATTTGCCTGTCAGCAGCCCCGCCGCGAGCGGCGAATAGGCGAGCAGGCCGACATCCTCGTGATGGGCGACTTCCGCCATGTCGAGGTCGAAGCTGCGATAGAGCAGGTTATATTCGTTCTGGATGGTGGCGACGCGCGGCAGGCCGTTGGCCTCGGCGATATCGATATATTTCTGTGTGCCCCAGGCGCTTTCGTTGGAAAGGCCGATGGCGCGAATCTTGCCCGCCTTCACCAGTTCGCCGAGCGTCTCGAGCTTTTCGGTGATTTCGGCAAGCGTGCGCTTGGTGTCCTGCCCGGAAGCATCGAAACCCCAGGCGCCGCGGAAATGGTAGGTGCCGCGGTTAGGCCAGTGAATCTGGTAGAGGTCGATGTAATCGGTCTTCAGCCTCGTGAGGCTGGTATCCACCGCCTCGCGGATCGAGGCGGCATCGATGTCGCGACCGCCGCGAATATAGTCACGGCCCGAGCCGGCGACCTTGGTGGCGAGCACGACCTGGTCACGCTTGCCGGTCTTTTCGAACCACGCACCGATATAGTCTTCCGTTCGTCCCTGCGTTTCGGCGGAAACGGGGGTGGTGGGATAAAGCTCGGCCGTATCGAAGAAATTGACGCCGTTTTCGATGGCGTAATCCATCTGCGCATGCGCTTCGGCTTCAGTGTTCTGCGTGCCCCACGTCATGGTGCCGAGGCAGATTTCAGACACGGAGATGCCCGTGCGACCCAATAGTTTCTGTTTCATGGAGGTATCCCGGTGCTTGGCCAGTTTTGGAAGGTGGTGTGAAACTAATCGGGAATTGCCGCAGTGCAAGAAAAAATATGACTAAAAGAAAGGGGAAAACGGGTTTGTAAAACCCCGGGCAATGGCCCGTTATAGGGCTTCAAGCTTGACTTCGCCGACGGGAATGTGAATGGAAGTCCGAAAGAATAAAGGCAAGGCCAGACAAGAAGGACGACATCCCATGGGTATTGCATTCACATTTCCCGGTCAGGGAAGCCAGGCCGTCGGCATGGGCAAGGAGCTGGCGGACACCTACCCGGAAGCGCGCGCCGTGTTTCAGGAAGTCGACGACGCGCTCGACCAGAAGCTTTCCGACATCATGTGGAACGGACCGGAAGAAACGCTGACGCTGACGGCCAACGCTCAGCCGGCGCTCATGGCCGTTTCGATGGCGGTGATGCGCGTTCTGGAAGCGCGTGGCCTGAAGCTGTCCGATACGGTGTCTTATGTGGCCGGCCATTCGCTCGGTGAATATTCGGCGCTCTGTGCCGCCGGCACCTTCTCGATTGCCGATACCGCCCGTCTTCTGCGCATCCGCGGCAATGCCATGCAGGCCGCCGTGCCGGTCGGCGAGGGTGCCATGGCTGCAATCATCGGGCTCGAGCACGATGCCGTTTCCGCCATTTGCGAGGAAGCCGGCATTCTCGGCGTCTGCCAGATCGCCAACGACAATGGCGGCGGCCAGCTGGTCATTTCTGGTAGCAAGACTGCCGTTGAAAAGGCCGCAGCGATCGCTTCCGAAAAGGGCGCCAAGCGCGCCATCATGCTGCCGGTTTCCGCCCCCTTCCACTCCGCGCTGATGGCGCCGGCGGCGGAAGCGATGCGCGAGGCGCTGGCGAAAGTTGAAAAGCACAATCCGGTCGTGCCTGTTGTCGCCAATGTGCGCGCCGCTCCCGTTTCCGACGCCAATGAGATTGCCGCTTTGCTGGTCGAGCAGGTGACGGGCCAGGTGCGCTGGCGCGAGACGGTGGAATGGTTTGCCGCCAATAACGTGACCCAGCTTTACGAAATCGGCTCCGGCAAGGTGCTGACAGGCCTTGCCCGCCGTATCGACAAGACGGTGAACGGCGTTGCCGTCAACGGTGCGGCCGATATCGACCAGCTGCTAGCCACGCTTATCGGCTAAGGCGGAAGAGCCCCATAATATCCATCGGGCGCGACAGCGCCAACCATTTGGTCCGAAGCTCTAAAGAAGGAATAGGACATGTTAGATTTAACAGGCCGCAAAGCCCTCGTAACCGGCGCGACCGGCGGCATTGGTGAGGAAATCGCCCGCCTTCTGCACAAGCAGGGCGCAACCGTCGGCCTGCACGGCACGCGCGTTGAAAAGCTCGAGGCTCTGGCGGCGGAACTTGGCGACCGCGTCAAGATTTTCCCGGCTAACCTTGCCGACCGCGCCGAGGTCAAGGCTCTCGGCGAAAAGGCCGAAGCCGAGCTGGAAGGCGTCGACATTCTCGTCAACAATGCCGGCATCACCAAGGACGGCCTCTTCGTGCGCATGAGCGACGAGGACTGGGACAACGTCATCGAGGTGAACCTGACGGCGATGTTCCGCCTGACACGTGAACTGACGCATCCGATGATGCGCCGCCGTTTCGGCCGTATCATCAACATCACCTCCATCGTCGGCGTCACCGGCAACCCCGGCCAGGCCAATTATTGCGCCTCCAAGGCCGGCATGATCGGTTTTTCGAAGTCGTTGGCGCAGGAAATCGCCACCCGCAACGTCACGGTCAACTGCGTGGCACCGGGCTTCATCGAAAGCGCGATGACCGGCAAGCTGAACGACAAGCAGAAAGACGCCATTATGGGCGCCATTCCCATGAAGCGCATGGGCACCGGCGCCGAGGTTGCGTCGGCCGTTCTTTATCTGGCTTCCAATGAGGCAGCCTACATGACCGGCCAGACCCTGCACGTCAACGGCGGCATGGCGATGATCTGACGGCGCTCCCCGCCGTCGTGAAAAGGATTGCGGCGCTGTTTAAGCACCTTCTTGGGTAGCTTGCGCCGCAAGGCCCGACTTGCCGGTTTTCGGCGAAATTGCCTGTCATACGCTGTGCTTAGCGCGTTTTCAGGCTTTTCGACCGATTGAAACCATGTTAAGCGGGCCAAGACTGTGAACAGTCGTCCCGGAGAGACAGGAAGCCGTTGCGATTTTGCGTGACGATGTCTAGCTTGGACCGGGTTGAACGGGTTTGCCAGCGGTGCCGGATTTGAACGGCGCATGAGGGCTTCTAACAGGGCAGGGTGCCGAAAGGCATTCCCTTTCAAAATAAAGGTCGAGGAAACCGACATGAGCGATATCGCAGAACGCGTAAAGAAAATTGTAATTGATCATCTTGGCGTTGACGCCGACAAGGTTGTCGAAGGCGCCAGCTTCATTGACGATCTGGGCGCTGATTCGCTCGACACCGTTGAACTGGTCATGGCTTTCGAAGAAGAATTCGGCGTTGAAATTCCCGACGACGCAGCTGACTCGATCCTGACTGTCGGCGACGCCGTCAAGTTCATCGAGAAGGCCCAGGCCTGATCGACCTTCATCGGGAAGGTGACATATCTTCCCGTCTTGGCCCGGCTTGTCCGGGCCAATGTTTTATAGGCAGCCGGTACGTGCCCCGAAGGGTGTGCGTTCCCGATGTCGCAATGGGTCACGGGCCGCGACGGCGCTGCCTGTAACCTTCATACAAAGATTAGACATACTGCAGCCTGCTGTGCGTGCTATCCCATGGTGCCCGGTGTTGCAGAAAGACCGATGATTTGGATAAGGGCGGAGCATTGGCGATGAGGCGTGTCGTTATCACCGGTACCGGCATGGTATCTCCTCTTGGATGCGGAACGGAAGTGACCTGGGAGCGGCTGTTGGCCGGCCAGAATGGTGCCCGTCTCGTGACTGAATTCGAGGTCGAAGACCTGCCCGCAAAGATCGCCTGCCGCATTCCCGTCGGCGACGGCTCCAACGGCACCTTCAATGCCGATGACTGGATGGAGCCCAAGGAACAACGCAAGGTCGATCCTTTCATTCTCTACGGCATGGCTGCCGCCGACATGGCGCTTGCCGACGCAAACTGGCATCCGGAAACGGACGACGACCAGATCGCTACCGGCGTTCTGATCGGCTCCGGCATTGGCGGTCTGGAAGGCATTGTCGAGGCGGGTTACACGCTGCGCGACAAGGGCCCACGCCGCATTTCTCCATTCTTCATTCCCGGCCGTCTGATCAACCTCGTATCCGGTCAGGTTTCCATTCGCCACAAGCTGCGTGGACCGAATCATTCCGTGGTAACGGCCTGCTCGACCGGCGCACACGCTATCGGCGACGCCGCCCGACTGATCGCGCTTGGCGATGCCGAGGTCATGGTCGCCGGTGGTGCCGAATCGCCGGTCTGCCGCATTTCGCTCGCCGGATTTGCCGCCTGCAAGGCGCTCTCCACCCAGCACAATGACGATCCGCAAAAGGCCTCGCGCCCCTATGATCGCGACCGCGACGGTTTCGTCATGGGCGAGGGTGCCGGCATCGTTGTTCTCGAAGAACTCGAACACGCCAAGGCGCGCGGCGCGAAGATTTACGCCGAAGTCGTCGGTTATGGCCTGTCCGGCGATGCCTTCCACATCACGGCGCCGTCCGAGGATGGCGACGGTGCGTATCGCTGCATGTCCATGGCGCTGAAGCGCGCTGGCCTCACGCCTGACGATATCGACTATATCAACGCCCACGGCACCTCCACCATGGCCGACACGATCGAGCTTGGCGCGGTCGAACGTCTGGTCGGCGAATCTGCTCCGAAGATTTCCATGTCTTCCACCAAGTCGGCCACCGGCCATCTTCTCGGCGCTGCCGGCGCAATCGAGGCGATTTTCGCGACGCTTGCGATCCGCGACAATATCGTTCCGCCGACGCTCAACCTCGACAATCCCGATGTCGAGACGAAGATAGACCTCGTGCCGCACAAGGCCCGCAAGCGGCAGGTCAATGTGGCGCTTTCGAATTCCTTCGGTTTCGGCGGCACCAACGCATCGCTCGTGCTGCGTCGTTACGAAGCATAATCGCGGCGGCGACACGCCGTCGCTGAAGGTGTCCCGCGCCGCAAGCCGTTCGTGGTTTCTGCGGCGCTCCCTGCGGGCGCTGACAAAGCATGTTCTTTCCTTTGAAGAACAGATTGCGGCTTGCGAAAGCCATTCCGCTTTTCGCGCCGATATTGTAGTCGTTTATGGAAGGCGTTTGCCGGTTCGGGATACATCCGGCCGCGAGCGGCTTTCTCCAGCGGCTTTGTCCGAAACGATGGTCGTGAAGCGCAATATCAGGGCTTCACGATATCTCCATGTGGTGCGGGACGGCATTCCGAACCTGTTTTTGCCGCATTACCTGCGCAAAAAGCGCTGACAACGCCGAACTGAAAAGGACCGACGGTGAGCGATACGAATCAGAACAGCCAGGGACCATCAGGACAAAACGGCGCGGGCGAAGGCAATCGCGGCCCGATCATCCCAAAGTCCCCGACCGAGGCGCTGCGGCCGGAAAAAGTGCCGGCGCCGCCGAAGCGTTCCCGCAAGGCCCATGGCCAGCTGGTGATCTTCCTGAATTTTCTGATGACGCTTGCCGTTGCCGTCTGCGTGCTGGCCATTGCCGCCTTCTATTACATGATCAATGCGTTTCAGGAGCCCGGTCCGCTCGAAACGAACACCCATTTCACCGTCCGCAACGGTGCTGGCCTCATCGAGATCGCCAATAATCTCGAACGCAACGACATCATCTCCAACGCCCGCGTTTTCCGCCTCATGACCGGCAGCTATCTGCAGAAGGATCAGACGCTGAAAACCGGCGAATATGAGATCAAGGCCGGCGCATCGATGAAGGACATCATGCTGCTGCTCGAATCCGGCAAATCGATCCTTTATTCCGTATCGCTGCCGGAAGGCCTGACCGTAAAGCAGATGTTCGCGCGCCTTGCCGCGGACGAGGTGCTGGATGGCGAACTGCCCGCGACGCTGCCACCCGAAGGCAGCCTGCGCCCGGATACCTATCGTTTCACCCGCGGCACCAAGCGCGAAGAAATCATCAGCCAGATGAGTGCGGCGCAGGACAAGCTGATCGACATGGTCTGGGAGCGGCGCGATCCCGACCTGCCGATCAAGACCATCGAGGAATTCGTCACGCTCGCCTCGATCGTCGAGAAGGAAACCGGTAAGGATGACGAACGCGCCCATGTCGCCTCCGTCTTCTATAACCGCCTGAAGAAGGGCATGCGCCTGCAATCCGATCCGACGATCATCTACGGTCTGTTCGGTGGCGACGGAAAGCCGTCCGACCGGCCGATCTACCAGTCGGACCTGCAGAAGCAGACGCCGTTCAATACCTATGTCATCAAGGGCCTGCCGCCATCGCCCATCGCCAATCCGGGACGGGCAGCACTTGAGGCAGTCGCCAATCCATGGCGCACGGATGACCTTTATTTCGTGGCCGACGGCACCGGCGGCCACGTCTTTGCCAAGACGCTTGAAGAGCACAACGCCAATGTCCGCCGCTGGCGCAAGATCGAAGCCGAAAAGGCTGCTTCCGGCGGCAATCCCGATGTGGTCGTGGATGGTCAACCCGGCGGCGCCGAGGCGGAAAAACCTGCCAACAACTGATAATCTCGACCGGGCCTTGTCATCCACAAGGCCCGTTTTGCGCTGCATGACAGGGGGCTTCCAGATATGACATTGCAATCGATGACCGGCTTTGCGCGCAGCGAAGGAACCTCCGGCCGTTACCGCTGGGCCTGGGAATTGCGTTCTGTGAACGGCAAGGGGCTCGATGTGCGCCTGCGTCTGCCGACCGGTCTTGAAGCACTCGAAACCGGCCTGCGCGAAATTGCGAGCGAGCATCTTTCCCGCGGCAATATTCAGGCGGGCCTGACGCTGGCGATTGCGGAAAACCGGCTTGAGGCCGTGATCAACCGCGATGCGCTGGCCGCCGTTCTGGCACTCAAGAAGGAGCTTGGTGATGTCGTCGATGACAAGCCGCTGAGCTTCGATACCTTGCTCACTTTGCGCGGTCTGGTCGATTTTCGAGAGGCGGAAGACGACGCTGAAGCGCAGGCAGCGCGCAATGGTGAGGTGCTTGCCGGTTTCGCCGCTGCCGTGGAAAAGCTGAAGGACATGCGCGAGCGGGAAGGGGCATCGCTGTTTGCTATCCTCTCCGGCCATATCAACCGTATCGAGCAGCTCGTGGACATCATCGAGAATGATCCATCCCGCCAGCCCGAGCAGATCGCGGCACGGCTCGCCCAGCAGATCGCCCTCATCGGTGACGGCATGCACGGGCTCGACCGTGACCGCCTGCATGCCGAGGCGGCGCTGATCGCCACTAAGGCGGATCTGCGTGAAGAGATCGACCGGTTGCACGCCCATGTCCAGGCTTCACGCGAACTGTTGGAGAATGGCGGACCTGTTGGCCGCAAGCTCGATTTTCTTGCACAGGAATTTAACCGCGAGTCGAATACAATCTGTTCCAAATCGAATGCCAGTGCGGTAACCGCAGCGGGCATAGAGTTGAAAGTGGTGATCGACCAGTTTCGCGAACAGGTCCAAAATCTGGAGTAGACCCCATGGTCCCGGTGAATAATTCTCCCGTCACGATTGCCCGTAGAGGGCTGATGCTGGTGATTTCTTCGCCATCGGGCGCAGGCAAATCCACGATCGCGCGTAACCTGCTCGAAAAAGACAAGAATATCAGCCTGTCCGTCAGTGTGACGACACGTCCGCGCCGCCAGAGCGAGATCGAAGGCATCCACTACCACTTCATCTCCAAGCGTGATTTCGAGCGCATGCGCGATGGTGACGAACTGCTGGAATGGGCAGAAGTTCATGGCAATTTCTACGGCACGCCGCGCGAACCGGTCGAAGCGGCGATGGCCGCCGGCCGCGACATGCTGTTCGATATCGACTGGCAGGGCGCCGAGCAGCTTCAGGACAAGATGAAGGCCGACGTCGTCTCGATCTTCATACTGCCGCCGACCATGACCGAGTTGCAGTCACGCCTGCACCGTCGCGCCGAAGATAGCGAAGAGGTCATCAAGACCCGCCTCCTCAACTCCCGTGCAGAGATCGAACATTGGCGCGACTATGACTATGTCATCCTCAACGACGACCTGCAGGCCGCCTTCGAGGGCATAGAGGCGATCGTCAAGGCCGAACGCGTCCGCCGCGACCGCCGCCACGGCATGTTCGACTTCGTGCGGTCATTGCTCGAGGAAGAGCCGAAGCTCTGATTTACGCGATAGGCAAGCGTGCCAGCCATTGACGTGACAATCTTTCGTCTGCCGCGTCTTCCGCCCAGCCATGGCCCGTATTGATCGTCTCCAGCACGGCATCAGCGCCGGCTGACGTCAGTTGCTCGGACAAATGCGGAGCATCGGAGGGGTGACGCCGATCGTCGCTGGCGCCCGCAAGCAGGAGTACGGGATACCCCGCAAGGTTCGGAAGAGATTGATCCTTCCTCGGAGATAACGGGCGAAGCAGGATGGCGCCTTTGGACAGGTGATGCGCCTGACATATCGTTTCAGCCGCGATGATCGCGCCGTTCGAATATCCGACGAGAATCGGTCTTCGCCCCGTTTGCTGAAACACAAAGGCGACGAAGTGGCACAGTCTGGTTGCCTGATGTTTCAGATCGTCAATATCGAGTTCTCTGTCGGGTTTTCTGCGAAAAAATGCGAAACCATTCTCCCAGGCAACAGCGCCTCTCGGCGCATAGAGTGCACCCGTGGGAAAGACGGCACGGCCAAAAGAAATGAGGTCATCTTCCGTTCGTCCCGATCCATGCAGCAGGACGATAGCGCAATCGGGCGTTCCGGCGGGAATATCGAGCTTATAGTGAAAACCGGCACTCTCCACGCACTTGTTCCTCTATTCGCAGGTATCCACGAGCCCTTGGCGCCGTTCGGAACAGCGAGCAAGTGCAGAATTTACAGGCAGTTCGCCAGCGTCACGAATTCTTCCACCGAGAGCGTTTCCGCCCGCCGCGTGGGATCGATGCCCGCCTTTTCCAGCAGGGTTTCTCCACCAAGGCTCTTGACGCTCTGGCGCAGCATTTTGCGGCGCTGGCCGAAGGCCGCCTCCGTAACCCTTTCAAGTTTGGCGACGTCGCAGGGCAACGGCTTGTCCTTGGGCAGCAGATGCACGACCGTCGAGGTCACCTTCGGCGGTGGGCTGAAGGCCTGGGGCGGAACGTCGAAGGCCATTTCGGAAACGGTGCGCCAGCCGGCGAGAACGCCGAGGCGGCCGTAGTGATTGTCGCCTTCTTCGGCCACGATGCGCTGGCCCACTTCCTTCTGGAACATCAGCGTCATGGAGAGCCAGAAGGGCGGCCACTCCCTCGGCAGTAGCCAGTTGACCAGCAATTGCGTGCCGACATTATAGGGCAGATTGGCAATGATGCGCACAGGCTCGCCAGCGGGAACCAGCGCCTCGAAATCCGTCTTCAGCGCGTCGCCCTCGATGACCTCGAGTCGTCCGGGATAATGCGCTTCGATTTCCGCGAGAACGGGCAGACAGCGGCTGTCGCGCTCGACGGCTATGACCTTTTTCGCGCCAAGCGACAGAATGGCACGGGTGAGGCCGCCGGGGCCGGGACCGACCTCGATCACCGTCACCCCATCGAGCGGTCCGGCGGTGCGGGCGATCTTCTGGGTCAGGTTGAGGTCGAACAGGAAATTCTGACCAAGCGATTTCTTCGCATCGAGCCCGTGGCGCTGGATGACATCGCGCAGCGGCGGCAGTCCATCGATGGCGGCCATTACGCGCCAACCCGGCTGCGGGCATAAATCTCCGCTGCCATCTTCAGCGCCGCGACAAGGCTCGTCTCACTGGCAATGCCCTGGCCGGCAATGCCGAAGGCAGTGCCATGGTCGGGTGACGTGCGGATGAAGGGCAGGCCGAGCGTGACATTGACCGAATCGTCAAAGCCGAGCGCCTTGGCCGGAATGAGTGCCTGATCGTGATACATGCACACCGCCACGTCATAACGCTTGCGGGCGGCATCGTGGAACATGGTGTCGGCGGGCAGGGGGCCGAAGGCGTCGATGCCGTCCTTCCGCAACCGTATGGTCGCGGGATGAACCACATCACGATCCTCGGTGCCGAGCGCGCCATCTTCACCCGCATGCGGGTTGAGACCGGCGACGGCGAGGCGTGGCGCCGCGATCCCGAATTTTTCCCGAAGGTCCGTATCGATAATGCGGCAGGTTGTTACAATCAGCTCTTCAGTCAGCGCGGTTGGCACATCCTTGATAGGGATATGGATAGTGACAGGCACGACCCGAACCTTGGGGCCGGCGATCATCATCACCGGTGTTACCGGCTTGCCCGTCTGACGCAGCGCGAGATCGGCCAGGAATTCCGTATGGCCGGGAAAACCGAATCCGGCTTCGTAAAGCACGGATTTCGCAATCGGATTGGTGACGACAGCCGCAGCCCTGCCTTCAACCGTCAGGGAAACGGCCATCTCGATGGCCTTGATCGTCGCGTGGGCAGCGCCGACATGCGGCTGACCCGCCTGCACGTCAAACCCGACAGGAAGAGGAAGGATGGGGAAAGCGCGCTCGAACAGGCTAACGGCGCTTTCCGGATCGCAGGTCTCGATATTGACCGGCACGCCGATCAGCGCCGCACGGCTCGCCACCACATCGGGATCGCCGATGAAGATAAATGGCGGCACGCCGTTCTCCCTGCGCTTTGCCCAGGCGTTGATGGCGATATCGGGGCCGATACCGGCTGGATCTCCCTGGGTCAGGGCAAGCGGCAGGGATGCATGTGTCACGGAAAGACCCGGCTCTCGTATCAATATCAGGTGTTGACGATCTGCGCCTTCTTGCGCAGTTCCTCGATATATTTCTTCTCGTTCGGGTTTTCGCCGTCCTTGGCCTTCATCAGGTCTTCAGACTTGAACACCATTTCCGCGGCATAGTCGTCGGAAACCTGACGTTGCTTGCAGATGGCCAGATATTCGACGCCCTTCTCGGTCACACGCGTGCCGGTGGTGCCGCCTTCCTTGGTTTTCTCCACCAGCGCCTTCCAGTCTTCCGGCAGTTCCGGCGCGAGAATGCGTCCGAGATCCTTGATCGCCACGTCACGCATGGTCGCGGCAAAGCTCATGGCCTGGTCGCAGCCAGGATAACGCTTGCGCGAGGCTTCTGCCTCGGCCTTGCGCTTGCCGGTGATGGCGTTGCGCTTTGCTTCCGGGATGACGAAGATGACCTGCTGCAGAAAATATTCCGTGGTTACGGGCTTTTCGCCGCGTTCCTTCAGGCGGGTGACGAGATCCTGGTTCGACATCTTGCCGCGGGCGCCATAACGGGCGTTGACGAGGCGCGGCCAGCTCATCTGAACGGCGATGAAGGCTTTGAAGTGCTCGGCGCCAACACCCGCCTGTGCAAGAACTTTTGTCAGTTGCTCGGGCTTCATTTTATTATTGCCGGCAAATCGCGCGAAGGCTGCATCGACGTCCTGCGTACTGACCGACATCTTCACGCGCGCAATCTCTTCGCGCTTCAGAGCCTCGTCGACCAGCTGTTCGCGAGCTTTTTCGTTGAGATTGCCCGACTGGCGCTGCAGCTTCAGGAAGGCAACACGTCTTGCAATATCATCGTTGGTGATGGGCGTCTTGTTGACGACGATCTTGACGGTACTGTCGGCGAAGGCCTGGCCGGCATAAGGCACAACGGCCATGGGAACGGCGAAAATCGCAAAGGCAAAAGCAGCGCCACGCAAAGCCGACTTTCCGAAATTCATCATATGCTTCTCCCTTTCGTCGGCCAGGGTCCTTGCCCTGTTCCGCCAATCTGTTCCGCCCGAAGCGGGGAGTATTCAACTCCCCGGCTTTTCAGACCTGCACCTGCGCATCCGCACCGCGAATTTGCCACGTATATATCATCGCGATCCGCAAGACGGCAATGTGTCGGTTTGTTGAAAGAAAACCCTATAGGTTTCATGTCCGGCCGACACTGGCGTGTTGTTGCGGCAAAACCGTGGCTTTACTGAGCAAATGGCAAAAAGGCAGGCCACGATGCTGCGTGACCTGCCTTTAAACTCAGTAGTTGTTTGGTTTCCAGCCGATGTCCATGTCGTTCCAGTCCTCATTGGCCGAACCGACGCTGACGTCGCCGAGCGTGCGGAAGGCGAGGCGCGCATTGATCGACCAGTCATTGGCGGCCTGACGGCTGGAATTGATATTGCCCTCGTCGGAATAGCTGACCGTCAAGATCGTGCATTCGTCCTGATAGGCAATGCCGATACGACGCTCTGCGGCAAATTTTCCGTTCAGATCGTAATTGATCGAGCCGAACAGCGACCAGTTGTCGTCCATGCGCAGCGAACCGGAAGCCTGGATGATATCGCGGTTTTCGTTATATCCGTATTCCGGCTGTGCCTTGACCTGCGTATAGCTGAGCTTGCCGTTGATGCGGCGATCCGAATAGCTGATGCCCGTTTCAGACCGGTTGATTTCGAAATTGTCCTTGTCGAGACGCAGGCTCGAGGACAGCGAAAGACCGATCGGTGCATCGAAGGCGGCCATGGCGACATAATCCGAACGATCGGATTCGAGGCCGGAATTGGCGCCGACATTCAGCAGGTCGTAGGAGGCGAAGGAATTTTCGCCCGCCAGATGGAAGGACTGACCGGCAATGGCGCGGATGCCGTAACCATTGTCGAACGTGCCGTTATAACGGAAGCCAATATTCGCACGCGTGCCGCCTTCGATCCGGTCGAAGCCGGAGAACTTGTCACGCTCGAACAGGTTGGTGGCGTCGAACACGAAGGCCTGCGCATCCTCGTTCGGGAAACGACCGGCATATTGTTCGTTCGGCCGCACGAAGATTTGCGCGATCGGCTCGATGACGTGATTGCTGTTCAGCGCCGTGAATAGCCATGGGTAACGCAGTTCGAGGCCGCCGGTAACCATGCCGCGCAACGCTGCGTCGTCATTGATCATGCCTTCATAGGCATAGGACGTACCGCCGGAGGTGAAGCTAGCCGCGGTCATGTCGGTCCACAGCGCGTCGCCGCGCGCCGCAAGGATCGGCGTGATCTGCAGGCCGCTATCCATCGTGATGGTGCGCTTCCATTCCGCTTCGGTGGTCCAGCGCGTATACGACCCTTCCAGACCGTTGAAGCGCGGGAAACCGCCCATCGCGTAGGAATCCTGCGTCGAGCGGCTGATGCTCGTGAAGTTCGTCGTCAGCGAAAGTTCGCCGCCATAGATCGGATCCGGCAGGAAGTAACGATAGTCTACAACAGGATGAACGATCGCCTGCTTGCGTTCCTTCAGCTCCGAATTATCCGTGTCCTGCACATTGAAGTAATAACCGCGGGCATCGAAGCTGTTACGCTCGCCAGTGCCCGTCAGATAAATCTGATTGGTCTGGACGTCGTTCTTGTAGCCCTTCAGGCTATAGGTACGCGAGAAATTGTTGTCGGACTGCACCATGGCGTCCCAGCCGAAAGCCCAGCGTGGGTTGATCCTGAAATCACCCTTGGTCGCCACCATGCCGCGCTGATCGTTCAACGCGTCACTCGTTCCGGAGATGAAGGTATCCGAAGACTGCTGGCTGATGCCGGCAATCGTCAGCGTGTGCATGCCGGTCTCGAAACGCTGGCGCAATTCGGCCTGAAGGAGCAGACCCTGTTTTGTGTAGTAGGTCGGCGTGACCGTGAGGTCGGACGTATCGGACAGAACCTGGAAATAGGGAACACCGATACCGAAGCCGAGCTTGTTGGTCATACTCATCTGCGGGAACAGGAAACCGGACTTCCGCTTGACCGTATTATCCGGAACCGTGAGGAACGGGATATAAGCGATCGAATGGCCGAAGAGTTGCAGGCGGGCCTTTTCCAGCCGCACCGTATGGGTCTTGCCGTCCTGAATGACGCGCTCAGCCTTGACCTGCCACAGCGGCGCCTTTTCGGGGCGTTCGGCGCAGGGCAGGCAGGCGGTGTAAACGCCGTTATTGAGGACCATCGTGTCGCTGTTGAGACGCTCAGCGCTTTCACCCGCGATACGGGTATTATCCGTGGTCTCAACGCGCAGGGCATTCACGAAGCCCTGGCCGAAATCGTCGGTGACGTCCATTTCGTCGGCATAGATCTTGTTGCCGCCCGGCTCGATCAGTTCGATGTTGCCATGGGCAATCACGCGACCGGTCTGCTGGTTGTATTCCACTTGCTGGGCCACCATGCGGTAGCCCGAATAATTCATGCGAACCACACCCTTCGCGATGACGCGCTGGGAATCGCGGTTATAGGTCAGTTCATTTGCTGTAAGCAGGAGTTTCGAATCGTCTTGGCTTGCCGACGCAAGCAGTCCATCCTGGCCGAAAGCGACCGGGCTGGATGCCAAATACGCGCACACAGCGGCACCTGTCAGAAGGGCCGTCCAAAGCCGCCTGATATTCCCGCGGTCATATACCGCCACTAGCCGTCCTCCTGATGAAGCAGAATGGTTGCCCCCAAAGCCAACGCCACGATAACTGGAACCCAGACCGCAACGGTGGGAGGGACAACACCACCACTCCCGAATGCCCTTACGAGCACGGTTACTACATAAAGCACGAAGCCGGAAACGATTCCACCCAGAATCACGGAGCGCGACTGGGCGAAGCGGCTGAACTTTAATGAAACGGTCGCGGCGATCAAGGTCATCGCGACCAGAAGAAGGGGCGTCGATAGCAGGAAATGATACTGCGTCTCAAGCGCCTTTGAAGATAGTCCAAAGGACTTTGCAACTTCGATCTTGTGAGAAAGGTCAAAGAAAGCAACGGTTTCCGTCTGCGTCATACGCTCCTGGACGAACTCCCGTCTCAGATTGGTACTGATCTGCATGCTTTCTTGCCGAACTGGCACATGTCCGGCGCGCGTTTCTGAAACGCCGTTAAGAAGCCAGTAACCATCTTCCAATTTAGCCGACTTCGCATCCTTCCGCGAGACGATGTTTCCGTCCTTGTCGACGTCGATGAGAACCACGTCGAGAAGCATCGTTCCGTTGTCTTCGAAGCTCTTGGCGCCGATGATCGTATCCTTGCCGCCGCTCGACTGGCGCATCCACGGAATGATCTCCTGCTGGCGGCCGCCACCTGCGTCGTTGCGCAGGCCGGCTTCCATGGCCAGCGACTTGTTCTGGCCCCACGCGGCGATGGGGTTGAGGACCATAACGGACAGGATGCCGATGAAAACCGCGCCGAGCACGAAGGGGAGGATGAATTGCCAGGCGGAAATGCCCGCGGCACGCGTCACCACCAGTTCGTAACGCCGGTTGAGCGAGATCAGCGTCGTCATGCCGACGAAAAGCGCGATGAAAGGAACGGTCTGCTGCAGGATCAGCGGCAGGCGAAGCGCGGTCAGGCCAAGCGCAGCCGGCACGGAATAACCGGGCAGGCCGGACATACGCCGTGCCGTCTCGCTGAAATCGGCGAGATAGATGATCGACGATACGCCGAGCACGAACCAGATGGTCGTCATCAGATATCGCTTCAGGAAATACCGGGCGAGCGTGTTGAAAATCATGTGTTACCGCTCCCCGGGTTTTTCACCATCCGGCTGGAGAAGAGACGGCGCAGGCGACCCGCCGCATCCACGATCACCTTCGGCATTTTCGGCTTGCGGCCGGTCATCAGCACGAAGGCGGCAGCAGCACCGCTGAGCCCCGGCACGGCATAGACCAGCGGAATGAAGGCAGCACTCTGCTTGACCTGATTGGTGACGTAAAAACCGAGCCAGCGCAGCATGAAGGCAGTCACCAGCGCGGCGACCATCGGATGCAGGCGTGCTTCGCGGTGCGACCGGGAATCGGCTGCGATGGCGAGCGAAATCAGCGCGAAGGAGAAGGCGAACATCCAGTCCGACAGGCGCTTGTGCAACTCGCTGCGGAAGGTCTCCGGCGAGCGCTTGTAGCTCGCATTGTTCTCGTCCGGTGAGAGAAGGAAGCCGAGGCTAGCGTCACCGGGCGAAAGCGACGGCTCCGAATCCTGCTTTTCCGACATGGTCGAAAGGTCGAAGGCGTAAGACAGGAACTTGACGATCGAGACCTTGCCGTCGGGCGTCTTCTGCTGCACTTCGCCGTCCCGCATGGTCAGCGACGTGCCGCTTTCATCGATCATGCCTTCCTTGGCATAATAGATGAGGTCGAAATTCGGATCGCGGCGGTCGGCCACGAACAGGCCCTTGAGGATACGGCCCTGCCGCTGGGCGATCTGCACGTAAAGGCCGTCCTGAATGGTGCGGAAGGTCTTTTCCTCGATGACCGAAGACAGCAAGTCGGCATAAGCGGCGGCCACCATCTGCCGGGCGGAGTTGCGCGCTGGCGGCTCGATGAAATTGGTGATGGTGAAGGAAAACAGGCTCAGAACGGCGGCCAGAATGAGAACCGGGCGATACATCACTGAACGCGGCGCTCCGGCCGCATCGATGATGGCAAGCTCGGAATCATTGTTCATCGTCGTGAAGATCTGGGTGATGCCGATGACAAGCGCAAACGGCAGCACGACGGGGATAAGCGTCGGCAAGATCATCGTCGCGAGCGCCATGAAGGAACCCATCGACTGGCCCGTATCGGTCACGAGATTGATTCTCTGGAGAACCTGGATGGTCCAGATGATGGCCAGCACCGGCAGCAGCGCGACCAGAAACATCTGCGTTGTCCGCCGCAGGATATAGTTCTCGAGAAGCTTCATACGGCCCTGTTCGATATTGTTTTTACGTGCGATCGCTCGCCGAATTTCCGCCTATCTAATCGCATCGTTGGCAATTGGCTATTCCGGCATGCTCACAAATATGTTTTGCGCGATGATTTTTCCACGCCCTGTGTCTTTTTGTGGAACAAGCTGTCGGTTTCATGACGTGATGTCGTCTTCCACAAAAATGCCTTTCCTTTAACGACTGTAGGCCTTTAAAGAATGCGGGTTGCGCCCCGGGCCGAAAAGGCCATGATCACGCGCATCGTGCAAGTCGTCCAAGAAGAGCAGGAAAACATGTCCGCTAAATTCGATATTTCTTTCGCCAATTCCGCCTCGCTGGAAAATGCCCTGGCCATCGTGCTGCAGGCCTCGGGCGAGGCGCAGGCCGTTGCCGGTGCTTCCGAGGCTGATCCGGGTGGTGTGATCGAGAGGGCATCGAAGATTTCCGGCTTTTCCGCAAAGTCGATGGCGACGCTCGACGTCATCGCGCCGCAGGGTTCGTCCGCCGACCGTCTGCTCGTCATCGGGCTCGGCAAGCCGTCGAAGCTGGTCGCCCATGACTGGCTGCGCGCCGGCGGCACCGCGGCTGCCCATTTCAAGAAAGCGGACAAGGTCGTTATCTACCTAGATGCCCCGGGCGTTGAGGTGAGCGCCGAAGCGGCTGCGGATTTCGCGCTTGGCCTCCTGCTGCGCGCCTATAGTTTCGATGCCTATAAGACCAAGAAGAAATCCGACGATGAAAAGACACCGAAGAAAGTCGATGTCACCATCGTAACCGCCGCCCATAAGGACGCGGAAAAGGCCTCTGCCGTGTCGGAAGCCATTGCGGGCGGCGTGATTCTGGCGCGTGACCTCGTCAACCTGCCGCCGAATGTGCTTGGCCCGGTCGAATTCGCCGAAAAGGCGGAGGAGCTGCGCAAGCTCGGCGTCGATGTCGAAATCCTCGGCGAAAAGGAGCTGAAGAAGCTCGGCATGAATGCACTTCTCGGTGTTGCGCAGGGTTCGGCTCGCCCGCCGCGGCTGGCAGTCATGCAGTGGAACGGTGGTTCCAAGAAAGATGAACCCATTGCCTTCGTCGGCAAGGGCGTCGTTTTCGACACCGGCGGTATTTCGCTGAAGCCCGGCCTCGGCATGGAAGACATGAAGGGCGACATGGGCGGGGCTGCGGCGGTGACCGGCCTGATGCATGTGCTCGCAGCCCGCAAGGCCAAGGCAAACGTGATCGGCGTCATCGGCCTTGTGGAAAACATGCCTGATGGCAATGCCCAGCGTCCCGGCGATATCGTCACCTCCATGTCCGGCCAGACCATCGAGATCATCAATACCGATGCCGAGGGCCGGCTGGTTCTGGCCGATGCGCTCTGGTACACCAAGGATCGCTTCAACCCGAAATTCATGATCAACCTCGCCACACTGACCGGCGCGATTACCGTTGCGCTCGGCAATCTCCAGGCCGGTCTTTTCTCCAACGACGACGAACTGGCTACACGGCTTGCGGAGGCGGGAGAGGCGACGGCCGAGAAGCTGTGGCGCATGCCGCTCGGCAAGGACTACGACAAGATCATCGATTCCAAATTCGCCGATATGAAGAACAGCTCCGGCCGACTGGCGGGTTCCGTCACCGCCGCGCAGTTCCTCAAGCGTTTCGTTGGCGAAACGCCGTGGGCGCATCTTGATATCGCCGGTACTGCCATGGGCTCGCCGCTGACCGAGATCAACCAGTCCTGGGGATCGGGCTACGGTGTGCGTCTGCTGAACGAACTCGTTCGTGCCCATTACGAAGATTGAAGCGAGCGGAGCGGCGCGTCTGCGAATGACTGAAATTCTGTTCTACCATCTGACGGAATCGAAGCTGGAGGATGCGCTGCCGCCTTTGCTCGAGAAATCGCTGGAACGCGGCTGGAAGGTCGCGATCCAGACTGTCGACGATGAGCGTCGTGATTTCCTCGACACGCATCTGTGGACCTTTCGTGACGATAGTTTCCTGCCGCACGCCACCGATGCGTCGTCAGCGCCGCAGAACCAGCCGATTCTTCTGACGGCGTCGAGCGAGAACGGCAATGCGGCGAACGTACGCTTTCTGGTCGACGGCGCCGAGCCGCTAGCGGTGGAGACCTATGAGCGCGTCGTCTTCATGTTCGACGGATACGACGCCTACCAGCTGGAAATGGCGCGTAACCACTGGAAAACGCTGAAGGCAGAGGGGCATTCGCTGACCTATTGGCAGCAATCTCCCGAAGGTCGCTGGCAAAAAAAGGCCTGACTGCCGCCCGGCCATATTCAGACCAGCCCACTGGAATGGACTGGTAAGAAATCGCATGTGGCGTCGCTTGCAACCTTTTGCTTTATGAAGTGCTTAAGTAATCGGCGGCGCAGGGCAAAAGCGTTTGCGGCGCGGTAAAATAGAAGGATCTGGCATGGGACAGGCGATTTCTAGACCGGATCGGGAGGTGGAGCGTCTTGTGGCCGTGCGGTCGGTTGTCGCCTTCAAGAATGCCGAAACTGACGAATTGAGGGCAATCTCCCAGCTGGCACAGGGCGTATTCGACGTGGCGCGCGCGGCGGTTCACATTCTGGACGAGGACTGGCTGCATATCGCCGAGCAAGCGGGCCTGCAATTTCAGGAGTGCTCCCGGGATATCGCCATCTGCGACCGCGTGGTCGTGACACAGAATGTTTTGACGGTGTCTGATCTGAGCGTCCACCCGGAATTCGGCTGGCTTCCCTATGTGAAAGGTAGCCCTGAGTTGCGCTCTTATGCGGGCGCGCCGATCGAACTTGAGCCCGGTCTCGTTGTCGGCACCTTCTGCCTGCTCGACCCCAACGTGCGTGAATATTCACCGGCCGAGATCGACAATCTGAGATATTTCGCAACACTTGCCGGAGCGCTTCTGAGACTGCAAAAGGCCAATTTCACCATGAGCCTTGCCGCTCGTGAATTGCGCGACGCGGCCATGACCGATCCTCTCACGGGTTTCTATAACCGCAAGGCTCTGGATGCCATCGTTGACCTAGAACTTGGCGCAGCGCTTTGCGAGAGGGAAACCTTTGGTGTTCTTTATCTCGATCTCGACGGTTTCAAGGCCATCAACGATACGCTGGGTCATGCTGCAGGAGACAAGGTGCTTGTCGAGGCGGCCGCACGCATTCGCGACGTTGTCAGAGCTGAAGATACGGTCGTCCGCATGGGTGGTGACGAATTCGCGATATTCGTTCCGCGTCCGATGTCGGCGTCCGTCATTGGCAGTCTGGCGGAAAGGCTGCTTGAAGCGTTTCGGCAGCCGTTTCATGTGGAGGGCGAAGACGTGCTTGCACGTCTCAGCATCGGCGGCGCAATTGCGCCGCAGGCCGGTGCCGATCGCCCGACACTGCTGCGCAGCGTCGACGAAGCCCTCTATCAGGCCAAAAAATCAGGGCGCGACCGCTTTGTCAGCCGCGCCCTCTGAGGCTTGTATGTCTGGAAGCGTTGAGGCTTCTCAGTCGTAGAACGAATCCACGAATTTATGGCGGCCGAGCAGGAAGGCATCGGCCACATGGGTCAGCGGCGCGAGATCGACGTCGGAGCGGCCCGCCTTGATGATTTCGGCGAAGCGTTCGTAAAGGGCCGGATATTCCCGTTCCGGCTGGGACAGTTTTTCCTCGCCGTTGATCGAGAGCTTTGCGCCGCCTTCCGAAAGCACCATCCGTCCCGCTGCCGTTTCAGCAACGATATCCCAGCTCTGCTTGCCGGTCTGGCGCCAGTCGAATTCGGCATGGACGGGCGTTTTTTCAACGTCGGAAAAATGCAGGTCGGCGGCAATCGGGGCGTCTCGGTTTTCCGGGAATTCCAGCGTCGCCTTGGTCAGGAACAGTGCGCGCGGCAGGATATGGGTGATGATCGACAGCGCATTGATCCCGGGATCGAACACGCCGAGACCGCCCGCCTGCCAGATCCAGGCTTGGTTCGGGTGCCAGTGGCGGACATCCTCTTTCCAGATGACATGCACGCTGTCGATTGTCGTCGAGGCCAGAAACGCCTTCGCCGCCTCCACCGCCGGCGCATAACGGGAATGCCAGCTGGCAAACAGCGAAAGACCCTTCGAATCCGCCAGACGAGCGAGATCCTGCACCTCCGAAAGCGTAGCACCCGGTGGCTTTTCAAGGAAAACATGCTTGCCGGCATTCAGCGCCGCGTAAGCTGCCTCGTAACGATATTGCGGCGGCATGCACAGCGAAACCGCATTGATTGCCGGCTCCGCCTCCAACATGGCCTCGATGGTGCCATAGGAAGAAACACCGTCCACGGTGCCGTGGCGGCTGGCGGTGCAGATCAATTCGAAATCCGGATTGCCTGCGATGGCGGGGAGATGCTGGTCGCGAACGATTTTGCCGACGCCGACAATGGCAAGCTTGGTGGCTGACATGGAGAGGGATCCGTTTGAGTGCTTCATGGGATAAAGTGTGACTTTACAGGTTTTTAGCAGAAACAACCGAAGGGGCAAGGCGATCGTCTCCGCACGAGGCGTCATTTTTCATATCGCAATGCCATGGCAGAATATTTGAATGTATATTCGAAAATTCAGATGATTTTAAATTTCACAAGTATTGTTGTTAACGTTTATTTTTGTCGTTGCCCTAGTGCAATCTTAAATGATAAGTTTAAAGACGAATTTTTGAATTATTGTTTTATAAGTTTGTTTTTATATTGGTTTCTTTAGGCGGGTGGGGCGCGTGAGGGTTTTATTTCCGGCTCGCTGTTCGAGTGGCATGGGCCAACGGGGCGAATGGTGGTAATCTTATACTTTCCCTGCGTAGCAGTGGGATTTTTGATTGCCAGATGCTGAAGTTCCGGTGCCGGCGCCGATATTTTACGGTGAATCGCAGATGATGGAATTGATCGTCGCTCAAGCGGCCGCATCGGCCGCCGAACTGCCATTTCTGCTGCTTCAGGCCGCAGCCGTGGTTGGCATGGTGTCCATGCTGATGCTTCTGCAACGACACATAGCTTTCGATGACGTCCGGTATAAAATTTACTATGGAGTTGTTTTTGGAGCGACCGGCTTTCTGCTGACGCTGCTGGTGTCCGAGTTCATTCAACTGCCCTCCAAGCCTTATATTCGTTCGGATCTGTTGTTTCTGGCGGGGGTAGTCGGGTCCTGGCAGGGCGGGTTGATAAGTCTGGCGCTGATTTCCGCCGGGCGCTTCCTGTTCGGTGGTCCGGCCCTCTTTGGCGCGGCTTTTCTGGATATGAGCGTTATTTCCGCTTTCGGCATCGCCATATATGGCTGGATGCGCCGGCGCCGTCTGACCGAACTTGGCATGCGGGAGATCGCCGGGGTTTTTGCGATCAGGATTTTCGCCGCGCTGTTCGCGATTTGCCTGACCTATGGTCTTGGCATGGTCGGTCAGGACGTGTTTTTGAGCAATGTTGGACGGCGTATTGTCGGCGCGACCGTCGGCCTGCCGATGATCGCCTGTCTCTTCCTGCTCCTGCGTAGCGAAGCGCGGGCGCGTGAAGCGGTGAAAAAACGCGAGGTTGCGGCGCGGACGGATTCTCTGACCGGTCTGCCCAACCGGCGCGCCCTCAAAGACCATATCGAAATGACGACTCGTCAGGCGCCGGCCGTGCCGCACGCTCTCCTCCTGATCGAAATCGTCAATATCGCTGATGTCGCGGCCTATCAGGGCGATGATTGGGCCGATCTCTTCTGGCCAAAACTGGCGCGGGAAATCTGCGATGGTGAGAATGGGCTGTTGTCGAAATTTAATGACCCGCGCAGCTTCATGTTCGGCGACGCGACACTTGCGGTTGTCATCGAGGGAGTTTCGCTGGAGAAGTCGGAAAGCGCCGGCCTCGTCTTGCATCTCCACGAGGGATTGATCGCCTTTTTCCGGTCTGCTGAGGCAGGACCGGTTCCGCATCTTAAAATCGGGGCGGCTAATCTGGAAATGGTCTCGCACCAGAACGTGGCCTCCTTTCTCAGACATCTCAGCCTGGCGCTGAGGCGGAGTGAAAATCCCGTGCAGATTTTTCCCTTTTCTTTCGCCGAGAAAGCGGCGCGGGACGAGGGCGTGCGCCAGATGCTGGTCCGCTGGATCAAAAATGGAAAGCCGCCGATATTTTACCAGCCGAAGTTTGAAATTCACAATCGCCGCATGATCGGCGCCGAAGCGCTCTTGCGGGCGATCGATACGCATGGGCAGGCGCTTTCGCCCTATTATGTGCTGGAAATTGCCGAACGCCACCGGCTGCTCGTGGAATTCGAGTGGTCAACCATCGAAGCGGTGGTCCGCGACCTCGCCGAACTGCCTGGCCTCGATCCGGATTTTCATCTGGCGGTGAATATTTCCGCCTCGTCTTTTGCGACCGCGTGTTTTGCAGACCGGGTGGTGGCGTTGCTGCAGGAGATGACGGTGCCTGCGCATCGCCTGTCGATCGAGGTGACGGAGATGAGCAGGATGCCGACCACAGATTCCGTGCAGCAGAATTTCGATACGTTGATTGCCGCAGGTGTCCGGCTGGCGCTGGATGATTTCGGCACCGGTTATGCCGCGCTCACCCTGCTGGCAAGATTTCCCTTCGAGGAGGTCAAGATCGATCAATGGATGACATCCCGGCTCGATCAGGCACGGTTCAGGGACGCCGTCGTGCTCGCCTTCGAAAGCGCCGAGCGCTACGGCGCCAAGCTTGTAACGGAAGGCATAGAAACCGAAGAACAGTGCCGGATTCTCATGCAAATGGGCATTCGTTTCGGTCAGGGTTATCTTTATTCGCCCGCCGTGCCGCTTGATCGGTTGCTGCCCCGCCGGGCATACGCCTAGCGCGTCGGGAACCTCACCGGCCAATGGCGAGGGCATGAATTCCGTCGTAGCCGGATTGAATGTTTCCCCGGTCTGTGCTGAGGAATGTTCCTTGACGAACCGATGGTGCGACCGCTTTTTCCGGTCACGCGAGTGAGCCAATGCCTGAAAATGACGATGCCTGAAAACGACGATGCATGGAGTGACATGCCCGGAAAACCGGCTCAGCCCTTGCCGGACGATCCGCGCCCGCAGGCAATATGGTCCTTGCCAGGGGTGATTCTGGTCTGGGCGCTGCTGATGGCGGCCGTCATTTCTGCACTGGCGGCTTACCAATATGTCAGCTTGCTCGGCGAGCTGGAGCGGCAGAGCGACGCATTGCAGGCCGAGGTGTCCCGCCGGGCCGACCAGCATGACGCCCATGTCACCGCGCTTTCGGCGGTGGCGCAGGCCGAGCAGGGCGCGGATTACGGTTTGCTGCTCGACGTTGCCGCTCCCATTCTGCAGTTTTATCCGCGCATTGATGAGCTTCAGCTGGTGTCCCTCAATGAGGGAGGCCCCGTGGTTGGCACCCGGCCATTGGAAAACGAGCTGGCGATAGTCATCCGCAAGGCGGCATTGGTGTTTTCCGGCCACCCGGTTCTGGTGGCAAGCGCTCTCCGGCCCGGGCATTACATGATCGTCAAGCGCAGTCCCAACAGCGAGACGGCGTCGAAGGTTCTGGTGCTCGCAATCGACGCGGCGCGACTTCTGGCATCCGATGATCCTTTCTGGTCGACGAAACAGGCGGTGATCCGTCTGAAAATGCCGGATGGCACGATATTGTATGGTCCACCGACATTGCCGGAAAAGCCGCAATATGTCCGGCAGTTGAGCAGCGCCACCCAGCCGCTGCTTCTCGAAGCCGCTCTTTCGATCACCTGGCGGGATCTTCTGCCGGGCCGCGCCCTGTTGGCGGGAATGGTCGGCGCTACCATGGTTTTCCTGCTGGGCATCATGATGGCGAAACAGCGGACGCGCATGCGTGCCGCCGAAAGACGGGCCGAACTGAGCGGCATGGAAGCAAGGCTTACCCATGCCTCGCGGGTCAATGCGCTGGGTGAGATGGCGAGCGGTCTGGCGCATGAGCTGACCCAGCCTTTGACGGCGATATTGGCGCAGGCGCAGGCCGGGCGACGGTTGCTTGCCCGCCAGGATACGGTGGCCCTTTCCGGCGCTCTGGATGACATGATCGATCAGGCGCGAAGTGCGGCCAACATGCTCGTCCGGTTTCGCAATTGGTCGCTGCCGCACCGTCAACCGGCCGCCGCGCATGATCTGCGCGCCGCCTTGCGCAATGTCGATGCGCTGCTTGCCGGTGAGGCGGCACGGCACGCGGCCAGCATCGATATCGCCATGCCGGAGACGCCGCTTTCGGTGCGGGCCGATCCTGTGGAAATGGAGCAGGTGATGTTCAATCTGCTGCGTAATGCTCTTGATGCGCCCACGGACGTCGAAGGCAGGAAAGCCATCACCGCCAGATTGAGCCGAAAAGGTGATTTCGCCGTGTTCGAGGTGGCCGATAATGGCCCCGGCGTCGCACCGGATTTGCGCGACCGCCTGTTTACGCCTTTCGTAACCACGAAAAAGGACGGCATGGGTCTGGGGCTTGCCCTCAGCCAAAGACTGGTGGAGCGCGCCGGCGGTGAAATTCTCTACGTCGACAGTGAGAATGGCGCGCTTTTCCGCGTCATCTTTCCTGTCGCGGCGGAGGCGCGGAACCCATGACGCTGCCCGTCTATCTCGTTGATGACGATGACGCCGTGCGCAAGGCGCTGATATTGCTCCTGTCCACCGTAGGCATCAAGGCGAAGGGCTTTGCCGATCCGGTGGTTTTTCTCGGTCAATTGCCCGCTCTCGAGCCGGGCTGCCTCATTTTCGATATCCGCATGCCTGCCATCACCGGATTGAAGCTGCAGGAAAAGCTGGCGGAGGAGGGTGTCGACTGGCCGGTCATCGTCATTTCCGGCCATGGCAATATCGAAGCCTGCCGCCGTGCCTTTCACAATGGCGCAGTGGATTTTCTCTCCAAGCCCGTAGATGAGCAGGATCTTATCGATGCGATCCAGAAGGCGCACCGGATATTGGCCAGCACGCTCGACGCAAAAGCGCTGCATGCCGAGACGAGGGCGCTTTTAGCGCTGCTGACCGCACGTGAGCGTGAAATCCTCGAACGTATCGCACTCGGTTTCACCTCGCGCCAGATCGCCGATGGGCTTGGCCTGTCGCCGCGCACGGTGGACAGCCATCGCGCCGCTATCGGCCTCAAGCTCGGCACCACCTCGCAGGCAGAAATGACGCGGTTGTGGCTGGAAGCCGGCGCGGATCAGTAAAACTACCGAGCAGCCGGCAAATCTTACGGATTCGCAGGTTCGCGTCGTCCGCCTAATCTGGGGTCCTCATCAAACAAGAGGACCTTTTCATGATCCGCACCCTTCTCATCGTCTCCGCTCTGATCGCTCCTTCAGCCGCCTTGGCGCAAACGCTGCCGACCGCGCCCTATCTGCCGCTCGACATGGCGGAAAAAGCGACCAAGGCAGCGCTTCAGGCTTGCTCCGCCAAGGGCAATGCCGTCACCGTTGCCATCGTCACCCGTGATGGTGCCACCAAGACCGTGCTGAAGGCGGATGGTTCCGGCCCGCACACCGTCCCCAGCGCAACCGGCAAGGCTTTCGCAGCCGCATCGCTTGGACGTGACATCGGCGAAATCGCGGAATTCATCGCCTCCAAGCCCGCCAATGATGGCCTTCGCAACATGGATGAGCGCCTGGTCATTCAGGCAGGCGGCCTGCCGATCAAGATCGGCGATGCGCTGGTCGGCGGCATCGGTGTCGGCGGCGCACCGTCGGGTGCGATTGATGCCGAATGCGCCCGCGAAGGTCTCAACGCCATCGGCGCGAAATAAGCACCGTCAGATACGCTCCGGCGGCTTGAGGCCGCCGGACGCTCGGCACTATCGCGCATCACTGCGCCATGGCATCCTCGTATTCGCTCGAAAGCATCAGCCATTGCTCCTCGGCGTCCGAAAGCTTGCTCGCGGCCTCGCCGCGCTCCTTCACCTTCAGCGCGGCCTTGGCGGGTGCTTTTTCGTACAAAGCAGGGTCCGCCAACTCCTTGTCGAGCGCCTGAATCAGTTTCTCAAGCTTTGCCGTCAGGGACTCGATTTCGTTGATCTTTTTCTTGAGCGGCGCCAGCTGGGCGCGCTTTTCTGCATTGGCCTTGCGCTGGTCGGCTTTCGAGGTCTGGTCGGCAGCGGCCTCGGTCTTGTCGTCCTTCTTCCTGCCGGACGAAATAACGAGATCGCGATATTCCTCCATGTCGCCTTCGAAGGTCTTGACCGTGCCGTCGGCTACCAGCCACAGCCGGTCCACCGTCGCTTCGATCAGGTGGCGGTCGTGCGAGATGAGGATGACCGCGCCGCTATAATCGTTCAGCGCCTCGATCAGCGCCCGGCGGCTGTCGATGTCGAGATGGTTGGTCGGTTCGTCGAGGATCAGCAGGTTCGGCGCATGGAAGGCGGCAAGCCCCATCAGCAGCCGGGCCTTTTCACCACCGGACAAGTCCTTCGCCGCCGTCGACATTTTTTCCGTTGCAAGGCCCATCTGCGCCACGCGAGCACGAACCTGCGCTTCAGGAGCGAGCGGCATCAGCTTGCGCACATGTTCGACGGGCGTTTCATCCGGCACGAGGTCGTCGAGCTGATGCTGTGCGAAGAAACCGATCTTGAGCCCCGAGGCCACACGAAGATCGCCCGCCTGCGGGGCAAGCCGGCCGGAGATGAATTTCGCGAAGGTCGATTTGCCGTTGCCGTTCGAGCCGAGCAGCGCGATGCGGTCGTCATTGTCGATCCTGAGATTAAGCTGTTTCAGGATGGATTTGCCCGGCTCGTAACCGACGGCACCGCCATTGATGGCGACGATGGGGGAGGCGGGCTGCTTTTCCGGCTCGGGAAACGTGATCGGCTGGACGTGATCCTCGATCACGGCGGCAACGGTGCCCATGCGCTCCAGCGCCTTGATGCGGCTCTGGGCCTGGCGTGCCTTGGTGGCCTTGGCGCGGAAACGGTCGATGAAGCTTTGCAGATGTTTGCGTGCAGCATCGTTCTTGACCTTGGCCTTCATCTGCAATTCGTCAGCCTCGGCCTTCTGCCGCTCGAACTGGTCGTAACCACCGCGATAGAAGGTCAGCTTCTTCTGGTCCAGATGCACGATGGAATTGACGGCATTGTTGAGAAGATCGCGGTCATGGCTGATGATGATGACGGTATGCGGATAACGCCGGATATAGTCTTCCAGCCAGAGCGTGCCTTCGAGGTCGAGATAGTTGGTCGGCTCGTCGAGCAGCAACAGGTCCGGTTCGGCAAACAGCACCGAGGCGAGCGCCACGCGCATGCGCCAGCCGCCGGAGAAGGAGGAGGCGGGCCGAAGCTGCGCCTCGTGATCGAAGCCGAGACCGGCGAGAATGCTGGAGGCGCGCGCTTCCGCCGAATGGGCATCGATATCGACAAGCCGCATCTGGATTTCAGCGATCCGGTGAGGATCGGTTGCGGTTTCCGCTTCGGCCAAAAGCGCGCTGCGCTCCTTGTCGGCGGCAAGCACGATGGAAATCAGTGATTCCTCCGTGCCCGGCGCTTCCTGTGCCACCTGGCCGATGCGGGCGAGTTTCGGGATCGTCACCGAACCGCCTTCCGCCGCAAGATCGCCGGTGATGATCCGGAACAGGGTGGATTTTCCGGCGCCGTTGCGGCCGACGAGACCCGCCTTCACACCGGCGGGAAGCGCCACGCTGGCATGGTCAAGAAGCAGACGCCCGGCGATGCGGGCGGAAAGATCGGTAATCGTAATCATGGCGCCGTTTTGGCCGAACTGTCTGGCCAAGGCAAGAGCCTCTGCGCCACACCGCGAGAGATTGCCGCTTCAGGAGCCGAGCTGTGCCAGATAGCTGTTGCGGCTGTGCTGCGCCACCTCCCGCGAGTAGCCGATAACGCAGTTGCGCGTGCCGCTGCGGGCCGAGAGCAAAGCGAGTTCGGCATGGCCGAAAAATTCGGCGGCTGTGGCGGTGCCATCCACCGCCGCGACACCGATCGAAACCGTCAGATGCTCGCCATCGCCACCACTGGTCGCGAAGTGCAGGGCCTCTACGCTTTGCCGCAGCCGCTCGGCGATCGCCTCGGCCGTATTCTGCGGTACCCCGGCAAACAGAAAGGCGAATTCATCGCCACCGATGCGAGCGACGAAATCGTCCTTCTTGATGGTCTTGCGAAACAGCGCGGCGAGCCGTCGCAGTGCCTTATTGCCGGCGGAAGAACCATATTTGCCGTTGATTTCCCGGAAATGATCGATGTCGAGCAATACCAGCGAGGTGGCGGACGCGGCCCGATCCTTTGCAAAAAGGGCGCCGAGCTTTTCCAGAAAGGCGGCCCGGTTGGGAAGCGCCGTCAAGCTGTCGCGCAGGGAGGCGGCCTGAAGTTCCACCCGGTTTCTTTCGGCTTCACGGATTTTCACCAGCCCCATGGCAATGAAATGCCGAAGGCTCGTCTGCTCCTCGTGAATGTCGCCCAGAAGCTCCAGGAAACGCTCCGTTGCCGGCGGCTCGCTGTCCTCATCCTGCTGGAGGGCGTCCATGAAGGTCTCGGTGCGTTTAAGGCTTGCCTCCAGCCGCGCGGAAATCTGCGTCAGCGTATCGAAGGTCGCGCTCGCCATCTGTTCGGCTTCGATCCGGGAAAAGCCGGGCAGATTGTGCCGCTGGCCAATAATATCGATCTCGTGCTGCTGCGGCGCATTGCCGAGCGCGAGAATGTCGCGGCCCATGGCCGGGTTGTGTCCTGATAATATTTCATAGATCAGTTCGTAATTGCGCGGCAATGGCGCAATGTTCATCTTGGCGATGAATTGGGTGATTTTGGTAACGACAAGAGAACTTCTTGCCTGATCACGTTTCTTATCGCCCGCCGATGTCGTCACTGACAGCCCCAATACCGAGATTATTATGAATAGACCGGCGATAACCGATTGTTGAATGGGTTTATTCTTACAAGCAACGGTTTAAAATTGACTGAATCCGCGAAAAGTTTTGGCGCTGCGAAGCGAAAATTTTCACGCCGGACAGACGCGCGGACCGCACGCGTTTCCTGATCGATCACATGACAAATCCTGATTTGATTTCATGGCCCGGCCGTTCTTATATCGTTTCATCAATATTGCAGAAGAGGGTAGCTTATGACGAATTCCAGAACGCTCTACTCGTTGTGCGGAAGCGATATTTCCAGACCGTTTTCTCCCCATTGCTGGAAAACCGTGCTTTCGCTGGCCCATAAGGGGCTGGATTTCGAGGAGCGCCCCTTGCCCTTCACGGTCATTCCGACGGTGGAGGACGGGTTTTCGAAGACCGTGCCGATCCTGCGCGATGGTGACCAACTGGTGAGCGACAGTTTCGAAATCGCGCTTTATCTTGATGAGGCTTACCCGGAGCGGCCGTCGCTATTTGACGGGGACGGTGGCAGGTCGATGGCCCGCTTCGTCGAAAGCTGGTCGCAGACGGTGCTCCACCCGGTCATCACCCGTATTGCCGTGCTCGATATCCACAATATGCTCAACGAGCCGGACCGCGTTTATTTCCGCGACAGCAGGACAAAGGCGCTGGGCCGGCCGCTGGAGGATGTCGTGGCCAACCGTGAGGCGGAAATCGCTGCCTTCCCCGCATTGTTGGCGCCGATCCGCCGCATGTTGAGCTTCCAGCCTTTCATTGGCGGCGCGTCGCCGCTGTTTGCTGACTATATCGTCTTCGGCGCGCTGCAATGGGCGCGCATCACCTCAGGGGCGGATTTGTTTGCGGATAACGATCCGGTACGAGACTGGTTCGAAGGCTGCCTAGATCTCTACGACGCAAGGGGCCGCAGTGTGACAGCGGCGTGAAATGTCTGCCGTCATCGTCGCAATCTCGTTGATCCCCCTTGTTTTCGGGCCTTTGGGCGGGTAAAGACCGCCCACTTTCTCTGAAAAAGGAACAGACACATGGCGATTGAACGCACATTTTCGATGATCAAGCCGGACGCAACCAAGCGTAATCTCACGGGCGCGATCACCAAGGTATTTGAAGACAACGGTCTGCGCATCGTCGCCTCCAAGCGCGTCTGGATGAGCAAGCGTGAAGCAGAAGGCTTCTACGCCGTTCACAAAGAGCGTCCCTTCTTCGGTGAACTGGTTGAAGGCATGACTTCCGGCCCGACCATCGTTCAGGTTCTGGAAGGCGAAAATGCCATCCTCAAGAACCGCGAAATCATGGGCGCTACCAACCCGGCCCAGGCCGCTGAAGGCACCATCCGCAAGTCCTTCGCGCTCTCCATCGGCGAAAACTCCGTTCACGGTTCCGACGCTCCGGAAACCGCTGCACAGGAAATCGCCTACTGGTTCGCCGAAACCGAAATCGTCGGCTGATTCAATATCTCAACGGCTTGAATCGCCTTCTCAGGCGATTGGGTGAAGCTGCTGAAAAGACTCAAGGAAACGGGGGCGAAAGGCTCCGTTTTTTTTGACAGGCGGGAAGGTCACACCGCTCTCTACGACGCCGGGCACCCCTGAACCGGTCGCATATCCGTCGAACCGTCAGGTTTAAACACCTCCGGATTGGGCGTATAGAGCGGGCCGACGACCAGCGGCTTGGCGGGGAGAGCCGACTGGTCGGTATCGGAGCGGATGGTGGTCTCTATCGTCTGCAGAGTATCGCCATCCGGCCCTTTGATCTGGACGCTGACCCTGTAGGGCCGGTCCTGTTTCACGCATTCGACCGGCGGGCTTTGAACGGTGATCTTTTCGTCCTTCGGAAAAATCCTTTCCCGGGCGACGAGGTCAGGCCCTCCGCGCGGGTTTTCGAATGCCGCTTCCACGCTGCTGCCATCGCGGATGGGGGCAGTACGCTGAAGCGTCACCAGATAGGTGGCGACGGCGACGCGGTAATTGAAGACGAACATGCGTCCGGAAAGCTTTGCCACTTCGCGGGGTTCATCGCGCTGGCAACCGGAAAGCGAAAGCATCGCCGCAATCGCCAGCAGCAGGGGCAGGGCAATTCTCATGGCTGCGCCTCCTTCCTGCGGTGATAATGCCGGCTGGCTTTTTGCCGGTTGCCGCACACCGCCATGTCACACCAGATGCGGCTTCTGTTCTTGCTGCGGTCGATGAACAGCCAGCCGCAATTGCCGCAGATCCGCAGCCGTTCCCGCGTCTCGCCGGCAAGCAGCGACAAGGCGGAATGGACGGTGGCGTTGGCGAGACTTTCGGAGGTTGGAAATGCCCGCAGTGCCGTGCCGCCGACAGAGAGGAGCCGGGCCAGCTTGCCATCATCATCAGCCCCGCGGGAAACAGCCGAACGGAAGTGATCGTCGATCGCCTCGCGAAGTTCGAGGAAAATGGGCCGCTTGTCCGCTTCCGGCGCGACGAGGGCGGGGAACCTGTCACGCTCCATACCAAGTCGTGTCGCTGCTTCGGCGAAGGTGACGATCTGTTCCGGCACGGAAAAGCGGTCGAGCGTTCTTGCCGCGTCCGAGCGCAGGATCACGCTATTGGCGACATCAAGCGCCAGTGCTCCCCCTGCGAAACGATGTTCTGTCCAGCGAAATGTCATATACATATTATAACTGGTAAAAAGCATTTTAACAGTTATAATTCCGGCAGGAGGACGGGCTTGGCTTATTTCCTGCAACAATTGCTGAATGCCGTGCCGGTCGCAGCCCTCTATGCGGTTCTGGCCTTCGGCTACGCCATCGCCTTCTCGGTCACGAAACGCGCCGATGTGACCTATGGCGCCATCTTTGCCTTCGCCGGGCAGACTTGCCTGCTTTTTGCTGACTTCGGCTGGAACCGGCTGTGGCTGGTTCTGCCGGCAACATTGGCGCTGGGGGCAGGGGCCGGCCTGTTCGGCGGGCTTTGGGCCGCGGGTCTCATCGGTAGGGCGGTCATGCGGCCGCTGGCAAAGGCCTCTCCCAACGCGGTGACCGTGGCCTCCATCGGCGTGCTGATTGCGCTCACGGAAAGCGCAAGGCTCGCCGCCGATACAAGGCAATTATGGCTGCCGCCGCTTTTGTCGCAGCCAGTACGTTTCTGGATCGAGGGCGGCTTTGCCGTCACCCTGACACCGATTCAGATGTTGAATACAGCCGTCTTCTGCCTTCTCATTCTCACAGGTTCGCTTTATCTCGGCCGTTCCGCTTTCGGCAGGCGCTGGAAGGCCGTGTCGGACGATGCCTTTGCCGCCTCGCTCCTGGGGGTGAACGCGAGCAGGATATTTCTGCTGTCCTATTGCGCGGCGGGTCTCGTGGCAGCCATCGCCGGCGTGCTCGCCACGTTTTATTACGGCACCATGGATTTTGGCGCCGGTCTCGTTTTTGGCCTGAAAGTCGTGCTGATCTCGGCGGCGGGCGGATATGCCAGCCCGCTCATCTGCGGCCTGGGGGCGGCAGCCATCGGTTTTGCGGAAACATTCTGGGTCGGTTACGGCCCCGTCGCCTGGCGGGATGCGGCGGTTCTTGCCTTGCTGGTTGGCTGGCTCATCGTCATGCGCAGCCGGGTTGAAGCAGCTTAGGGGGAAAAATGGGCCCCGGTTTTCCGCCCGGAAATGCGATAAGACAAAAGCGCTATCGCCACTTGTCCCTGGCCGTATCGTCGGTAGCCTTCGCTGCCACCCAGTCGCCCGTCGTGCCATCCCTGCCATGTTCCTTTTTCCAGAACGGGGCTGATGTCTTGAGATAGTCCATCACGAAACTGGCGCCATCGAAGGCGGCCTGTCGATGAGATGAGGCGGCAATGACGAGGACGATGTTTTCGCCGGTGGCGATCTTGCCATGGCGGTGGATGGCGGTGAGGCCAAGCAGGCCGAAACGCTCCATCGCCAGTTTGGCGATGCGGGTGATTTCCGCTTCCGCCATGCCGGGATAATGTTCGAGTTCCAGTGCGGTCAATGTGCCGCCATCGTCCCGGCAGAGCCCGGTGAAGGCCACGACGGCGCCGATGCTTCTGTCGCCCTGGGTCAACAGGCGTGTTTCGTCGGCGGCGTCGAAGTCTTCTGCCTGCACGCGAACCGTCGGCTGAGCGACTTTCTGCATCCGCTCATCCTCCCGTCATGGGCGGGAAGATGCCGATCTCGCGTGCGCCGACAATGCTCTCGTCATGCTCGACATGTTCCTGATTGACGGCAACCCTGATGACATTGGGAAACTCGAAGGCCGCTTCGTAATTTTCACCGCGTGTCGCAAGATAGGCGATCAGCTCGCCGGCGGTGGTGACGGAGGAAGGGATATCCAGCTCTTCCTCATCCGTGCCGATCTTCTCGCGAACCCAGGCGAAATAAACGATCCGCGTCATCATTCTTCGTCCACAATGTGCTTGAGACCCGCCTTGAAGTAATCATAACCGGTATACATGGTCAGCGCCGCGGCGAGCCACAGAAGCGTAATCCCCATCTCGGTCGTATAGGGCAGCACCTTGTCGCCCGCAGGACCTGCGAGAAGAAAGGCGATGGCAACCATCTGGATGGTTGTCTTCCATTTGGCGATCTGGGTGACGGGAACGCTGACCTTCAGCGCAGCTAGATATTCGCGCAGGCCGGAAACCAGAATTTCACGGCAGAGAATGGTAATCGCAGCCCAGAGCGACCAGCCGGCAATGGTGCCATCCGCCGCCATCAACAGCAGCACGGAGGCGACCAGCAGCTTGTCGGCTATCGGGTCCAGCATGCGGCCGATATTCGACGTCTGGTTCCAGATGCGGGCGAGATAACCGTCGAGAAAATCGGTCAGCGAAGCGACGATGAACAGCCAGAGTGCCGTCCAGCGCGCGAAGTCCGAGCTTTCCAGCTTTCCTTCGATAAAGAAACACAAAACGATGACAGGAACCGCAAGGATGCGGGCATAGGTGAGGAGGTTGGGAATGTTGTATGCGCGCGAAGCCATGGAAAACCTGTCAGTCTGGATAAGCTGCTTTGATGCCGTCCCTGACGCATAGGGTCAACACGTTATTATGGTTTTTTAGCAGATCGGTCTTACCGTTCTGCGTCAATCGCTGCCGCTCTCGTGGAAGTGATTGTAAATTTGCCGCGCCACCGTCTCGGAAATGCCGGTAACAGTCATCAGATCGTTGAGGCCGGCGCGGGAAACCGCCTTGGCCGTGCCGAAATGTTGCAATAGGGAGCGCTTGCGCCCCGGCCCGATTCCCGAGATTTCATCCAGCGGATTGCGCACCATTTCCTTCTTGCGTCGCGCCCGGTGCGAGCCGATGGCGAAGCGGTGGGCCTCGTCGCGCATGCGCTGAATGAAATAAAGCACGGGATCGCGCGGCGGCAGGGAAAAATCGCTGCGCCCGTCCGCAAAGAAGCGCTCGCGCCCCGCCTCGCGGTCCACACCCTTCGCCACGCCGATGGCCGTCACGCAGTCGCGAATGCCGAGTTCGTCGAGGATAGCCCGCACCGCGGTCATCTGCCCCTGGCCGCCGTCGATCAGGATTACATCCGGCCAGGCGGGAAAGGGCAGGTCGGCGGCTTCTTCCGGTGTCGGCGTCTGCGCGCGATCAGGTTTGCCCTCTTCCTTCAACAGGCGCGAGAAGCGACGGGTCATCACCTCGCGCATCATGCCGAAGTCGTCGCCGGGGGTGATGTCGGTCGATTTGATATTGAACTTGCGATACTGGTTTTTCACAAAACCTTCCGGCCCCGCCACCACCATGCCGCCCACGGCATTGGTGCCCATGATGTGCGAGTTATCGTAAATCTCGATGCGGCGCGGCACATAGGGCAGGTTGAAGGTCTCCGCAAAGCCTTTCAGCAGTCGCGCCTGAGACGAGGTTTCCGCCAGCTTGCGGCCATGCGCCTCGCGGGCATTGGCAAGAACATGGTCGGTAATGTCCTTCTTCTCGCCACGCTGCGGCACGCTGATCGTCACCTTATGGCCCGCCTTCTCGCCAAGTGCTGCGGCCAGCAGCTCCTGTTCCTCAACCGTTTCGGAAAGCAGGATCTGTTTCGGCACCGGCTTGTCGTCGTAGAACTGTGCTAGGAAGGCGTTGAGGATTTCCGAGCCGGGCAAGGATGGATCGGCCTTCGGGAAATAGGCGCGGTTGCCCCAGTTCTGGCCGGTGCGGAAAAAGAATACCTGAATACAGGAAATACCGCCTTCATGGTGAATGGCAAAGACATCCGCTTCCTCAATACCGGCGGGATTGATGCCCTGATGGCTCTGGACGTGCGAGAGCGCCGCCAGCCGGTCGCGATAGATGGCAGCGCGCTCGAAATCGAGATCCTCTGATGCCTCGTTCATCTGCCGCGCGATCGCGGTCTTGACGGCCTGGCTCTTGCCGGAGAGGAAATCCTTGGCTTCCTTGACGAGTTCCGCATAACCCTCGTCGCTCACCTCATGGGTGCAGGGCCCGGAACAGCGCTTGATCTGGTAGAGAAGACAGGGACGCGTGCGGGTCTCGAACACGCTGTCGGTGCAGGTGCGGATCAGGAAGGCGCGTTGCAGCGAATTGATCGTGCGGCCAACGGCGCCGGCCGATGCAAAAGGCCCGAAATAATCGCCTTTCCGCGCCCGGGCACCGCGATGCTTGAAGATCGCCGGTGCGCGATTATCCGCGGTAATCAGAATATAGGGAAACGACTTGTCGTCACGCAAAAGCACGTTAAAGCGCGGCCGTAAGCGTTTGATCAGATTCGCTTCCAAGAGAAGCGCCTCAGTCTCCGTACGGGTGGTGACGAATTCCATGTGGGTGGTGAAACGCACCATCTGGGCGATGCGGTTGGAATGCACGCGACCCTGTGCGTAATTGCCGACGCGCTTCTTCAGCGAACGCGCCTTGCCGACGTAAAGAACGTCGCCCGCTTCGTTGAACATGCGGTAGACACCCGGCGAATTCGGCAGGTGTTTGACGAATTCGCCGATGAGATCCATGCCCTTCAGGCCGGATTCGTTCTTCCAGCCCGCATTCCAGTCCATGCCGGCAACGCTGCGCGATGCCTCGGCCGTGTCGGTTGCGGCAAGGTTGGCATCGTCGTCTTCGTCGTCGGTTTCATCGAACAGAATACCGCCATCAGGCAGCTTCTTTCCGTTCATTCCGGTATCTCCGCCACGTCAGGGGTTTCCCAGCCAAGATGCTGGCCGCCATCGAGCGCGATCATTTGTCCGGTGATCGACGGCGTATCGTAAAGAAAGCGAATCGTCCGGCCGAACTCATCCGGCGCGGGACCACGCTTTAATATAAGGCCGTCGATCTGCGCCTGAAAGTCCTGGGGCGCCTGTCTTTCGCTTTTGAAGGTGGGACCAGGGCCGATGGCATTGACCCGCACGCGCGGCGCAAAGCTCTGCGCCATAGTCCGTGTGGCGGTCCACAGCGTCGATTTCGAAAGCGTGTAGGAATAAAAACGCGGCGTGAGCGCAAGCACACGCTGGTCGATGATATTGACGATCAGGCCGGATTTCTCCGCGGGCAGTTGCTCGACAAAGGCGGCGGCGATGAGGGAAGGGGCCCGCACATGCACCGCGAAATGGGCATCGAAAACGGCCGGATCGGGCGTTTCGGCGGTATCGGCGAGAAAAACCGATGCATTATTGACGACGACGCCGATCGGGCCAAGCGCGGCGGCGGCCTTTTCGACAAGCGCCATGGTGGGCGCAGATTGTGTCAGATCTGCCTGAACGGCCGTGGCTCTGCCACCCTTTTGCCTTATTTCGTTAGCGAATTCCTCCGCCTGCGCCATGGATTCATTGGCATGGACGGCAATCGCAAAGCCGTGGGCTGCGAGATCGGAGGCGATTGCCCGCCCGAGCCGGCGGGCGGCGCCCGTTATCAAGACTGTCTTCGGTATATGTTCTTTCACGGCGGACCTGCATTTGCTCATACACGCCCTATTTGCTGGATATAAATGCAAATCGCAAGCTGTCACTCAGCCCCAAAAGAATTGGGCGATTTTTTATTCACAATGCAATTTCGGTTTAATTTGAATATAACTAAGTTTAAAGGCGATCTATTGCTGGTTAGGCTTCTGTTAGGGTTAATATAACCCTTGTGGCAATTAGGCAACGTCTAATTCTAGTCACGTCTCTGCCCCAAACAATTCACATTTTGGCTCTTTGATCTCCGCATTCTCCCATCAAGTTCAGTTTCCAGAGGGGCAAATTAACCCGACGATTTTTACCGCGTCTGAAAACAATGTTTTGAGTGCAGAGCGGTCCTGAAAGGAGAATAACATGCGTATTTTCGTAGCAACCCTTATGGCTTCGACCATGGCAGCCGCCGGTTTTTCGGCTGCTTACGCCGCCGACGCCGTAAATGAGGTGCCGCAGGCACCGGTAGCCTACGACCAGCCCGCCGCGGTCAAGGATTGGTCCGGCGCCTACCTCGGTGGTACGGTCAACTATGACTGGGGCCGTTTCAGCTCCAGCAATGACGGTCGTGACGCCAAGGGCTTCGGTGGCGGCGTCTATGGTGGTTACAACATGCAGAGCGGCCAGATCGTTTACGGTGCTGAAGCAGACGTGAACATGGGCGACGAGAAGGGCTCCGCCGGTACGGTTGCCGGTCGCGCCGTCGAAGGCAAGCAGGGCGTCAACGGCTCGCTGCGTGGCCGCGTCGGTTACGACATGAACCCGTTCCTGCTTTATGGTACGGCCGGTCTTGCTGTCTCCGACAACAAGGTTCGTGACGGCGTCAACAAGGACAGCGCCACGGCTCTCGGTTACACGGTTGGTGCCGGTGTTGAAGCCATGGTGACCGACAACATCACCGCTCGTCTGGAATATCGCTACAGCGATTACCAGAAGAAGGACTACACGCTCGGCAACGATGCCTTCTCGCGTGGTTTTGACGACCACTCGGTCAAGGCCGGTATCGGCGTCAAGTTCTGATCCTTCTCGGATCGGTCAAGGAAAAGCCGGGGTTTACGCCCCGGCTTTTTTTTGTTTCTGTGATTTGCCATCGCCTTAACGCCCGGTGGAAAGAACCGGGCGTTTTGTTCGGCGGGTCTAGGCGGCGGCTTTCATTTCCGCATAGGCGTCGAAACGCTTGCCGAAGGTTTCTGGCCAGGCTGCCAGCGCATCACGTCCCTCGGCCCACTCACCGGCAAAACGCAGGTCGAGATAGCCGATCATCGCTGCAAGGGCGAAATGGCCGCCATGCAGCTTCTTGCCGGTTTTCGGCAGGTTGGCGTTGAGGTGATCGAGCCCGCGGACCACCTTGCTCCACTGCTTGTCGATCCACGGCTGATGAATCTTGTCTTCCGGGCGGAAACGCCGCTCGTAGACGATGGCGAGCAGGCAATCCATGATGCCGTCGCACAGAGCTTCCAGAATTTCCGCTTCAGTGCGCTTGCCGTTCTTCTTGGGGTAAAGCTTGCCGCCCGAAAGACGGTCGAGATAATGCATGATCGTCACGCTGTCATAGACAGAGCCGCCTTCGTCCAGCAGCAGGACCGGGATTTTGCCGAGCGGATTGTTGTCCATCAGCGTGGCCGGCTCGGCATTGGTGTCGACGCGCACGGAGGTGACATCAATGTCGAGATGGCGGGCGGCCATGCGCACCTTGGCGGAGTAGGGGGAGGCGGGCGAATAAAGCAGTTCCATGGTCGGGTCCTATGGGGTTGATATGGGGTAATCAGCGTATGGGGATGATCTCGGTCGCGCTGGCGCGGCAGCCCTTGCGGTCCAGTTCGGGGCAATCGCGAAATGCCATGTCCTTGTTGAGGCAGATGCGCACTTCCTCAAGGCGCCTGCCGTCGCAGCTGATCGAGACGGCGCGTTTCGACAGGCCCGGATTGGCGTCGGTGAAGGCGGTTTCGATGGCATCGGCGGAGAGCGTATTGGTCTGCGCGCCGGAGGAAATTTTCCCCGGCAACCTGATGGCGTCGAACGCCGCCCGTGTTGCCGCAAAATAATCTTTCTGCGACAGGCCGGAGCAGGCGCCGTGTTTACGCCACTGGTGGCCAATCAGGCCCATCGATGGCATGATGTCGAACATGCTGCGGCCGATCGCATCGGGAACCCGCTCAGGCTCGCTGCTTTGGCAGAATTCGGGATAGCCGTTTTCATTCTGCGGCCACAGCCCGTGCACCACGAAACCGTAACGCCTGTCGCTGCCGCATTGCTGGCGGTTGCCGGAACCTTCGGAGCTGGCACAGAAGGCTGGCGACCAGGAGAGTGAGAGCACGTAGAAATCGAAGCCGGTACCACGAGGAGGTTGGGCATTGTCCGCATTCTGCCGGGCTGTATTCTGTTGGGGGCGTGCAGCGGATTGCTGCTGAGCGGGCGTCTGCCGGTCGTTTTCCGGCCCCTTCGAAACGGGTTTTTCCTGCGCAAACCACAGCGCTGCAAGCGACAGAAGACCCAAGGCGATGAAACCTGCATACCGTTTCATTCCGTGCATGTTCCCCGGAAACTGGACCACCCCATATCGCCGTCGGGCGACGATCCGGTCTTACATAAATTTGTGAACGAGGCAAACGGGCAAAAAGGTTGAAAGCTTCGCCGCATAACGAATAGAGTCTGGCGAATCTTCCGCGAAAGACGGAAACAGGGCTGGGGCGATGTTGGGGGAAATAGGCGGCATGACCGCATGAAATTCAAAAAATACATCTGGCCCGTCGTTGGTTTCGCGACGATTGGTTTTTCCGCCTGGTTGCTCTTCCACGAATTGCGTGGCCTGTCGCTTGATGATTTCTGGGACAGCCTGAAAGCCATTCGTGTGCGGGACTGGCTGTGTTCCGGCCTTGCAACCCTGCTGGCCTATGCCGCGCTTGCCGGTTATGACCGCATCGCGCTGCAACACCTTGGCCGCAAGGTGAACTGGTTCTTCATCACGCTCACTTCTTTCACCACCTATGCGCTGTCCCACAATGTCGGGGCATCCGTATTCTCGGGCGCCGTGGTGCGATACCGGGCCTATACGTCAAAGGGGCTGAGCGTCGCGGAAGTCGGCATTCTCGTCGGCCTCTGCTCCTTCACCTTCCTCATTGGCACCATCATGCTGATCGGTCTGGTGCTGTTATACGAGCCTGACATCACCGAACGGTTCACCGGCATCCTGCCTGTCGAAGCCTCGACGACGACGGGGATCGTGCTGCTTCTCTTCGTCAGCCTTTATGTCCTCGGCAGCCTGCTCAGGCTGAAGCCGTTGAAAATCGGCTCCTTCATGCTGCCTTACCCCGCGCCGAAGCTGGTGGCGCAACAGCTCGTCATCGGCCCGATCGAGCTGATCGGCGCGGCTGGCATCATCTATTTTGCCCTGCCGGAGGCCGGAAACCCCGGCTACATGGTCATTCTCGGCATTTTCCTGGTGTCTTTTTCGGCCGCGCTCATCTCGCATGCGCCGGGCGGGCTCGGCGTGCTGGAACTGGTCTTCGTCACCGGCCTGCCGGATATGAACCCCGCTGATGTCATTGCTGCACTTCTGGTGTTTCGCCTGTTCTACCTCATCATACCCTTCATCATGGCGCTGTTCGTGATCCTGTTCTTTGAACGATCACAGCTTGCGCAGGCGCAGAAACGGGAAGGGTTGCGGTAGAACCTCAATCCTCTTCCGGCTTCTCCTCGCCGCGCAGCCAGAAGGCGCGGTGCGATGCGTACCGGTCCTGCGCCATCACCGTTTTCAGGAAGGGCAGCAGCGTGTGCAGTTCGTCCTTCAGCGTATAGGGCGGGTTGACGACGATGAGGCCCGAACCGCTCAAGCCCTCGAGCCGGTCGCTTTTGACGGATAGTTCCGCACACAGCATCTTCGGAATATCGAAGGATTGCAGCCGCTCATGGAAATCCCTGATCGGAGCGCCTTTTTTCAACGGATACCACAGGCAATAGGTGCCGGTGGAGAAACGCCGGTAAGCCTTGTTCAGACCATCGGCCAGCCGCTGATATTCGTTCTCAAGCTCGAAAGGCGGATCGACGAGGATGAGGCCGCGCTTTTCCTTTGGCGGCAGATGTGCGCCGAGCGATAGCCAGCCATCCAGTTCGGTGACGCGAACCTGATAATCCCCCTCGAACAAACGCGACAGGGCACGTGCGTCGTCCGGATGCAGTTCCATGGCCGAAAGCCGGTCCTGCGGACGGAACAGCATGCGCGCGAGTTTCGGCGAGCCGGGATAGAATTGCATGCCGCCTTCCGGGTTAAGCTCCCTGACGGCGGCAAGGTAGGGCTCCAGCAATTCGGCGATGGGGGCAGGCAGGTCGGCTTCCATCAGCTTGCCGATGCCGGTCTGCCATTCGCCGGTTTTCTGTGCCTCTTCGGAGGAGAGGTCGTAAAGCCCGATGCCGGCATGGGTGTCCAGCACCCGAAACGCCTTGTCCTTGTTCTGGAGATAACGCACGAGGCGGGCGAGAACGGCATGTTTGAGGACATCCGCGAAATTGCCGGCGTGATAGATGTGGCGGTAGTTCATGGATGTGTCTCGCTTGGCGTTTATCGGGATGAATGGTCAGGATGAATATTCTTGATGGACGTCACTTCGGCCTTTTTGCCGCATCGTTGATGCAATATACAAAAGACATGAACGTTGCGACCCCGATTTCCGCTGAAAAAGCCGCCTCCAAGGCCGAAGTCCGTATTGGCCATACGGTCTGCCCGCATGACTGTCCGAGCGCCTGCGCGCTGGAGGTCGATATCAATGCCGATGGCCGCATCGGCCGTGTGCGCGGCGCCAATGCCAATACATATACCGCCGGCGTCATCTGCGCCAAGGTGGCGCGTTATTCCGAGCGCATCTACCATCCCGGCCGCCTGCTGACGCCGAAGCGTCGCAAGGGCGCAAAAGGGGCGGGCGACTGGCAGGAGATTTCCTGGGAAGCGGCGCTGGACGAGGTGGCAGACGCTTTCGTCAAGGCGGAAGCCCGGCACGGTGCCGAGGCCATCTGGCCCTATTTTTACGCCGGCACGATGGGGCAGGTGCAGCGGGACTCCATTGAACGTCTGCGCCACGCCAAAAAATACTCCGGCTTCTTCGGTTCCATCTGCACCAACATGGCCTGGACGGGCTATGTGATGGGCACCGGCGCGCTGCGCGGCCCCGATCCGCGCGAGATCGGCAAGGCCGATGTCGTCGTCATCTGGGGTACCAATGCGGTGGCCACCCAGGTCAACGTCATGACCCATGCGGTGAAAGCCCGCAAGGAGCGTGGCGCAAAGATCGTCGTTGTCGATATCTACGACAATCCGACCATGAAACAGGCGGATATGCGCATCGTTGTTCGCCCTGGCACGGATGCGGCACTGGCCTGCGCCGTCATGCACATCGCCTTCCGCGACGGTTATGCCGATCGCAATTACATGGCCCGCTTCGCCGACGATCCGGCGGGGCTCGAAGCGCATCTGAAGTCAAAGACGCCGCAATGGGCATCCGAGATCACCGGTCTTTCCGTGGAAGAGATCGAGGCTTTCGCGCGGCTCGTCGGCACGACGAAAAAGACCTTCTTCCGGCTGGGTTACGGTTTTGCCCGCCAGCGCAATGGCGCGGTCGCGATGCATGCGGCGCTTTCCATCGCCACGGTTCTCGGCTCCTGGCAATATGAGGGCGGCGGCGCATTCCACAATAATGGCGATATCTTCCGGCTCAACAAGGCGGAGCTGATGGGCACAGCCTATGCCGACCCCGACGTGCGCCAGCTCGACCAGTCGCAGATCGGCCGCGTGCTGACGGGGGACGCGGAAGCGTTGCGCCATGGCGGCCCGGTGACGGCGCTGCTCATCCAGAACACCAATCCCGTCAATGTCGCGCCTGAACAGCGGCTGGTGAAACAGGGCTTCCTGCGCGACGATCTCTTCGTTGCGGTGCACGAGCAGTTCATGACGGAGACGGCCGAGGTGGCCGATATCGTTATGCCCGCTACCATGTTCCTCGAACATGACGATATCTATCGCGCCGGCGGCCAAAACCACATTCTGCTCGGCCCCAAACTGGTGGAGCCGCCGGAAACGGTGCGCACCAACCTCTTCGTCATCGAGGAACTGGCAAAGCGCCTCGGTGTCGACCATATGCCCGGCTTCGGCCTCTCTGCCCGCGAGCATGTCGACCGTATGCTCAAAGTCAGCGGCTGGGGCGATTTCGAAAGCCTGGCGGAAGAGAAATGGATCGATGCGCAGCCGCCTTTCGAGATGGCGCATTATCTCGAGGGTTTTGGTTATGGCGACGGAAAGTTCCGCTTCAGCCCCGACTGGGCAACCGGACCGTCTCCGAACAAGCCGCCGAAGAACATCGGCGTCATGGGGCCGGTTTCGGAGTTTCCGAAATTCCCGGATCAGGTCGATGTCATCGAGGTTGCGGATGCGGACCATCCCTTCCGGCTGGCGACGTCACCGGCACGCAACTTCCTGAACTCCACCTTCGCCGAAACCAAAACCTCCGTGCAGAAGGAAGGCCGTCCGGAATTGATGGTCTGTCCCGAGGATGCTGCCCGCAACGATATTGCGGATGGTGATATCGTCCGTATCGGCAATACACGCGGCGAAGTGCGTCTCCATGCAAAGATCGTGGAGGGCGCACGGCCCGGTGTGCTGATTGCCGAGGGTCTGTGGCCGAACAAGGCACATCTGGACGGCGAGGGCATCAATGTTCTGACCGGTGCCGATGCCGTTGCGCCTTATGGTGGCGCCGCGTTTCACGACAACAAAGTATGGCTCCGCCGCGGCGACGAGGCCGGCGAGGCTTGATATTGCGCCGCCATACAGACAATCTGAAGCAACCCCACGACAGGCAAGGACATATCCGGTGACACAAACGCAGGCGAAAAACGTTCCGGCCGACATCGATTCCGGCAGAATCCGGCTCGTGGAAAAAGAAACGGTGTGGAAGGGCTTCGTGCATATGCAGAAGCTCATTTTCGACCAGCGCATGCCGGATGGCAGGACGATGCGCATCGTGCGGGAAGTGCATGACCATGGCAGCGCCGCCGCCATTCTTCTTTATGACGTGAAACGCGACAGCGTGGTGATGGTTCGCCAGTTCCGCCCCGCCGCTTTCGTGAACGGTGATCAGAGCTTCATGATCGAGGTGCCGGCGGGGCTTCTCGATGACGACGATGCTGCCGATGCCATTCGCCGCGAGGCGATGGAGGAATCCGGTTACGCGGTCGAAAAGGTCGAGTATCTCTTCGACATGTATGCGAGCCCCGGCACACTGACGGAGAAGGTCAGCCTCTTCGTCGCGCGCATCGACCTCGACGTGCAGGCCGGCAACGGCGGCGGGCTGGAGGACGAAGGCGAGGATCTGGAGGTTCTGACCTATGGCCTCGACGAGGCCTTCGCGATGATCGCCTCAGGTGAAATCACAGATTCCAAGACGATCATCCTGCTGCAATGGGCGATGTTGAATCGCGACCGTCTTCTTTCCAGAGCGTAATTTCATCCGCGGTTACGTTTGAGCGCCCTGAGCGCTCGGCCCGTATAGCGGCAATGAGCTTTGGGCGGGTCTGAGGGGTGCTGACTTTGACCAGACACGCTACGACCTCATCTTCGCGCTTAACCACCAACTCGTCCCCGCCCTTAAACCTTGTTATCAAAACCGGCCTTTGACACCAGCGCCTACGAAAAGAGACTGCATATCGCCTCCCCCCGCATTATTGTAGACGAGGCCGGTTGAGCTTCCGAATGGCGTAGCGGTTTTATCGCCGCGAGAAAAACTGGTATATTCGTAAGCGCCGTCGAGATAGAGGGAGGCATTGTCAGTCAGGTCATAGGCTATGCCCGCTTTCGCTCCGAACATCCCGCCTATGTCGAACTTATCGGCAAAACGTAGCGAGCGCATCCAATGATCGTCCGTGGCTTTCGCATAGACCATTGCGCCGCCTTCAAGACCCGCATTCAGCGACCAGTTGCCGAATTTGCGTCCACCGCTCAGGTTGCCGTAAAACACCGGAATTTGCTGTCTGTAAGTAATCGCTTTTTCGCTGTTTCCGAACTCACCGACATTATCGCGGAAACCTCGGGAGCTGTAGATGTAGTTTCCGCCATATGAGGACCATTACACGTCGGTGTAACGAAAGCCGACGCCGGCGCTGAGGTGTTGCAGCGGGTCCTCCAGCAGGGTGCGGTTTAATTCTATACTTCCAGTCAGGTAGTGGTCCAGCCGCGTGTCGCCGTGCTCTGAACGGTGGCTCCATCCATTCTTCGATGTATCTCTGTAAAACGGGCTGAGCCAATCGTAGTCGGTCATGAAGCCATCACCTGCAAAGCCGATACGACCTTCCGTTTTGATGCGCCAATCGGGTGAAAGCTCAAATCCAAGCGATCCGCGCAGAGCCATCGCATTTGTCGTTTTCCAGTCGAGCTGACTGTTTTTATGACTGCCGCTATAGAATTTTTCCGTTGCCTTAATGTTAAGAACGCCGGCATCCAGTGAGGCTGTAATGCCGCTTTGTTCAGCGGCGAGTGGCAGGCAGGTGCCCATCAGCAGAGCCGCAGAAAGCGGCAGGGAAAATCTCGAAAATCGCATGATCGCTCCTGAATGACCGGAGGGCCTGAAATAGGGGCCGTTGCGGGCATTAAGAGTGATTATGGTAAATGATCGGTTTATTTTCCCGAAAAACACCACTTCTGATTTATTTTTGTACTTTAGAAGTAACTCTATTAGAAAGCGGAAATCAGGCTGGAATACTCTGATTTACTTTCATTGTCCGTGGAGACGGCTTTGCCGTCTTCCATCCGAACCTTGCCTTCGGCAAGCCGCTTCAACGTAAGCGGGTAAAGCTGGTGCTCGACGGTGAGGATGCGTGCCGCAAGCGTCTCGGCCGTGTCGCCGGAAAGTACCGGCACCGCCCCTTGAGCGATGGTTGGGCCTTCATCCATGCCTTCGGTGACGAAATGCACGGTGCAGCCGGAAATCTTCATGCCGCTGTCGATGGCGCGCTGATGGGTGTGAAGACCGGGAAAGAGCGGCAGCAGGGAAGGGTGGATATTGATGATCCGGCCTTCATAGGGGGCGATGAAATCCCCCGATATCAGCCGCATGTACCCGGCAAGGCAGATGATATCAGGCGCGATCTCGCCAAGTGCGGCCAGAATGGCGCCTTCATGTTCGGCCTTGCTTGCATAGGTTTTGCGTTCGAACACCAGCGTCGGAATGCCGAGGTCACGGGCTTTTTCCAGCCCGCCCGCGGACGCCTTATCCGAGATCACGCAGGCGATTTCGGCCGGAAAATCCGCGGCCTGACAAGCCTTGGCCAGCGACACCATGTTGGAGCCGCCGCCGGAGATGAAAACGACGACACGCTTGCGACCGGACGACAAGGCGGCGCTCATCATAGGCCGAGAGTGCCCTTGTAGATCGTGCCGTGCGCGCCGTCTTCGCGGGCGACCATGCGGCCGAGCGGGAAGACGGTCTCGCCTTCCGCCGTGAGCGCCTCGGTGACCTTGGTGGCATTTTCAGCCGAAACGACGACGATCATGCCGACGCCGCAATTGAAGGTGCGTAGCATTTCATGGGCTTCGACGCCGCCGGTCTTGGCGAGCCAGGAGAAGACGGCCGGAACCTTGATGGCTGCAAGATCGATCTCGGCGGCGAGATGCTTGGGCAGAACGCGCGGAATATTCTCCGGAAAACCGCCGCCGGTAATATGTGCCAGCGCCTTCAGCGCGCCGGTCTCGCGGATCGCCTTCAGAAGCGGCTTCACATAGATGCGGGTCGGGGTCAGCAGCGCTTCGCCGAGCTTCTTACCATCGGCAAAGGGTGCGGGAGCGCTCCATTCCAGACCGGAGAGCGATACGATCTTGCGCACCAGCGAAAAGCCGTTGGAGTGCACGCCGGAGGAGGAGAGGCCGAGAATGACGTCGCCTTCGGCAATATCGCCGGCCGGCAGAAGCTGGCCGCGTTCGGCCGCGCCCACGGCAAAGCCGGCGAGGTCGTAGTCGCCATCGGAATACATGCCGGGCATTTCAGCGGTTTCGCCGCCGATCAGCGCACAGCCGGATTCGCGGCAACCGGCGGCGATGCCGGAAACGATGGCAGCACCCTGATCGGGATCGAGCTTACCGGTGGCGAAATAATCGAGGAAGAATAGCGGCTCTGCGCCCTGGACGACGAGATCGTTGACGCACATGGCGACGAGGTCGATGCCGACGGTGTCGTGATAGTCAGCGTCGATGGCGATCTTCAGCTTGGTGCCGACGCCGTCATTGGCGGCGACCAGAACCGGATCGGTGAAACCTGCGGCCTTCAGATCGAACAGGCCGCCGAAGCCGCCGATTTCGCCATCCGCGCCGGGACGCCGCGTGGAGCGCACCGCCGGTTTGATCTTCTCGACCATCAGGTTGCCGGCGTCGATATCCACACCCGCATCGCTATAGGTAAGACCGTTCTTGCCCGACTGGCTCATGGCTCTCGTCTCCGCTGGTTCCTTTGGCGTCGCCATTCGCACGGGACGGGGCCTGATGCAAGGGTTTGCGTGGCAAAAGCTCCGGTTTTTAACGGCTTTGGCATCGGCGGTGACCGGGCGTCGCCATGGCTGAGCCTGTGGCGGGGCAGGCCGCAGCGGCCCCGTGGCGTCTTTCAATCGACAAGTCGTCCATGGCTTTGATGCTGCAGTCTTGACCATATGCATATGCGCATCCTATCTCCATGATGGGCGATGACGGCATCGGCGACAGAAGGATGAACGAATGCAACCCCATGTGAGCGGCACGAGTCTGCGCCGACAGGTGTTTTTCTGGATTGGCGTGCTTGCCGTCTTTGTCCTCTTCCTGATGGTTTTCAGCTCCATTCTGCTGCCTTTCGTGGCGGGCATGGCGCTTGCCTATTTTCTCGATCCGGTGGCCGACTGGCTGGAGCGGCGGGGTTTGAGCCGGTTGATGGCGACCGTCGTCATCCTCGTTTCCTTCGTGCTGATCTTTGCGCTGTCGCTCATCATCATCATTCCGCTGATCGTCGCCCAGGCATCGGAATTCATCACACGCATCCCGCAATATATCTCTTCGTTGCAGCAGCTGATCGCCGGTGCAGATACCAATCTTCTGCCGGATTGGGTGAGCGGCCAGATCAACTCGGTAAAGGAGAATTTTTCAAAGCTCCTGACCGAGGGCGCTGGTTTCATCGGCACGCTTTTGACGCAGATATGGAATTCCGGCAAATCGCTGGTCGATGTCCTGTCGCTTCTGGTCGTCACGCCCGTCGTCGCCTTTTATCTGCTGCTCGACTGGGACCGGATGATCGACAAGGTCGACAGCTGGATCCCGCGTGACTACGTGCATACCGTCCGCCAGATTGCTCGCGACATGGACAAGACGATTGCCGGCTTCGTGCGCGGGCAGGGGTCGCTCTGCCTCATTCTCGGGGTTTATTATGCCGTCGGCCTGTCGTTGGTGGGCCTGAATTTCGGTCTGCTGATCGGCCTTTTCTCCGGCCTCATCAGCTTCATTCCCTATATCGGCTCCATGGTCGGCCTCATCCTCGCGGTCGGCGTCGCCATCGTGCAGTTCTGGCCGGACTATATCTATGTCTTCCTGACGCTCGTCGTGTTCTTTTCCGGCCAGTTCATCGAAGGCAACATCCTGCAACCGAAGCTTGTCGGCAAAAGCGTCGGCCTGCATCCGGTCTGGCTGATGTTCGCGCTCTTCGCTTTCGGTGCGCTTTTCGGTTTCGTCGGCCTTCTGGTCGCGGTTCCCGCTGCCGCTGCGGTCGGCGTGCTTGTCCGCTTTGCATTGTCGCGGTATCTTGAAAGCGATCTTTACCATGGGCACGCCGCCAATCTTCCCTGGGACGCCAACCCTGCCCTGGAAGAACGGGAAGCGTCCGCTGGTAAGATTGACTCTCAGAGCTGACGATGACTGACCAAATCAAAACCGACAACGCCCGGTCGAAGGCCGAGCAGCTGCCGCTCGCATTTTCGCACCAGTCCGCTTCCGGCAGGGAGGATCTCCTCGTTTCCGCCTCGCTTGCGGCTGCCGTCAGCCTCGTCGATGAATGGCCGAACTGGCCGTCGCCCGTCGTGGTGCTGGCCGGGCCACCGGGTTCGGGAAAATCCCATCTCGCCAATATCTGGAAAAACATCAGCGATGCCCGCGACATTCACCCGGAGGCGGGCGCGGATGCCGCGCGTGCGGCTGAAACGGGACCGGTTCTTTTCGAGGATGCCGACCGGCGGGGTTTTGACGATACGGAACTTTTCCATGTCATCAACAGCGTGCGCCAGCACGGCACGACGCTTTTGATGACCAGCCGGCAATGGCCCGCCGCATGGCCGGTGACGCTGCCGGACCTGCGTTCGCGCCTGAAAGCCGTCACCGTGGTGGAAACCGGTGAGCCGGACGAGGGGCTGCTGGCGCAGGTGCTGGTAAAACTCTTTGCCGACCGGCAGCTTTATATGGATGACAAACTCATAGGCTACATCGTCAACAGGATGGAGCGTTCGCTCGACACGGCGCAGACAATCGTGGAGCAGATCGACCATCTGGCGCTTTCGCGCGCCACGAGGATCACCCGCCCGCTGGTGGCGGAAGTCCTCAACGCGATGGACAAGGCGGCGGCGGGCGACGGTTCGGACATCGATTGACTGTCACAGTTCCGTCGTCAAACTGTTATACGGGCAAGAAGGACGATCACGCGATGCAGCAGGATCACGGGACGGCAATCGGTCAGGGGACGGAACAGGGCATGGACGCTATCGCGCAGGAAGACTTCAACAAGGTGCAGCCGGTGGCTGAGGTCGAGAACCTCTGGGACAGCCCGGCGCGTTTCATCAACCGCGAATTCTCCTGGCTGCAGTTCAACCGCCGTGTTCTCGAGGAAACGCTGAACACGGATCACCCGCTTCTGGAACGGCTGCGCTTCCTGTCCATCTCGGCCGCCAATCTTGATGAATTCTTCATGGTCCGCGTCGCCGGTCTCGAAGGCCAGGTGCGCCAGAAGATCACCGTCAGGACGCCCGACGGCAAGACACCGGCCGAGCAGTTGGAAGATATTCTAAAGGAAATCGACAATCTGCAGATGGAGCAACAGGCCTCGCTTGCCGTCCTGCAGCAATATCTCGCCAAGGAAGAAATCTTCATCGTGCGGCCTGCCGCACTTTCCGAAGCGGACCGTACCTGGCTTGGCACCGAATTCGAGGAACGTATTTTCCCGGTGCTGACGCCGCTGTCCATCGACCCTGCGCACCCGTTTCCCTTCATTCCGAACCTAGGCTTCTCCATGGGCCTGCAGCTCGACAGCGTCAACGGCCGCGAGCCGATGACGGCGCTGTTGCGTCTGCCCACGGCGCTCGATCGCTTCGTTCGTTTGCCGGATGAAAAAAACGCCATCCGTTACATCACGCTGGAAGATGTGGTCGGCCTGTTCATTCACCGGCTTTATCCGGGCTATACCGTTCGAGGATTCGGCACGTTCCGCATCATCAGAGACAGCGATATCGAGGTGGAGGAAGAGGCGGAAGATCTGGTTCGCTTTTTCGAAAGCGCGCTGAAGCGCCGCCGCCGCGGTTCGGTCATCCGCATCGAGACCGATAGCGAAATGCCGCCGTCGCTGCGCCAGTTCGTGGTGCATGAGCTTGGCGTGCCTGATAATCGCGTTGCTGTTCTGCCCGGTTTGCTCGCGCTCAACACCATTTCGGAAATCGTGCGTGCGCCGCGCGACGACCTGAAATTCGAGCCTTACAACGCCCGTTTCCCGGAGCGCGTGCGCGAACATGCCGGCGATTGCCTCGCTGCCATCCGCGAAAAGGACATGGTGGTTCACCACCCCTATGAAAGCTTCGACGTGGTTGTGCAGTTCCTGTTGCAGGCTGCGCGCGATCCCGAAGTGCTTGCCATTAAGCAGACGCTTTACCGCACCTCCAATGACAGCCCGATCGTTCGTGCGCTGATTGACGCGGCGGAAGCCGGCAAATCCGTGACCGCGCTGGTCGAGTTGAAGGCGCGTTTCGACGAAGAGGCGAACATCCGCTGGGCGCGCGATCTGGAGCGCGCCGGTGTGCAGGTCGTGTTCGGCTTCATCGAACTCAAGACCCATGCCAAGATGTCGATGGTGGTGCGCCGCGAAGACGGCAAACTCAGAACCTATTGCCACCTCGGCACCGGTAACTATCACCCGATCACGGCGAAGATTTATACCGACCTGTCCTTCTTCACCTGCAACCCGAAGATCGCCCATGACATGGCGAATATCTTCAACTTCATCACGGGTTACGGCGAACCGGAAGAGGGCATGAAGCTCGCCATTTCGCCTTACACGCTGCGCGCCCGCATCGTGAAGCACATCAACGAAGAGATCGAGCACGCCAAGCGCGGTGCGCCGGCGGCGATCTGGATGAAGATGAATTCGCTGGTCGACCCTGAAATCATCGATACGCTTTACCGTGCCAGTGCGGCGGGCGTTGAGATCGATCTGGTAATCCGCGGTATCTGCTGCCTGCGCCCGCAGGTGGCGGGACTGTCGGATAACATCCGCGTCAAATCCATCGTCGGCCGCTTCCTGGAACACAGCCGCATCTTCTGCTTCGGCAATGGTTTCGGCCTGCCATCCGACAAGGCTCTGGTCTATATCGGCTCTGCCGACATGATGCCGCGTAACCTTGATCGGCGCGTCGAAACGCTGGTGCCGCTCACCAATCCCACCGTGCATGAGCAGGTTCTTTCACAGATTATGCTGGGCAATCTCATTGACAACCAGCAGAGCTACGAGATACTTGCGGACGGAACGTCGAGGCGCATCGAGGTGCGTAAAGGCGAAGAACCGTTCAACGCGCAGCACTATTTCATGACCAATCCCAGCCTTTCCGGACGTGGTGAAGCCTTGAAATCCAGTGCGCCCAAATTGATTGCCGGGTTGATTTCGTCCCGCAAGAAACAGGCTGAATGACTCGATCAGAAGCACAGGGGCGGCTGACCGGCCTTGCCCCCGTTTCCGTCATAGATATTGGTTCGAACTCCGTTCGTCTTGTCGTATATGAAGGTCTTTCCCGCGCGCCCGCGGTGCTGTTCAACGAAAAGGTCCTGTGCGGCCTTGGCAAGGGACTGGCGCTGACGGGCCGCATGCATGAGGAAGGCGTCACCCGGGCGCTGATGGCACTCAGGCGCTTCCATGTGCTTTCCGAACAGGCGCAGGCGCAGAAGCTTTATGTGCTTGCCACGGCGGCGGCGCGCGAGGCGGAAAACGGCCCGGATTTCATCCGCGAGGCCGAAGCCATTCTCGGCTGCGAGATCGAGGTGCTCTCAGGCGAGAAGGAAGCGCTTTATTCGGCCTATGGCGTGATCAGCGGTTTTTATCAACCCGATGGCATCGCCGGCGACCTTGGCGGCGGTTCACTCGAACTCATCGACATCAAGGACAAGAGCTGCGGCGAGGGCATCACCCTGCCGCTCGGTGGCCTTCGGCTATCGGAACAATCGGACGGTTCGCTGGAAAAGGCGGCCACGATCGCCAGAAAACACGTCAAATCCTTCGCGAAGCTTCTGGCGGCGGGCGAGGGGCGCACCTTTTATGCGGTCGGTGGTACATGGCGAAACATCGCCAAGCTGCATATGGAGATTTCAGGCTATCCACTGCATATGATGCAGGGGTATGAATTGCCGCTGGAAGAAATGCTGAATTTTCTCGAGGAGGTCATCGTCTCCCGGGATAGCAAGGATCCGGCCTGGCAGGCGGTCTCCAAGAACCGCCGTTCGCTCCTGCCATTTGGCGCCATCGCCATGCGGGAAGTTCTGAGAGCGATGAAGCCGGCCAAGATTGCCTTCTCCGCGCAGGGCGTGCGTGAAGGGTATCTTTATTCGCTGCTGACGGAAGCCGAGCGCGAATCCGATCCGCTGCTGGTCGCGGCGGATGAGCTTGCCATTTTGCGCGCCCGTTCGCCCGAACATGCGCGCGAACTGGCGGATTGGAGCGGTCGCACCTTTCCTGTCTTCGGTATCGACGAGACGGAAGAAGAAAGCCGCTACAGGCAGGCGGCCTGCCTGCTGGCCGATATCAGCTGGCGGGCGCATCCCGATTATCGCGGGTTGCAGGCGCTCAACATCATCGCCCATTCGTCTTTCGTTGCGATCACCCATCCCGGCCGCGCCTATATTGCGCTTGCCAATTATTATCGCTTTGAGGGCCTGAACGATAACGGCACGACGGAACCGCTCGCCGCCATGGCGGGCGAACGTCTGCAGGAACTCGGCAAGCTGCTGGGCGGCCTGCTGCGCGTCGTTTACCTCTTCTCAGCCTCGATGCCTGGTGTCGTTGACCACCTGAAATTCCGCAAATCCGACAACCCCGATATAGATCTGGAATTCGTGGTGCCGCATGATTATTGCGATTTCGCCGGCGAGCGGCTGGATGGCCGTTTGCAACAGTTGGCGAAGCTGACGGGCAAGCGGCTGGCCTTTGTGTTTGAGTAACGAACGGCAATGCCCTGTTTTGCGGCGCTGGCTACGACCAGCGCTCGCAAAAGGCTTCGATATCTCCTGACTGGAAGTCGGCGAGCCGCGCCATGATCGTCTCGAATGGCCAGTCCCACCAGGCGATGGCGGCAAGCTTCTCCGCGATGGATCGTGAAAAGCGCTCGCGAATGATTTTTGCGGGAACGCCGCCGACGATGGTGTAGGGCGGCACATCTTTGGTGACAACGGCACCGGCGGCAAGAACCGCGCCGTCTCCAACCGTTACACCCGGCAAGACGATGACCCCGTGGCCGATCCAGACATCGTGACCGATGATGGCGCGATCCTGCTTTCGCTGGGCGAAGAAGGCGTCGTCGCGCACCGCATCGGCAGCGTAATATTCCGGGCAGTAGCTGAAACGATGCGTGGATGGCCGGTCCATCGGGTGGTTCGGAGCGCCTATCCTGACCTCCGCAGCAATGGCGCAGAACTTTCCGATTATCGCATCACCCACCATGCAGCGCGGCCCGAGATAGGAGTAATTCCCAAGTTCAACATTGTGCAGCGAGGTGTCAGCCAGGACCTCGCAGCATCTGCCAATGTTCGAATCTCTTATGCTCGCCGTCGCATGAATGACGGTCTCTGCGAGTTTCGGGCGCTTGATCTGTGCGGTCGAGTCCATTCCAGTCTCCGGTTTTGCGCCTGCTTAACCGGGGATGATGAAGAGCCTGTGACGTGGGATGGCGAAGCATTCCGGCAGTAACAGGAATTTTTTTCAAGTGCGGATCAGGCGGGTTGCCTCGTGCAACATTTTCTCTTCATCGATGAATATCACTTGTCGGCGATATCGGCCGCCGAATCGTTTTTCTTCCAGTAATGCTCGGTTATGTTCTGAGCGTTCCGAATGATGTGACCAGCGATTTCGGGGTCTCCGCCCTCGAAGGTTTTCGGATCGGCCCCACATAGCAGCAGAAAGAGCTGCTGATGTGCGACAGCGGCAAAATAGTCGTGAGGCGGCGGCTGCATATCTGAAGCAACGGCCTGGAATGCGTCAGTGACCTCTTCGCTGGCACGCTCAAGCGCTGCGTGAATGGTGGCCATCATCGCCGCTTCCTTGCGTTCCAGTATATCCTGAATTTGCCGTTCCGCCGGTGTCAGGACCGGGCAACTCTCACTCATCAACGTCTCTCCTGTTGGAGCATCCATTGCGCCGACGAGGATTATCGCATTGATTGTGACCGCTTTGCGGAAAGATGGAAATCGCGGTTGTGGATGAGGCGGGATGCTTGACCGCCATGCCTGAAATCGCCTGACAAACGCGCACGGTCGGCACTGCTGTGCAAAAGGCTCAGCTGTGCCCCAACGCCTTGCGGATGCAGGCGCTGAGATAGGCATATTGCAGCGGCGTTATCGTTGCCATGGCTTCCGTGCGGCTGGCGAGCCGGTCCTGATAACCGACCGGAATATCGAATTGCGCGAAGGTAAAATCCCAACGGGTGCCCTCGACGATATTGTAGAAATGCTCGGCACCGCTGACAGCGGTTTTGGCAAGCTCGCCGCCGAAGATGTCCTGGACCACCAGCGCGGTAACGCTGCCTTGCCCCTTGGAGGGGTTTTCACGCGACCAAAGGTTGCTGGTCTCACCCGACCAGCTTTTCTTTAGGGCGTAATAAAGTCTCTCTGCATGGTCCTGCATGAAATGTCTTCTTTTCCGCAAGCATGTTTCGGTTAAAGCATTTCCGGCAAAACTGTGCTCAGTCTTGTGTCCGGAAACGCATAAAACAAAGAGTGAGAGCAATGGAGTTGAACGGGTGTTCACCGGAATTGCCCTGGCTCTGGAGAATCGGAACGGAGCGCCATGCACATATTGGTCTGCGGGGCGCTCCGTGGGGATCATTCGCGGCTACCAAAGCGATTGGCAGCAGCCTTGGTCTTACTTCGCGTCCAGCAGATCCTTGACCTCAAGCAGGACGAATTCGTTGTCGTCAGCCTTGTCCAGCGCGCGGCCGGCCGAGAAGGGCAGGTTGTTGTCGTTGCCAACGATGATATGCGTGGCATCGACACGGTCGACATTCTCGATGGTGACGAAAGGCATGTCGTAATAACCATTGCCGCCGCCCTGACGCTTCTTGTTGTCGGGATCGGAGATTTTCAGAAGATCGATATAGCCGATCTTGCGGGCGGCCTTGCCGACTTTGGCGTCATTAAATTCGATCTTGTAGATGCGCTTCACCTTGGCGGGCAAGGCAAAGCAGTTTGCTTCCGGCTTCTTCGGGTCGGCGCAGGCCTTGTCGGCGGTGCCGGCGCCGTTGTCGCGTTCGATGACCAGTGCGGTGCTGTCATCAAGCATGTTGAAGTCGCCGATGGCTTCGCCGCCCTGCGCCAGCGGATAGAGCCAGGTGCGGCCGGTCCATTCTTTCTTGGCGGTGTCGAGTTCGATGATGCGCAGCGCGGTCGCGCCGTCTTCGGTCTTCTCCACCTGGCCATCGGCCATGTAAAGCGGGCCTTCCAGAAGGCCGTAAAGCTTCGAGCCGTCCTTGGAGAGCGCCATGCCCTCATAGCCGCCAGATCGTTTCAGGTTGAAGGCCGGCATTTTCTGCGTCGGGTTGCCGGGCAGGGCGAGCGTGGGATGATCGGGAGACTTCACCTCGATGTCGCCGGCCTTGGTGGAGATGACATCGGTCAGCTTGCCGTCGCGGGTGAATTTCAGGATATAGGGGCCGAATTCCTCGCCCACCCAGAAACCATCGGCGACCGGCTGAATGGATTCGACGTCGAAATCCGCACCGGTCAGGTAACGCTTGCTGGAGCCTTCGAGAACGATGGGGAAGGGTGCCTTCATGTCAGGGTCGGAGAGAAACACGGTCTCCAGCGCATTGACCTTGCCGGCGTCCCAGTCGAACTTCAGATGGTGAAGCATCAGCATGGCGTCGCTGGAATTGAGCTTGGAGCCGAAGCCATTGTCGGAAAGGCTCCAGAAGCTGCCGTCGGGCATCGCCTTGATGCCGGAGAAACCCTGCATCGGCTGGCCGTTAAACGGCATGGAAAGACCGGTCAGTCGCACGCCGTCCTTGCCCGGCACGGTGCCGAGACCTTCCGCGCGCTTGCGGTCGGCGGTGGTGAACTTGGCGGAGGTCTTGAGGTGTTCAGGCGCGTCAGTGGGCGCCGGGATGATGGTGTTCGCCGGCAGGATGGCGTGGGAGACCAGCTTTGCAGGGAATTCCTGTTCGGCCGCGTGCGAGATGGAGGCGAACGCAAGGATGGCGCAGGACGCAAAAAGAATGTGCTTCATGATGGAGACCCCTCTCAATACCTGTTGAAGACAGGATTGACGCGATAGGGTCGCCGCATGACAGGCAGGTGATTGCCGTTTGAAGCTTTGATGAAATTTTGTGAGGGCCGTCGCCGGCAAATAGCCTCCGGGTGCCGATAAGCCTTATGCGGCAGGGGCCTGATATTGGCTGAGCGTGCAGACGCCGAGCGTCTGGCCACGGCCTTTCACCGCATGTTCGCCGAGATATTCGCTGCGTACGCCCTTCGGAAGCACCAGCTGGTGGGCGAGATCGGCGGAAATCAGCACCGGATGGCCGAGCATCTTGCTCAGCGATTCGAGCCGGGATGTCGTGTTCACCGTATCTCCGAAATAGGTGATCTTGTGGTGATCGACACCGATTTCTGCCGTGATGACCGGCCCGCCATGGATGGCGAAACGCAGGCGTGGCACTTCGCCGAAGCGGGAGAGCCACATGTCGCGTTTTTCCTCCATGGTCGCCTGGATGTCGAACACGCAGCGCACGCAGGCCGCCCGCCGGATCGCCATGTGATAGGGCCAGGTGATGATGGCGGCATCGCCAATGTAATCGTCGATGACGCCGCCATGTCTTCTCACTGGTGCGGCATAGCTGGCAAAGATTTCGCCGAGGAATTCCTGGGCCTTCAGATCGCCATGGGTTTCGGCGAAGGAGGTGGAGCCGACGAGATCGATGAAGATGAAGACGCGGTCTTCGCTGACCGGGCGGCGATAGCGCCCAAGAATGAGGTCGATGAAGATATCGCGACCGAGAAGCTCGCGCACGCGCATGATGAAGACGATGATGCCGCAGACGATAAGCGTGAAGATCAGCGTCTGCACTTCGGCATGCACCGCCCGTTTCCAGGTGCCGGGAAATATCCCGCTGAGCCACAGGATCGTGCCACCGAGCCCGAAGCCGCAGAAGACGAGAATGGCATAGATGATGAGGCCGACGGCGATATAGGCCGGTGTCGGCAAGGCGCTCACCTGCCGCGACAGGCCGGGCAAGATGTAACCGCGCTCAAAGGCGAGAATCGGTGCGCAGGCGAAAAGCGCATAGGTCGCGCCGATCAACGCGCCGCCGCCATATTCCAGAAAGGCGTAGGCCACCCCGGCGCCGGCCACGGCAACGAAGAGCACCACGTAATCCAGAATGGGCAGCAATTTTCTCATGTCAGCTCTGATCTCGAAAAGGGAAGCCGGCGCTCCCTTCGGGCAAAGCTTCTGTTCAGATGATATGCGACATTAGTGTGGAAAAAGCGCCGCAAAAAGTGAGCAATCGGTAAGGTTGCATGAAGGATTGGTAAGGCTGTTGCGCGGTTGCCGCAAACGCCTGCCGATGAGGCACTACTTCTAATAGGATGTTCTGTAATAGACGGTTTCAAGCGGGGATTGTGGCCGGTCGTCGGGCGTGTGGTTCGACCATTTCACCGGAAAGGCGGCAAAACGAAGCTTGTTGCCATCGATCCAGGCGCGGTCGAACAGGGTTTCCCCTTTGCGGGCAAAGGTGATGGCGGCGCAGGTTCGGCCATCGACGTCGAGGGCAATATTTCTTTCCAGTCGTTCAGGCCACAGCCCATGCCTTTCGGATCGCGATTATAGTGTTCGACGACATCGCCATCATTCGGGGTCATGGTGATCGAGGTGACGGTGTGGGCAAAGAGCAGGCTGTTCTGATCTTTCAGGCCGCCATCCAGCGTGCCCTCGTAACGCACCTGCACCGTCGGCCGCTGGCAGCCGTTGCTGGCATAAATCTGCGACACCGCATGTATGCGGCTATCGCGAATGGTGATGCGCGTGATGATGCCGTTGCGGTCGTTCTTGCCGATCTTCAGGCAGTCGGTCGTCCATTCACCCTGCAGATCGACCTTGTCCTCTGCGGCCCGGGCTGGAAGAGAGGGGAGAATGCCTGCCGCCGCGAGAAGCACGGCGAGCAGCAGAGTGCGGGCAGTTTTCATGGCAAGACCCTCAAATCGCATGACCATCGGTAGAGAAATGGGACGCGATGCGGGCAAAATTGGGGTGAGAAAGGCGGGCGGTTACGACTCGCTCGCTGCCGCCTCAACTTCCACGGCCTCGACCTTCTTGCCGGCGAAACGCAAGGCCACTTCGCCATTGATGAGTTTCAGCGCCACATCGCCGAACAGCTCGCGCCGCCAGCCGGTCAACGCCGCAACGGTCGCGTTTTCGCCTTCGGACGCGATCTTGTCCAGATCGTCGCTGTTGGCGATGACCTTGGCCGCGACGCCGTGCTTGTCTGCCGTCAGCTTCAGGAGAACCTTCAAAAGTTCCACGGCAGCACCGGAACCTTCCGGTGCGTGGCTGTGGCGCGGTGCCTTCGGCATCTCTTCTTTCGGCAGCGCCAGCGCCGCATTCACCGTTTCGATGATGGCGGTGCCGGAGGCGGACCGTTCCCAGCCCTTGGGAATGGTGCGAAGCCGCGACAGCGCCTCGGCGTCCTTCGGCTGCTGCTGGGCGATTTCGAAGATCCCATCGTCCTTCAACACGCGGGAGCGTGGCACGTTGCGCGACCGCGCTTCACGTTCGCGCCAGGCGGCGACGAATTTGAGGATGGCGAGTTCCGTCGGCTTGCGCAGGCGCGATTTCAGCCGCAGCCACGCATCGTCGGGATGCATGTCATAGGTGTCGCGCGATTCCAGAATGTTCATCTCTTCGGTCAGCCACAGGGAGCGGCCTTCGCGCTCCAGCTGCGCTTTGAGCGAGAGATAGACATCGCGCAGATGTGTTACGTCGGCCAGCGCGTAATCCAGCTGCTTTTCGGTGAGCGGACGGCGGCTCCAGTCGGTGAAACGCGAGGATTTGTCGATCTGCACATTCTTGATCTTCTGGACCAGCTGGTCGTAGGAGATCGAATCGCCGAAACCGCACACCATGGCGGCGACCTGCGTGTCGAAGATCGGATGGGGAATGAGCCCGCCGAGATGATAGATGATTTCGATGTCCTGCCGTGCGGCGTGGAAAACCTTCACGACGTTTGGATTGGCCATTAGTTCGAACATCGGCGTAAGATCGATACCCTTGGCCAGCGGATCAACCAGTACTTCGAGCGTCGGGCTCGCCATCTGTACGAGGCACAGTTCCGGCCAGAAGGTTGTTTCCCGCAAAAATTCGGTGTCGATGGTAATGAATTCCGATTTCGCCAGTTCCGTGCAGGCTTCGGCGAGGGCGGCAGTCGTTTCAATCATTGCAAATGGCCACTCGTGAAAATTATCCGTCTTACTTTCCCTTTGCCGGGCGCATGTCAATACAAAGCCCGCTTTTCCGGCCTCAAGGATCGTTTTTCTCGGGCGGATCGGGCTCCGGTTCATCTTTTTTGGGGTGGTCGGCCTTTTGGGGCGGGGTGGGGGCGGCGAGCTTCTGGAAATAGGCGGATGTGCGCAATAGCGAACGGAACCGCCAGTTCCTCTCCTCGACGGGAACACCTTCGCGCACCTGCAGCCGGTACAGCGTGTAGGCGATGAAAACGATCTGGATCGCGGCCGTATAGCTGAACAGTGCCTTCGGGCCGAACTGATCGATCAGCAGCGAGGCGAGCAGCGGTCCGACCGTCGCGCCCACCGACCAGAAAAACAGCAGCCCGGCCGACATCATCGCATGTTCGCCTTCCCTGGCGTGATCGTTGCCATGCGCGGAACTCAGCGAATAGAGCGGCAGGGCAAAGGCGCCAAAAACGAAGACGCCGATGATGTTGCTCCACTCGTCGGTGCCGGCGAAGAAGGCGAGGAACAGGCCGACGATGACAGAGCCGGCGGTGGTGGCGAGAATGATGATGCGCCGGTCATAGCGATCGGAGTAGACGCCGAGCGGATATTGCAGCACCACGCCGCCGATGATGCCGGCACTCATGAAGGTGGCGATGGCGGTGACGGACATTCCGATCTGTTCGGCATAGATCGGCCCCATATTGCGAAACGCCGCCATGCTGAGACCGACGGCCACGCAACCGACGACGGCAAGCGGCGAGATGCGCCAGACCGCGAACAGATTGAAGGGAATCTGCTTCGGCGGCGTGGGGTTGGATTTGTCGGCAATCGAGATTGGCACCAACGACAGCGTCAGTGCCATGGCGATCAGCGAAAACACCACGGGTCCATCAATGCCGGCGATGGGAATTATATATTGGGCGAGCGTCACGGAACCGAGATCGACGAAACGATAGATCGACAGCGTGCGCGCACGGTTGGAATTCGTCACCTGCGCATTGATCCAGCTTTCGATCGCTGCAAAAAGACAGGCGACGGCAATGCCGATGACGAAGCGCATCAACATCCAGAACAGGGGATGGAGGACGAGCGGCATGGCAATTGAGGCGGCCGATGCGACCGCCGCCATCGTGGCGAAGGTTCTGATATGGCCGATCCGGCGCATGAGCTGCGTCACCGAAATGCAGCCGAGTGCGAATCCGATGCTATAGGCGGCGCTGATGAGGCCGATGGTGCTGGCCGAAAAGCCCTCGGAGAGGCCGCGCAGCGCGATATAGGTTCCCTGAAGACCGTTGCCGCCGATCAGAATGCCGGCGGTGACGAGAAGCGGGATAAGAGGTCTGATCTGGCTCATTGCGGGCCGACTCGGTTTGGCGGGCTGGATTAGCCCTATCTAAAGCCAAGGCGGGCGAAAGGACAGGCGGAAGGCGACAATCTTGCGCTTTGCCTTGACAAATCAGGCTGGTCATGCGCTTTTCCGGCAAATTTCGACAGTGCCGCCTCTCTGGCCCACGACACGTTCCAGGATATAAAAATGCATCGTTATCGCAGCCACACCTGTGCCGCTCTCCGCAAGTCCGACGTCGGCGAAACCGTTCGCCTTTCCGGTTGGGTTCATCGCGTGCGAGATCATGGCGGCGTTCTCTTCATCGACCTTCGCGACCATTACGGCATCACCCAGGTGGTGGCCGATCCTGATAGCCCGGCCTTCAAGGTTGCAGAAACCGTGCGCGGCGAATGGGTCATCCGCATCGACGGTCTAGTCAAGGCGCGTTCGGAAGACACCATCAACAAAGGCATGGCGACCGGCGAGATCGAGCTTTACGCGCAGGAGATCGAAGTTCTTGGTGTTGCCAAGGAACTGCCACTGCCGGTGTTCGGCGAGCCTGAATATCCCGAAGACGTCCGCCTGAAGTATCGCTTCCTCGACCTTCGCCGCGAAACCCTGCACAGGAACATCGTCAAGCGCACGCAGATCATCTCCTCCATGCGCAAGGGCATGGGCGATCTGGGCTTTGCCGAATATACGACGCCGATCCTCACTGCATCCTCGCCGGAAGGCGCGCGCGACTTCCTCGTGCCCTCGCGCATCCACGAAGGTCAGTTCTTCGCGCTGCCGCAGGCGCCGCAGCAGTACAAGCAGCTTCTGATGGTTGCCGGTTTCGACCGCTACTTCCAGATCGCCCCCTGCTTCCGCGATGAAGACCCGCGTGCCGACCGTCTGCCGGGCGAATTCTACCAGCTCGACGTCGAAATGAGCTTCGTGACCCAGGAAGATGTCTGGACCACGATGGAGCCGATGATGACGGCCGTGTTCGAACAGTTTGCCGAAGGCAAGCCGGTGACGAAACAGTGGCCGCGCATCCCCTATGACGAATCGATCCGTAAATACGGTTCCGACAAGCCGGACCTGCGTAACCCGATCGTCATGGAAGCCGTGACTGAGCATTTCGACGGTTCGGGCTTCAAGGTCTTCGCCAACATGATCGCTTCCAACCCCAAGGTTCAGGTCTGGGCGATCCCCGCCAAGACCGGCGGTTCGCGCGCTTTCTGCGACCGCATGAACGCCTGGGCGCAGTCTCAGGGCCAACCCGGCCTCGGCTACATCTTCTGGAAGGAAGAAGAAGGCAAGGTTGCCGGTTCGGGTCCGCTTGCCAAGAACATCGGCGAAGAACGCACCGAGGCGCTGCGCCAGCAGCTCGGTCTCGAGGCGGGCGATGCCTGCTTCTTCGTTGCTGGTGATCCCGCCAAGTTCTACAAGTTCGCCGGCGAGGCGCGCACCCGCGCTGCCGACGAGTTGAACCTGATCGACCGCGACCGCTTCGAAATGTGCTGGATCGTCGATTTCCCGTTCTTCGAATACAACGAAGAAGAAAAGAAGATCGATTTCGCCCACAACCCCTTCTCCATGCCGCAGGGTGGAATGGAAGCGCTGGAAGGGCAGGACCCGCTCTCCATCAAGGCGTTCCAGTATGACGCGGTCTGCAACGGTTTTGAAATCGCTTCCGGCTCGATCCGTAACCAGTCGCCCGAGCTGATGGTCAAGGCTTTCGAAAAGGTTGGCCTCTCGCAGAGCGATGTGGAAGAGCGCTTCGGCGGTCTCTATCGTGCCTTCCAGTATGGCGCGCCTCCGCATGGCGGTTGCGCCTTCGGTATCGACCGTGTCGTCATGCTGCTGGTCGGTGCGAAGAACCTGCGCGAAATCACGCTGTTCCCGATGAACCAGCAGGCGCAGGACCTTCTGATGAATGCGCCGTCGCCGGCAACGCCAACACAGCTTCGCGAACTGGCGCTGCGCGTCGTTCCGTCCAAGAAGGACTGATCATGTTGAAGACGCTGCTCGACCGTGTTCGCGCAGCCTTCACCCGTGCATTGGCGGCCGCGCTTGCGGCCGCTTTTGCGTTCTGGGTCGCGCATCGGTGGCTCGGCCATCCGCAACCCGTCTTTGCCGCGATCAGCGCGCTGATCTGTCTGTCTCCCGGTATTCCAAGCCATGTCCGTCAGGGGCTTGGGCTGATGGTCGGCGTCACCGTCGGCATTCTTGTCGGGGAGGTCGCGCTTCTCGTTCCGCATGACTTCGCCGAAATCCGCTTGGCCTCGGCGACCTTCATTGCCATGATCCTTGCCACCCTGTTCGGCCTGCCTGCCGTCGTCCCGATACAGGCTGGCGCTTCGGCCATGCTCGTCCTGCTGATGGGGCCGCAAATCGCCGGTTTTGTCCGGTTTGTCGACGTCATCGTCGGTGTGGCAGTCGGCGTCGTCGTTGCGCTGGTTTTTTTCCGCGAGCGTCTGAAACTCTAGCTCTGCGTACGCTCATCGATTTGACCCCAAATCTCGCTACCATCGGGAGTGTCGAGTATAGCCTCTACGCTCATCCCGGCATCGCCACAATTTTACCGCGAGATTTGCAGAATTCCGCGAATAATCAGCCGAAATCCCATTCCAGTATAGGCGCTGTGTCCGCTTGGGCACGCAAAGCAACTCGATTTTAATTTGGGACGGCGCCAGCCAATCTTTTTCCGGTTCTGGCGCGATCATATTTAAGAGGATTTCCGAATGGTACATGAGACGGACAAAGACCCGGCGCCGGCGGTCGGGCCGCTTGCTTCAGCCATGCCGCGCGGCAATTTTGCCGCCAGCCTGCGTTCACCCGGCGCGAAGTTTCTGATGATAGGTTTCATTTCGTTGGTTCTGCTGGTTCCGCTCTTGCTCGTCTGGGGGCTGACGGAAGAGCGCGCCTCGCGGGCGAGGGAGGTTTCCGCCCGGATCGCGAACGGGTGGGGCGGCGATCAGGTTGTGAACGGCCCTTATCTCGCCGTACCCTTCGATGTCGAACGTCGCCGCGAGGTCGATGGCCGAACCATTGTGGACCGCACGACAGAGTGGGCGCTGGTCATGCCGGAAACGCTGCAGGTAACGGCCGACCTCAAGACCGAGGAAAAGAAGCTCTCGATCTACAGCTTGCCTGTCTATAACGGTGCTCTCGTGCTCAAGGGCCGCTTCGGACAGGGCGTCCTGCAAGATCTCGCCCGTTTTGCCGGCACACCGCGTCTCGACAATGCCATCCTCGTCCTCAGCATAGGGGATATTACCGGCATAAGATCGAGCGCCGGGGTTCGCATAAACGGCGGCGCAGTTTTGCCCTTCGATCCCGGCATGCGCGATATGTCCGTTATCGCAAGCCGCGCCCTCGAAAATAACTCCATAAGATCAGATGCGGGCGTGCACAGGCAGATCGACAGGAACCTCATCGAGAGTGGCTTTGATTTCGATATCGCATTTTCGCTGAATGGTTCTGGCAGTTTCGCAGTTGCGCCGGCCGGCCAGACAACGAGCTTCACGGCAAAAGCCGACTGGCCGCATCCCGGTTTTGAAGGTTTGTTCCTGCCGGAGGTCAAAACGGTCACGGCTGCGGATTTCAACGCCAGCTGGACGATTCCCTATCTCGCAAGGGGAATAGATCGCGTGGTGGAGGGTCCGCGACTGCCGCTCTCCAACAGCCTGATGACGATCAATCTCGTGGAACCGGTGAAGTTCTACCAGGTCATCGCCCGGACACTGAAATATTCCATCGGCTTCATCTCGCTTGTCTTCCTCGCCGTCTTCATTGTGGAACTCAAGGGCGGCAGCGTTGTGCACTGGATACAATATGTGCTGACGGGTCTGGCGCTCATCGTCTTCTATGTGCTGCTGCTCGCATTAGCCGAACATACGGGTTTCACCGTTGCCTATGCCGCTGCCTCCTTTTCCACGGCGGCCCTGATTGCCTTTTATCTTGGCAGTGCCACCCGTAGTCGCAGAAACGGTCTTGCACTTTTCAGTGTTCTGGCGGTGGCCTACGGTGTGATGTATCTGGTTCTGAACGAAGACGAATATGCGCTGCTGGCGGGCGCGGTCATATCGTTTATCGCCATCGCTGCAACCATGTTTGCGACGCGCAAAGTCGATTGGTCTGGAGCCGGCACCGCCGCGAACAGCGAGTTCTCCAGCCGCACCTGACGCGAGACCGCATGGTCTGAAAAGCGGGCTGCTTAACTTGCGGCCCGCTTTTTTGCTGTTTATAGGTGGATTACTCACCACGGACCCGGTGAAATCCCGGGTGGCTCTTCTGGCCGCCGATCCGCCAGACAACGCAAAGCACCGACATTCCTTTTTAATCTACCGGACACGGCTCCGGCCGGTGCGTCATTCTTTGCGAAAAAATCAGATGAACAGATTTCAGACTTACAGACGTGAGTGGTTTTCCAATATTCGCGGCGATGTGCTTTCCGGCATCGTCGTGGCACTCGCCCTCATTCCCGAAGCCATCGGCTTTTCCGTCATTGCCGGTGTCGATCCGAAAGTGGGGCTGTTTGCCTCCTTCGCCATCGCCTGCGTTTCCGCCTTCACCGGAGGGCGGCCCGGCATGATTTCGGCGGCAACCGCAGCGACAGCCGTGCTGATGGTCACGCTCGTCAAGGAACATGGCCTGCAATATCTCTTTGCCGCCACCATCCTCATGGGTGTGTTACAGATCGCGGCAGGTTTTGCGAAACTCGGCCGGGTGATGCGCTTTGTGTCGCGCTCGGTGATGACCGGTTTCGTCAATGCATTGGCGATCCTCATCTTCATGGCGCAATTGCCCGAACTGATCGGCGTGCCGGTTGAAACCTATGTCATGATCGCGGCCGGTCTTGCGATCATCTATCTCTTTCCGCTGGTGACGAAGATCATCCCGTCACCGCTGGTCGCCATCGTCGCCCTGACCTGCGTGGCGGTTTTCTCTGGCATGGACATCCGCACGGTCGGCGATCTCGGCGAGTTGCCCTCGACGCTGCCGATCTTTGCCCTGCCGCAGGTGCCGCTGACCTTCGAGACGTTGCAGATCATCTTTCCCTATTCGATTGCACTGGCTGCTGTCGGCCTGCTGGAATCGCTGCTGACGGCACAGATCGTCGACGACATGACGGATACGGGCAGCAACAAGAGCCAGGAATGTATCGGGCAGGGGACCAGCAACATCGCGTCGGCTCTCATCGGCGGCATGGGTGGCTGCGCCATGATCGGCCAGTCCGTCATCAATGTTCGCTCCGGTGGCAGGGGCCGCTTGTCCACCTTCGTGGCGGGCGCTTTCCTGCTGTTCCTCATTCTGGTGCTGGACGATCTCGTGCGCATCATTCCCATGGCAGCGCTGGTGGCTGTCATGATCATGGTCTCCATCGGCACCTTCTCGTGGCGCTCCATCCTCGATCTCACCCGAAACCCGCCATCATCGAGCATTGTCATGCTGGTAACAGTCGGCACGGTGCTCGCAACGCATGACCTTGCAAAGGGCGTGCTGGCCGGCGTCCTTCTCTCCGGTGTGTTTTTTGCGGGCAAGGTTTCAAAGCTTTTCCACGTCCGGCCGGAGCTTTCAGCCGATGGCCGGGAGCGGATCTATCGCGTCGACGGCCAGATTTTCTTCGCGTCGACGGAAAGCTTTATCGCCGCCTTCGATTTTGCAGAAGAGGTGGAGGCGGTGACGATCGACGTTACGCAGGCGCATCTGTGGGATATTTCGGCGGTTGGCGCGCTGGACAAGGTGGTCCTGAAGTTCCGCAAGACCGGCAAAAGGGTCGAGGTCATCGGCGTCAATGAGGCGAGCGCCCATATGATCGACCGTTTCGCCCTGCACGACAAGCCGGACGCGGCGGCAGCGCCGTTGCACTGAGTAGAAAAAAGCCCCGGTCTTAAACCGGGGCTTTGTCGTCCTATTCGTTTGCCGTCACCGTCACGCCGAGCATTTTCGGCAGGGTGTTCGGCGCACCCATCGCAGCGCCCATGATCATCGGGAACGGAACCGGCTTTTCCGGCTCGGCCGTGATCGAGAAGTTCTTCGGGTTGTCGATATAGGCGTTGATGGCCGTCGACACCATGTTCTGCAATTCCGGAACGTTGAGCGAGGCCATCATGATCGGCGCCATGCCCTTGATGGTCTGGGCAAGCTGGTCGCCCGTCATGCCCTGCTGGCTTGCCGCATAGTCGATGGCGCGCTTGGTGATGCTGGCGTCTTCGAAGCTGATTTCAGCGTTGACGAAGGACAGCTGCTGCATCAGGCCGAGCATGGCAAGGCTTGCCGCCTGGTCCGCCTGTTCCTTGTTCGGGTTTGCCGCCTGTGCCTTCACCGTCTCCTGCATCGACTTGATGAAGGCGAGCGTGTAGCCGGAGAAACCGAACGACATGTTGAGGCGACCGACGTCATCGAGGTCGATGGCGTATTCCTCGACATCAACAGTGCCGGAAGCGACTTCCCAGCTGCCGCTCATGGTCATGTCGCCGGAAAGCGCCTGCAGCTTCAGCTTTTCAATGGCATCCTTGGTCGCCGGGTCGGTGACTTCGCTGAGATCGGCCTTGAAGCCGGATGCGTCGAGTTCGAAACCGATCGAGTTCTTATCGTCGCTGACGGACATCGTCGCGCTGGTTTCCTCAAGCGAGAAAGCCTGCTTGCCGTCGACGGAAACGGAGATCGGGCCGCTATGGGCTTCATCATAGAACATCAGTGCATCGACGTTGCCCGTGGTCGCATCGGCCGGGATGACGAGACCGGACATGTAAATGTCGCTCGCCTTGATTTCTACCTTTTCCTGCTTGTAGTCGATGTTGTCGAAGCGGGCGTTCTTGATCTTGTAACCGCCGTTGTTTTCCTCGACGCCTTCAAGCGTGATATTGCCAACCGGGATCTTTTTGGCCGGATCGGCGGCCGCGTTGAAGGTCACGCCGTTCAGCGTCACCGTGTCGCCGTTGACGGCGACGGAGCCGGCGGCGATCTCGCCGCCCTGTGCGGCATAAGCTGCATTGATCTTCTTCAGCACATCACCGCCATCCAGCGCAAAAGCCGGCGCCGAAAGCGTAAGAAGCGCGGCACTCGCGAAAAGAACCTGCCGGGTGGATTTCAGTCTCATGATGTTTCTTCCCTCAACGTACGGATGTGCACCGTGTCAGAATGCTAATGGTGATACTTATATTCACGATTATTCAAAGGTCTACAGAATTTAGATCGATTCCCATGACGGCGGCATTGCGGCATTTACAACGCGGTTAACAAAAAACCTTGCTTGGCATGTGTTTTCATCCACAGCGCAGACCCCTTGGTTTCTTGCCGGTTATCGGCATTTCCGCTAGTCAAGCACCATGGGAAAAGATCTTGTACCTCCGTCCGGCGGAGACGATAACATTCATCCGGTCGATTTGAAGGCGGCGCTTGAAGAGCGCTACCTCGCTTATGCCTTGTCCACGATCATGCATCGTGCGCTGCCGGATGTGCGCGACGGCCTGAAGCCGGTGCACCGCCGCATCATTCACGCCATGAGTGAAATGGGTATTCGTCCCAACTCGGCCTTCAAGAAATGCGCGCGTATCGTCGGCGATGTGATCGGTAAGTTCCACCCGCATGGCGACCAGTCGGTCTATGATGCGCTGGTGCGTCTCGCGCAGGATTTCTCGCAGCGTTATCCGATTGTCGACGGGCAGGGCAACTTCGGCAACATCGATGGCGACGGCGCCGCCGCCTATCGTTACACCGAAGCGCGCATGACCGATGTGGCGGCACTGCTGCTGGAAGGCATCGGCGAGGACGCGGTGGATTTCCGCGCCACCTATAATGAGGAAGACGAAGAACCGGTGGTCCTGCCGGGCGCTTTCCCGAACCTCCTGGCAAACGGTGCCTCTGGTATTGCCGTGGGCATGGCGACATCGATCCCGCCGCACAATGCCCACGAACTTTGCGACGCCGCGCTGCATCTCATCAAGCACCCCGATGCGACGGTGGAAAAGCTGGTGGAGTTCATTCCTGGCCCCGACCTGCCAACCGGTGGCGTGATCATCGAAAGCCGCGAGAATATTCTCGATGCCTATAAAACGGGCCGCGGCGGTTTCCGCGTGCGCGCCAAATGGGAAACGGAAGATCTCGGCCGTGGCGGCTACCAGATCGTCATCACCGAAATTCCCTTCCAGGTGCAGAAATCGCGGCTGATCGAAAAGATCGCCGAGCTGCTGATCGCCCGCAAGCTGCCTTTGCTCGAAGACGTCAGAGACGAATCCGCCGAAGACGTGCGTATCGTTCTGGTGCCGAAAAACCGCACCGTCGACGCGACGCTGCTGATGGAATCGCTGTTCCGCCTGTCCGATCTCGAAAGCCGCCTGCCGCTCAACATGAATGTGCTGTCGCTTGGCAAGGTGCCGAAGGTCATGGCGCTGAACGAGGTACTGAGCGAGTGGCTGGCGCACCGCAAGGACGTGCTGGTCCGCCGCTCCCGCCACCGTCTGGCAGCTATCGACCGCAGGCTCGAAATTCTGGGCGGCTTACTTATTGCCTACCTCAATCTCGACGAGGTGATCCGCATCATCCGCGAGGAGGACGAGCCGAAACAGGTGATGATGGCCAGGTGGTCGCTCACCGACAATCAGGCCGAAGCCATCCTCAACATGCGGTTGCGCAATCTGCGCAAGCTCGAGGAATTCGAGATCCGCAAGGAACACGACGACCTCAGCAAGGAAAAGTCAGAGATCGAAGGGCTGCTCGCCTCCGATGACAAGCAGTGGCAGACAGTCGCCTGGGAAATCGGCGAGGTCAAAAAGAAATACGCCAAGGCAACCGAAATCGGCCGCCGCCGCACGCAGTTCGCGGATGCGCCGGATGCTGACATCGAGGCCATCCAGCAGGCGATGATCGAAAAGGAACCGGTCACCATCGTCATCTCGCAGAAGGGCTGGATCAGGGCGCTGAAGGGGCACATGTCCGACACGTCGGCCCTGACCTTCAAGGAAGGCGACGGACCGAAGCTCGCCTTCCCGGCGCAGACCACCGACAAGCTGTTGCTGCTGACGACAGGCGGCAAGGCCTATACGCTCGGCGCCGACAAGCTGCCGGGCGGGCGTGGCCATGGCGAGCCGATCCGCATCATGGTCGATATGGAGAACGATCAGGATATCCTGACAGCCTTCGTACACGATCCGTCGCGCAAGCTGCTGCTGGTCTCGACTGGCGGCAACGGCTTCATCGTCGCCGAAAGCGAAATGATCGCGAATACCCGCAAGGGCAAGCAGATCATGAACGTCTCGATGCCCGATGAAGCAAAGCTCGCGGTGCCGGTGACGGGCGACCATGTCGCCGTCGTTGGCGAGAACCGCAAGCTGCTTGCCTTCCCGTTGTCGCAGGTGCCGGAAATGTCACGCGGCAAGGGCGTGCGCCTGCAACGCTACAAGGATGGCGGCGTGGTGGACGTGAAGTGCTTTGCGCTGGCGGATGGCCTCAGCTGGTCCGATACGGCCGGCCGCGCTTTCACCAAGGTCGGCGAAGAGTTGCGTGAATGGCTGGCTGACCGCGCAACGGTGGGCCGCACCGTGCCGAAGGGCTTTCCGCGCAGCGGGAAGTTTGGCGGGTGAAATTTGAGCTGCGTCCCGGGAGATCATTCGGGACGTCTTTCATAGCGCCTGTCTCGCTATTCCAACTGAGTATTTTGTTTCAGGGCTACGCGACGCTTATTCTTCTTTGGGAGAGTAAATCTCCCACCCGCGCGGCGTCAGATGCTCCTGCGGATGGTAGCGGGTCTTGTAACCCATCTTTTCCGAACCATCGACCCAGTAGCCGAGATAGACGTGCGGCAGGCCGAGGGCGCGGGTGCGGGTGATGTGATCGATGATCATGAAGGTGCCGAGCGACCGTTTTTCGAGCTCAGGATTGAAGAAGGAATAGACCATCGACAGGCCGTCGCTCATCACGTCGCTCAGCGCCACGGCCAGAAGCTCGCCACGCTTGCTGGAATCGATGCCGGAGCCGGGTTCGCGCACGCGATATTCGATGATGCGGGTGTTCACATGCGTGTCTTCCACCATGATCGCATAGTCCAGCGCCGACATGTCGGACATGCCGCCGGACTGGTGGCGGTGGTCGAGGTAGCGGCGGAAGAGGGCGAATTGTTCGGTGGAGGGTTCGGCAGCATGAACCGTGGCGACGACATCGCTGTTGGCGGCAAGAACGCGCCGCATCGATTTCGTCGGCTGGAACTGTTCGGTCAGGATGCGAACGGAAACGCAGGCGCGGCAGGTTTCGCAGGCCGGGCGATAGGCGATGTTCTGTGAGCGCCTGAAACCGCCCTGGGTCAGAAGGTCGTTCATTTCCGGGGCGCGCGGGCCAACGAGATGGGTAAAGACCTTCCGCTCCATCTGGTTCGGCAGATAGGGGCAGGTGGCTGGCGCCGTAAGATAGAATTGAGGAGAGGGCGTCGCCTGCGTGTTCATCGAACCGTGATCGCCTCCTGCGTCAGTTATGAAAGCGCGCCGCGATTTCACGGGGCCGGCGGCGGCGCTTCAAGCGACATGTATAATGTCACAGAATGGCAAAATGACGGAAAACGTCAACTGCGGGATGAGCTATTGGACGGGTAGAAAGCCACGTTTGCGTGGCTTTCCCCGATATCAGCGCGTTCTGACGATGACGGTGCCGAGCAGGAAGTCGTGAACGAGGCGCGAGCGCTCGGTAAACAGGCCTGCGAGAAGAATCAAAGGCGTCAAAACCGAGTTGATGACCCAGAAAAGCACGATGTGCACGGTCGCCAACAGGAAATCGATTCGCCGTCCGTCCATGCGCGCCATGGCAATCCCCATCGCCCGCATGCCGGGTGTGGCCTGTGAGGGACCGCCCAGCGAAACGCCGAAATAAAGCACCGCGACGATGACGAACAGCGCCGGGAAGAGGAACCAGCCAAGGCCGAGGGTAATCACGCCGAGAAAGAAGACAATCACGGCGGCCGGGATGCACAGCAGGAGAACGATCGCGTAATCGATCAGGAACGCAAAGATGCGCCGGCTCAGGACGCCGCTATAGGCGCGCCAGTCATCCGGTGCGGCATAGGTGGGGTTCTGTTCGAGGCTCATCGGTCGTTTTCTCCTGAGAGGGTCTGACAGCGCGGCATATTCGCCGTGTCAGCAGACAATATGGGAAGAAAACGACCGAATACAATAAGCGCCGGCCTCAGTGCTTTGCCAGTTTGCGTGCTGCCTCGATGGCGAAATAGGTGAGAATACCGTCGCAACCCGCACGCTTGAAACAGAGAAGCGTTTCCATCATCACGCGCTCGCCGTCGATCCAGCCATTCATGGCCGCGGCCTTGATCTGGGTATATTCGCCGGACACCTGATAGGCGAAGGTGGGCAGGCCGAAATTCTCCTTCAGCCGCCAGCAGATGTCGAGATAGGGCAGGCCGGGCTTGACCATCAGCATGTCGGCGCCTTCCTCGACGTCAAGCGCCGCATCGCGGATCGCTTCCATGCCGTTGGCGGGGCTGATGTAATAGCTGTTTTTGTCGCCCTTCAGCAGGCCGGCGGTGGAGATCGCCTCGCGATAGGGACCATAATAGCCGGAGGAGAATTTCGTCGCATAGGCCATGATGCCGACATTCTGGTGCCCGGCGGCATCGAGACCGCGACGGATGGCGCCGATACGGCCATCCATCATCTCCGAGGGGGAGATAATGTCCGAACCGGCTTCCGCCTGCAGGATGGCGGCCGTGACGACCTGCTCGACGGTTTCGTCATTGACGATCTCGTCGCCCCGCAGAATGCCGTCATGCCCATGGCTGGTGAAGGGATCGAGCGCGACATCGGTGATCATGCCGATATTTGGAACGGCTTTTTTAACGGCGATCGTCGCCTGATTGATGAGATTGTTGGCTTCGAGCGCATTCGAGCCGGTCTCGTCGCGCAGCTCCATCTCGATATTGGGAAAGGTGGCGATTGCGGGAATGCCGAGATCGGCGGCTTCCTTCGCCGCTTCCACCAGCCGGTCGACGCTCATGCGGTTGACACCGGGCATAGCCGGAATGGGCTCGACAATATTGCTGCCAGGCACGATGAAAACCGGCCAGATGAGGTCATCAACGGTCAGGCGATTTTCCTGAACCAGACGGCGCGTCCAATCCGCCTTGCGATTGCGCCGCATGCGGCGATGGCCGGTGATCTCGTCGACCAGATGCGTTTTGTCCTGCATGTCAGAATGTCCTTCGATAAAATTTGGAAAGCTGCATACCATGAACATTGGCCCATGCGAATGCGACAATCTTCCCTCATCGGCTGCCTGACGGACGATGGTGTTTTGACAAGGCAGGCGGCGGGATTCAATATGGACTGGTCGCCCGCCCGTCGAGACCTTATCTTCCGGCCATGGAACCTGATTCTCAACCTCTGCCGAAACGCCCGCTGACGGAAATCCTGTTTCTGGTCTTCATGAGACTGGTTGCGGTTTCCTGTTTCTGGTTCGGCCTGCAATATTGGGCGATGCTGACCGGTTATTCGCTTGGCGGTCATGGACGCTTCGATATGCTGAACCTGCCCTGGCGAGTAGCGGGCAGCGCGCTGGCGGTTATTTTCCCGGTGGCGGCCCTCGGCCTGTGGCTCGGTGCCTCCTGGGGGGCGGTCATGTGGGTGATGGGCGCCGGCACGCAGATCGCCATGTATAAGGTATGGCCGCATATCTTCGGTGCCAACACGTTGGTGCCCGTCATGCACGGTCTCGTGGCAACCATTTATATACTATTCCTGGTCGCTTTCTGGCTGGATCACCGCCAAAATGAAGAGCGCGCAAGAATTGATTTACCATAAGAATAAAGCAATTCGGCCTGTTTTCAGGCCGGTTTTTCCGCTTAAGTCATTGATTTATAATGTACTGGCTCTGAGCATTCCCGCTTCGCCACAAGTTCGGCGCCTTCGGGAAAATGTAGGCAACCATTTGTTAATCGTAGCTTTTAAGTAGAATTTTATGCGCATTGATTAGGTTCTCACTCAAGGCGGGAGACAAACAAACACACCGCCAAACAAAACAGTGAGGCAGTCATGATCAATAGCAAAGTTAAGCCGCAGGCCGTTGTTGCCGACGCACACGAAGATACCATCCGTTCGCTCTACATGGAGTCGCTGCACCTGGTGGAACGCCTCCACCGCCGCCTCCTCGACGTCATCAAGGACGAGTTCGACCGTCAGGGTCGCGATGACGTCAACGCCGTTCAGGCACTCCTGCTGTTCAACATCGGTAACTCCGAACTGACGGCCGGCGAACTTCGTTCCCGCGGTTATTACCTCGGCTCGAACGTCTCCTATAACGTCAAGAAGCTGGTCGACCTCGGTCTCATCAACCACCAGCGTTCGCGTGTCGACCGCCGCTCGGTCCGCATCAGCCTGACCGAAGAAGGCCAGGCCATCGCCGAAACGGTTGCCCGCCTCTATGAACGCCACGTCGGCTCGATCGAAAAGGTCGGCGGCATCGGCACCGGCGAGTTTTCCGAAATGAACAAGCTGCTGCAGCGCCTCGACCGTTTCTGGAACGACTCGATCGCTTACCGCCTGTAATTCCGCGACGGTTTCACTGTTTAAGCCGGGGGCATCCTTTGCTCCCGGCTTTTGGATTCCTCGCCCTGCCGCCACGCTTTTTTGCCTGTCAAGCCCGACTGTCCATAACGCATTAGCCCTGTTTTTCAGGGGAACACAGCTTCGTGAGAAGAGGGCAGTGACACGAATCGGCCATATTGATATGGGACGCGCAAGTCTAAGGAGCCGGCTGTTTCTCCTGTTGTTGCGGCAAGTTGTCGACTGTACTGCCAGACATCAACGCCCTGATGATGCGTATCGGGTATTACCGGCCGGCAGACACGTTGTACGTGTTTGTTAATCATATTGATTTAGGCATTGTTCAGAATGCCGAAGAGAGTGGCTGGTAGGTAGAATGACAAAGAAATCCGTTTCCGATTCCGTATCGCGCCGTGCGCTTCTGCGTTCGGCCGTTTCCGTTGGTGTTGCCGCGCTTGCCGCGCCGGCCTTGGCGCAGAACGCGCTCAACGATCTCATGGGCTCTTCGCGCCGCGGCAACTGGGATGACCAGTTCGACGCCAATACCTCGCGTTCGGCGGTGGGTGTCGTTTCCAACAACCCGGTACTCGGACGGGAAGCGCCTGTCTACATGCAGCAGGCGATCATGCAATATCAGCAGATCGTGCAGAATGGCGGCTGGCCGGATGTACCCACTTCCCAGCAGCGTCTCCAGATCGGCGTTTCCGACCCTTCCGTGCAGGCGCTGCGTCAGCGACTGATGGTATCGGGCGACCTGCCGCGTGAAGCCGGCATTTCCAGCGCCTTCGATTCCTATGTCGATGGCGCTCTGAAGCGTTTCCAGGCGCGTCACGGCCTTCCGGCTGACGGCGTCAGCGGCGAATACACCACCAAGGCGCTCAATGTTTCCGCGCAGATTCGCCTGGCGCAGTTGCAGACCAACCTCGTGCGCATCCAGTCCATGTCCGGCGATCTCGGCCAGCGTCACATGATGGTGAATATCCCGGCGGCTGCCATCGAAGCCGTTGAAAATGAACGCGTCGTGCTGCGCAATACCGCCGTTGTCGGCCGCGCCAGCCGCCCGACCCACGTCATCAACTCCAAGGTTTACGAGGTCATCCTCAATCCTTACTGGACCGCGCCGCGTTCGATCGTCGAAAAGGACATCGTGCCGCTGATGCAGAAGGACCCGACCTATCTGGAGCGGAATAACATCCGCCTCATCGACGGCAAGGGACAGGAAGTCTCGCCGACCACGGTCGACTGGTTTGCGCCCAAGGCTCCGAACCTGATGTTCCGTCAGGACCCCGGCAAGATCAACGCCATGTCCTCGACGAAGATCAACTTCCACAATCCGAACAACGAATATATGCACGACACGCCGCAGCAGGGCCTGTTCAACAAGCTGATGCGCTTCGAGTCCTCCGGCTGCGTGCGTGTGCAGAACGTGCGCGACCTGACGTCCTGGCTGCTGCGTGACACGCCCGGCTGGTCGCGCCAGGAAATGGAACGCGTCATCGCATCGCGCGTCAACACGCCGATCAAGCTCGCGCAGGAAGTGCCTGTCTATTTCGTCTACATCACCGCATGGTCGGCGAAGGACGGCGTAGTTCAGTTCCGCGACGATATCTACGGCAAGGACGGCAACGCCGAACTGGCGCTCAACACCACCGCGGGCATGGAGCAGCCGGCAGGTGCGGTGGACGACGATCTCTTGCCGCGCAACTGATCGGGCTTTTTGCCGTCAGCGTGGAATTGTGGGCGAGGGGACAGGTGATCGCTGGAAAGCCGGCCAGTCCCTCCGCCGTCATCCTCGGGCTTGTCCCGAGGATCTAATCACCTATCGTAAAATAGAAGCGTTGCAGATCCTTGGGACAAGCCCGAGGATGACGCGAGTGTGTGGCTTGGCCGCGCATCATCGAAGCGCCGCCTTTATTTTCCGTCGTATCCTGTTTTTCATAAAAACATCTGTCACTTTTCGCCGCAACGTCGCAGTTTGACGGGCAAATCTCGCTGGCCGTATTGCTCTTGTTCGGGCAGGGCGCTAAGACGCCATCGCATTACTGTTTCAGGAGCCTTCACCATGTCGAACACAGATGCTTTCTTCTCCCGTCCGCTTGCCGAAGTCGATCCGGATATTTTCGGCGCGATCGAGAAGGAACTGGGTCGCCAGCGCCACGAGATCGAACTGATCGCCTCGGAAAACATCGTTTCCCGCGCTGTGCTTGAAGCGCAGGGTTCGATCATGACCAACAAATATGCGGAAGGTTATCCGGGCAAGCGTTATTACGGCGGCTGCCAGTTCGTCGATATCGCTGAAGAGCTTGCCATCGAGCGCGCCAAGAAGCTGTTCGGCGTCAACTTCGCCAACGTTCAGCCGAACTCCGGTTCGCAGATGAATCAGGCCGTGTTCCTCGCGCTTTTGCAGCCGGGCGATACCTTCATGGGTCTCGATCTGAACTCGGGGGGCCACCTGACGCATGGTTCGCCGGTCAACATGTCCGGTAAATGGTTCAACGTCGTGTCCTACGGCGTGCGTGAAGGCGACAACCTGCTCGACATGGACGAAGTGGAGCGCAAGGCCAAGGAAACCCGGCCGAAGCTGATCCTTGCCGGCGGCACCGCCTATTCGCGCGTCTGGGACTGGAAGCGCTTCCGCGAGATCGCCGATGAAGTCGGCGCCTATCTGATGGTCGACATGGCCCACATCGCCGGTCTCGTTGCCGGTGGCCAGCACCCGTCGCCGTTCCCGCATTGCCATGTTGCCACCACCACGACGCACAAGTCTCTGCGCGGCCCGCGTGGCGGCATGATCCTCACCAATGACGAGGATCTGGCCAAGAAGTTCAACTCGGCCGTATTCCCCGGCCTGCAGGGTGGCCCGCTGATGCATGTCATCGCCGCCAAGGCCGTTGCCTTCGGCGAAGCGCTGCAGCCGGAATTCAAGGACTATGCCGCGCAGGTCGTGAAGAACGCCAAGGCGCTGGCCGAAACCCTGATCGAAGGCGGTCTCGATGTCGTCTCCGGCGGCACCGACAACCACCTGATGCTGGTCGATCTTCGCAAGAAGAACGCCACCGGCAAGCGCGCGGAAGCAGCCCTTGGCCGCGCTTACATCACCTGCAACAAGAACGGCATTCCTTTCGACCCGGAAAAACCCTTCGTCACGTCGGGTGTCCGTCTCGGCACGCCGGCCGGCACGACGCGCGGTTTCAAGGAAGCGGAATTCCGCGAAATCGGCAAGCTGATCGTCGAGGTTCTCGACGGCCTGAAGGTTGCCAATTCGGATGAAGGTAATGCCTCCGTCGAGGCTGCCGTGCGCGAAAAGGTCGTCGGTTTGACCGACCGTTTCCCGATGTATCCGTACATGTAAGGAAAGAAAAAGATGCGCTGCCCATTTTGCGGTTCCGAAGACACACAGGTCAAGGACTCGCGTCCGGCGGAGGACAACACCTCCATCCGTCGGCGGCGCATCTGCCCGGATTGCGGCGGCCGCTTCACGACCTATGAGCGCGTGCAACTGCGCGAGCTGATGGTCATCAAGAAAAGCGGCCGCAAGCTGCCGTTTGACCGGGAAAAGCTGGTTCGCTCCTTCGAAATCGCGCTGCGCAAGCGCCCGGTTGATCGCGACCGGATCGAGCGGGCCGTTTCCGGCATTGCCCGCCGTCTGGAAAGTTCCGGCGAGACGGAAATTCCCTCGGAAGAAATCGGCCTTCAGGTTCTGGAGGCGCTGAAGAGTCTCGATGACGTGGCCTTTGTGCGCTACGCTTCGGTCTATCGCGATTTCAGCCATGCCGAGGATTTCGAAAACGTGATTGCCGAAATCAACGCCAAGATCGCCCGAGATACAGACGCCGGAGCATAGCCGTGACGAGCCGCGCCGATGACGAAAAATTCATGGCCCGTGCAATCGAGGTTTCGCTTCGCCACCAGGGCCAGACGCTGACCAATCCCTCGGTTGGCTGTGTTCTCGTAAAAGACGGACAAATCATTGCCGAAGCGGTGACCGCCATCGGCGGCCGGCCGCACGCCGAACGCCAGGCGCTGGAAATCGCCGGCGAGGCGGCGCGTGGCGCGACTGCCTATGTAACGCTCGAACCCTGTTCCCACTGGGGCAAAACCCCGCCCTGCGCCAACGCGCTGGTCGAATACGGCGTGGCGCGGGTCGTGGTGGCGGTGGACGATCCGGATGAGCGTGTTTCCGGCCGTGGTTATACGATTTTACGCGATGCCGGTATTGTTGTGGAAACAGGCCTGCTGCGTGATGAGGGTAAGCGGGCGCTTGCAGGTTACCTCACACGTCAGATGAAAAAACGCCCGCATGTGATTCTGAAGCTTGCTGTTTCCGCTGATGGCATGATTGGCCGGGAAGGCGAGGGGCAGGTGGCGATTACCGGGGCGGAGTCGCGCCGTGTGGTGCATGAACTGCGGGCGCGCTGCGATGGCATTCTTGTCGGTATTCGTACCGCGATTGCGGATGATCCGGAACTGACGGTGCGCATTGCCGGCATGGAGCGCCGCTCGCCGGTGCGGATCGTGCTGGATCGGCAGTTTGAGTTGCCGCTGATGTCGAAGCTTGTGCGGAGCGCGCGCGAGGTGCCGGTGATCGTTGCGGCGTTACCCCCCTCTGCCCTGCCGGGCATCTCCCCCTCAAGGGGGGAGATCGGCGAGGCGCTGTCCGCTCGCTCAAATTTTGAACCCGTTTCTCATTCTCCAGCCGTTGATGTTGGGCAAGACAGTGCCCCATCGATCCCCCCCCTTGAGGGGGAGATGCCCGGCAGGGCAGAGGGGGGTAACCCCAACCTCCGACGTCAACTCCTGACCGACGCAGGCGTCCAGATCCTCGAAGCATCAACCCTCGAAAACCTCCTCCACATTCTCGCCGAAAGCGGCATTTCGGAACTTCTGGTCGAAGGCGGCGCTTTTGCCGCAAAATCATTCCTTGAAGCCGGGCTGGTGGACCGTATCATGCTGTTCGAAAGCCCTGTCGTGATCGGCGAAGGCGGCATTGAAACGCCGCTTCGCCGTGCCGATATCACGGGCGACTATGCTCTTGTCAGCGAAACAGCCTATGGGCCGGATCGCTGCTTCGATTATGAAAGGCCGATTTGATGTTTACCGGAATTGTCACCGATGTCGGAACCGTATCCGAGCTGGAAGCGCTGCCGGAGGGTGTTCGCCTGCGCGTGGCGACCAATTACGATCCGAAGACCATCGATATGGGCGCATCCATTTCCCATGGCGGCGTGTGCCTGACGGTGACGAAGCTGCCTGATGATGGCAGCAATGAACGCTGGTACGAGGTCGAGGCATGGGAAGAGGCGCTGCGCCTCACCACGATTGCAGGCTGGAGACAAGGCACGCATGTCAATCTGGAGCGGGCGCTCAAGATCGGCGACGAACTCGGCGGCCACATCGTCTCTGGCCATGTTGATGGCAGGGCGGAAATCCTGTCGGTTGAGCCGGAAGGCGAAGCGGTGCGCATCCGCCTGCGCGCGCCGGAGCATCTGGCGAAATTCGTTGCTCCCAAGGGCTCCGTGGCGCTCGACGGTACGTCGCTCACCGTCAATGCTGTTGAAGGCACCGATTTCGACGTGCTGCTGATCCGTCACACGCTTGCCGTCACCACCTGGGGCGAACGTCAGCCGGGTGATTTCGTTAATTTCGAGGTCGATACGATGGCCCGTTATGCCGCAAGGCTTGCGGAATTTCCGTCTGCGTAAACCGACAGGGACACGGCGGGTTATAATGCTCGCTGACGCCTCATCCACCCTTCATTCCGGCCCTGAGCCGGAATCCAGCCAGCCCAAGTCCTTGGGCTGAAAAGAGTCTTTTCGCCGCGCAGACGCTCATCGACTGGATACCGGCTCGAGGCCGGTATGACGGAGGAGAATGATCGGCATCGACGCTGGCACACGTGCAATTGCTCCGCTTCCTGTCGAACCGGAAAGATTGTAAAGACGTCGTTCTATCGTTTGAAATCGACTGCCAGCGAACGGGGTAGGGGAAATACATCATGCCGTCTTTTGAACTGCTGACAGCCTTTTTCATCACCACCGCCCTGTTTGCCTACATTCCCGGCCCAGCCATGCTTTATGCGGCGGCGCAGACTATGGCGCGTGGCCGGTTTGCCGGGCTGATGGCGGTGCTCGGCATCCATGTCGGCTGCTATTTTCACATTTTCGCGGCGGCTGCGGGCCTCTCGGTATTGTTTCAGGCGGTGCCCTGGCTTTACCTTGCAGTGAAGCTCTGCGGCGCGCTTTATCTCATCTGGCTTGGGTTTTCGATGCTGCGCAGCAAACTGGAAGGCGAGGCGGTCAATCTGACCATCGAGCCGAAATCGGCCCGCCGCGCCTTCATCGACAGCATCATCGTTGATGTGCTCAACCCGAAGACCGCGCTGTTCTTTCTGGCCTTCCTGCCGCAATTCGTCGACCCGGCGGCGGCCTTTCCCGTCTGGCTACAGTTCCTGATCCTCGGCATTGCCGTCAATTTCATCTTCTCCTCCGCCGATCTCGTCGGCGTGCTTCTGGCGGGCGCCATGGTCCGGCGTCTGAAACGGTCCAGCGCCGTGCAGGCTCTCGCCCGACGTGTCGCCGGAACGGTACTGATGGGGCTTGGTGTCCATCTGGCTTTCCAGAAAAGCTGATTTTTCAGCCTTGCCGCACAGACATTAAGCCTTGCAGCAGCTGGTGCAAACGGGTCATGCTGCGCGGGCAATGCACGAAAATACTTGCCAAGAACGGCCAGCCGTGGTTTGACCGCCGCAAATGCCGGTATGATCCGGCGTAAAGCTTTTCGGGAAAATCCCCCAGGAACCCTCACATGTCCAAACCCCATCTTCTTATCGTGGAAGCACGTTTTTACGACGATATGGCGGATGCCCTTCTCGAAGGCGCGAAGTTCGCGCTTGAGGAAGCCGGCGCCACCTATGACGTCATCACCGTTCCCGGCGCGCTGGAAATCCCCGCCGCTATCGCCATGGCGCTCGATGGTGCAGACAATGACGGCACCGAATATGACGGTTTCGTTGCGCTCGGCATGGTCATTCGCGGCGAAACCTATCACTTCGATATCGTCTCCAACGAATCCTCCCGCGCCCTGATGGATCTCGCCGTCAGCGAATCGCTGCCGATCGGCAACGGCATCCTCACCGTCGAAAATGACGAGCAGGCCTGGGCGCGCGTGCGCCGCTCCGACAAGGACAAGGGCGGTTTTGCCGCCCGCGCGGCGCTCACCATGATCGAGCTGAAAAAGAAACTGGGTGGCTGAACGCATGTCGGATGTTGAAAACGGCGGCGAACCGCGCCAGCCTTCGGTAAAGCCCGCCAACCAGCGCGGTGCGGCCCGTCTAGCGGCCGTGCAGGCGCTGTACCAGATGGATGTCGGTGGAACCGGCGTGATGGAAGTCGTCGCCGAATATGAGGCGCACCGTCTTGGCCAGGAAGTCGATGGCGATACCTATCTGAAGGCTGATCCTTCGTGGTTCCGTTCGATCGTCTCTGGCGTCGTGCGCGATCAGACGAAGATCGACCCGCTGGTACGCTCCGCCCTCCTGGAAGACTGGCCGCTCTCGCGTCTCGATGCCACCGTGCGCGCCATCCTGCGTGCCGGCACCTTCGAGATTCTCGAGCGCAAGGACGTGCCGGTTGCCGTCATCGTCACCGAATATGTCGAAATCGCTCGCGCTTTCTTCGAACATGACGAGCCCAAGCTGGTGAATGCGGTGCTTGACCGCATTGCCAAGCAGGTGCGCGGCGAGGCAAAACGCTGAAGTAAAACAGGTGAGGAAGAGATGAGCGTGGTTTCCGTCCCAGGACTAGAGGTTCAACTGGACGAGGCGAAGCGCAACGTCTTTCTCCTCACCATGGCGCAGGCGATCATGGGATCGGCCGCGCCCTTGAGCTTTTCGGTCGGCGCGCTCGCGGGTTATCAACTGCTCGGCGCCGACAAGTCACTGGCAACTGCGCCGCTTACCGGCTTCAATATCGGCGTGGCGCTTGGTGCGATCTGCGTTGCGGCCGCATCCCGTTTCCTTGGCCGCAAGGCCGGCTTTATGGTCGGCGCGCTGATGTGCTCCATCGGCGGCGGCATCGCCGCTGTCGCGCTCTTCCGCTCCGATTTCTGGCTGTTTGCCGTCGGTCTACTGTTGATCGGCATTTCCGGCGGCTTCACGCAGAAAATCCGCTTTGCGGCGGCCGATGCATCGCCGTCCTTTTACAAGGCGAAGGCGATCTCGTGGATTCTGGCAGGTGGCATCATCTCCGCCATTGTCGGGCCGCAGCTTGCCATCTTCGGCAAGGATCTGCTTGCACCGGTTACTTTTGCCGGTGCGTTCATCGCACTGGTGCCGCTCGGTCTCGTCTCGATCGCCATTTTGTCATTTCTGAAATTGCCCGACCCGAAGACCGCGTCCACCCATGCTGAGGAGGTGAGGCCGCTTTCGGAAATCGTCCGCACCCAGCGTTTCGTTACCGGCATGATCTGCGGTATCGGCTCTTACGCCTTGATGACCTTCATGATGACCGGTGCACCGCTTGCTATGGTGGTCGGCTGCGGTTTCCCGACCGAACTCGCGACGCTCGGCATCCAGTGGCACGTTCTGGCCATGTTCGCCCCGAGCTTCTTCACCGGCATGTTGATTTCCCGATTCGGCGCGGAAAAAATTGTGGCAGCTGGCCTCATCGTGCTGATGGCCTGCGCCATCGTCGCCCATATGGGCATAGAATTGTGGAATTTCTGGGCAGCGCTCATCCTTCTCGGTCTCGGCTGGAATTTCGGTTTCATCGGCGCGACCGCCATCATCACGTCAAGCTACCGCCCGCATGAGGCGGACAAGGTGCAGGGTTTCCACGATATCGTGCTGTTCGGCACGGTGGCGTTGTCGTCCTTCTCGTCCGGCAAGGTGTTTACGGCATGGGGCTGGTCGGTGATGAACCTTGTCATCTGGCCGGTTGCGGGCCTTTGCCTGCTGCTCGTCCTGTCGCTTCTGCTGAGGCAGCGCAGGAACGTCGCGTAAGGTCGCGCTCGTTCTCTACCCCTTTCATGTTTCAGGCAAATTTGTGGGCTTGACGCCGCACCTTTCGCCAACGCAATCTTGCCGCGCAGGTCGTTTTTCCTTGGGAGGGGAAGAATTGGCCAAGACAGGACCCGGCGTGCGTTTCATCGCCTGGTCCTTGCACATGGTTCGCCACGCCGGGGAGGGAGTGAGACCCGGCCTTTTGGGAGGTAAGTGCGCATGACCGTAATACCCATAGTAATTTTATGCGGTGTCCTGTCCGTGGTTTACGCGGTATGGACCACCAAGAGTGTTCTCGATGCCGATCAGGGCAACGAGCGTATGCGTGAAATAGCAGGTTATATCCGTGAAGGCGCACAGGCTTATCTCACCCGTCAATATCTCACCATCGCCATCGTCGGACTGATCGTCGCCGTTCTCGCCTGGTATCTGCTGTCGGCCATCGCGGCCATCGGTTTCGTTATCGGTGCGGTATTGTCCGGCGTCGCCGGTTTCGTCGGCATGCATGTTTCCGTGCGTGCCAATCTGCGCACCGCGCAGGCAGCATCTCACAGCCTTGGTGCCGGTCTCGATATCGCCTTCAAGTCGGGCGCCATTACCGGCATGCTGGTTGCCGGCCTCGCGCTGCTTGGCGTTTCAATCTATTATTTTGTTCTGACGTCCGTCCTTGGCCATCCGCCCGGATCACGCGCCGTTATCGACGCGTTGGTGTCGCTCGGTTTCGGCGCTTCGCTGATCTCCATCTTCGCCCGTCTCGGCGGCGGTATCTTCACCAAGGGTGCGGATGTCGGCGGCGATCTCGTCGGCAAGGTGGAGGCGGGCATTCCCGAGGATGATCCGCGCAACCCCGCAACCATTGCCGACAATGTCGGCGATAACGTCGGTGACTGCGCCGGCATGGCGGCTGACCTGTTCGAAACCTATGCCGTCTCCGTGGTCGCGACCATGGTTCTCGCCGCGATCTTCTTTGCGGGAACGCCGATTCTGGAAAGCGCCATGGTCTATCCGCTGGCGATCTGCGGCGCCTGCATCCTGACCTCGATTGCCGGTACCTTCTTCGTGAAGCTCGGCACCAACAATTCCATCATGGGCGCGCTCTACAAGGGGCTCATCGCCACTGGCGTGTTCTCAGTCGCCGGCCTTGCCGTGGCAACCTATGCCACGGTCGGCTGGGGAACGATCGGCACGGTGGCCGGCATGGAGATCACCGGCACCAACCTCTTCTTCTGCGGATTGGTTGGCCTCGTCGTGACGGCGCTGATCGTCGTCATCACCGAATATTATACCGGCACCAACAAGCGGCCGGTCAATTCCATCGCCCAAGCATCGGTTACCGGCCACGGCACCAACGTCATTCAGGGCCTTGCGGTCTCGCTGGAATCGACCGCGCTGCCGGCCATCGTCATCGTCGGCGGTATCATCGGCACCTACCAGCTCGGCGGCCTGTTCGGCACCGGCATCGCCGTTACCGCCATGCTCGGGCTGGCGGGCATGATCGTCGCGCTCGACGCCTTCGGCCCGGTCACGGACAATGCCGGCGGCATCGCCGAAATGGCGGGTCTCGATCCTGATGTGCGCAAGGCGACCGACGCGCTGGATGCCGTTGGCAACACCACCAAGGCGGTGACCAAGGGTTACGCCATCGGTTCGGCCGGTCTCGGCGCATTGGTGCTGTTTGCGGCCTATGCCAACGACCTGTCCTATTTCGCCGCCAATGGCGATACCTATCCTTACTTCAAGGATATCGGAGAAATCTCCTTCAGCCTCGCCAATCCTTACGTGGTTGCCGGTCTGCTGTTCGGCGGTCTCATCCCCTACCTCTTCGGCGGCATCGCCATGACGGCGGTGGGTAAGGCGGCAAGCGCCATCGTTGAGGAAGTCCGCCGCCAGTTCCGCGAAAAGCCCGGCATCATGGCCGGCACGGAAAAGCCTGACTACGGCAGGGCCGTGGACCTGCTGACCAAGGCGGCAATCAGGGAAATGGTCATCCCGTCGCTTCTGCCGGTTCTCGCGCCGCTCGTGGTTTATTTCGGCGTGCTGCTGATCTCGGGCTCAAAGGCGTCCGCCTTTGCCGCGCTGGGTGCATCCTTGCTGGGTGTCATCATCAACGGGCTGTTCGTGGCAATTTCCATGACGTCGGGTGGTGGCGCCTGGGACAACGCCAAGAAGAGCTTCGAAGATGGCTTCATCGACAAGGACGGGGTACGCCACGTCAAAGGTTCCGAGGCGCACAAGGCATCGGTAACGGGCGACACGGTCGGCGATCCCTACAAGGATACCGCGGGTCCAGCCGTCAACCCGGCCATCAAGATCACCAATATCGTGGCGCTGCTGCTGCTGGCAGTTCTTGCCCACTGAAGGCTACGGTTCCGACAAATGAAAAGGCCCGGGGAGCGATCCCCGGGCCTTCGAACTTTCCGTTCCTGCTGCGGTCAGGGGGCGTTGTTGCCGCCCTGGCCGAGAATGCTCTTGGCGATATTGGCGCCCGAGGTGCCACCGGAGAGCAGCTGCTGCAGGAAGGTGAGATCCTTGCCGCCGGTCGGCGTGGTACGCGAAATCGAGTCGAAGACCTTGCCGTCCTGCAGCGTATAATTGGCCTTGCGCTCGATGACGCCGTCCTTGTTGAAATAGATCGCGAGAATGTTCTGCTCGACCAGCGACGGCTTCAGGAAGGCCGCGCGGCGCACGCGCTTCTGCGAGATGTAATAGAACACCTCGTTACCGAAAGTCGCGGTGGTGGAGGGCGTGCCCATGGTCAGGAGAACCTGCTCACGGCTCGAGCCTTCCGGGATCAGCTGCAGCGACTGATCGTCCATGACGTAACCATTGTGGAACACATCTGTCGTGCTGGTGCAGGCGGAAAGCAGGCCGGATGCGAGCACGATTGCGATGGCGGTTTTGCTCAGAATTTTGCCGTGACTTGCGGATTTCTGCTTGCTCAACTGCTTTTCCCCGACTGCGATCATGAATGGCACCTTCCGGCATTGCGTGGTGCACAGTGTCTGTGCACATGATTGTGTCAATCCGGGGACGGAAAATCCCGATCACCCCCCAAATTCAATGCTTTCCCGGCCTTTTGGAACTCCTCCGGTTCTCTTCGACTGTTTCAGCCAAAAGACGAACGTGACCGTGACAGCATTGCAATTCGTGGATGCTTCGGTAAACCAGCTTTGACGATCATGCAACAAGTGCGATGGGCGGTAAGCGCATTCACCCGTCCCCTTCGGAAAAAAAAACGATGATATTCGGGCTGTTCAAGAAGAAAAACAACAACCGCGCCATAGTCGACCGGCAATATGCGACCTTGACGGCGGCTGCGCGCACGCCCGCCTTTTATCTCGATCTAGGTGTTCCCGATACCGTCATGGGCCGTTTCGAGATGCTCTCGGTCATCATGATTCTCTATTTCCGCCGCACCAAATCATCAGGTGTCAGCGGGCAGGAGATCGCCCAGGAGATCGTCGATGCCTTTTTCCAGGATATCGATCACTCCATCCGTGAATTGGGGATAGGTGATCAGGGCGTGCCGAAACGCATGAAGAAATTCGCCGGCATGTTCTATGGGCGGCTCGAATCCTATGCGGCGGCACTGGATGCATCCGACTGCGCCGCTCTTGCCGCAGCGCTCCGGCGCAATATATATCCGCAGGTAGACGACGAGGCTCCCGAGATGGAGGGGCTGGCGGGCTGGATGATGGAAACATCCGATGCCCTTGCCGCCCAGTCCGAAGAGACGATAGCAACCGGAAGCCTGACGCTGCCCCTGCCTATATGATGAGGTTCACGATGAACGCGCGACACGCCGCAAATGACGACCTGCCTTTTTCCTATCCCGTCAAGGTAGGCCATATTTCCGCCAATCCGGTCAGGATTGGTCTCGAAGCCAGTGCCGAGGAACTGAAGGCGCTGGCGAAATTCTGGGATGTGGTCTCCGTCGAATATCTGAAGGCGGAGCTGCAGGTCACCCGCTGGAAGAGGGATGGCATCAAGATCAAGGGCGAGGTGCATGCGGCGGTCACTCAATCCTGCGTCGTCACGCTGGAACCGGTGTCCAGCAAGATCGACGAGACGGTCGAGCATATTTTCGTGCCGGAAGGATCGAAGCTGGCGCGGATGGTGACGAATGAAGAAGGCGAGATCGTACTCGACCCTGATGGCCCTGATATTCCCGATCAGTTCACCGGCGACAGCATCGATGTCGGTGCCGTGGTTGCCGAATTTGCGGCCCTTGCCATCGACCCTTATCCGCGCAAGCCGGACGTGGAATTTGCCGGAAAGGCTGAAAAACAGACCGACGATGACAAGCCGCCATCGCCCTTTGCCGTGTTGAAAGATTGGAAAAAAGACTGAATGGCCCAGCCGGGCTGAAATAATTTTATTGTAACAAGAGCCGGAAAAGGTATTTTCGCGCGAAATCCGCTTGATTGGCGGCAAGAAGGATAAGGGACGAGTGATCAGAATTGCAATTGACGTCATGGGTGGCGATTTCGGCCCAGATGTTGCCATACCCGGTGCCGCCAAGGCGCTTGAACGGCACAACGATGTAACTTTTCTGCTCTACGGGCAGAAGAGCAAATGCGACCCCATTCTGGCACAATATCCCGCCCTTCGGGAAAAGTCGGTCTTTCACGATTGTGAAGTCTCGGTCAGCATGGACGAAAAGCCGAGCCAGGCGCTTCGCCGTGGCCGCTATGTCTCCAGCATGTGGCGCGCCATCGAGGCGGTGAAGCTCGGCGAGGCGGATGTTGCGGTTTCCGCCGGCAATACCGGCGCGTTGATGGCCATGGCGAAATTCTGTTTGCGCACCATGGCGCGGGTGGAACGCCCGGCGATTGCCGGCATCTGGCCGACGCTGAAGGGCGAAAGCATCGTGCTGGATGTTGGCGCCACCATCGGCGCCGATTCCCAGCAGCTTCTCGATTTCGCCCTGATGGGCGGCGCCATGGCGCGCGCACTTTTCGATATCGACCGTCCGACCGTCGGCCTGCTCAATGTCGGCGTCGAGGAGGTCAAGGGTCAGGAAGAGGTGCGTGAGGCCGGACGCCTGATCCGCGAGGCCGACCTCGGCACCATCGATTATCGCGGTTTCGTCGAAGGCGACGATATCGGCAAGGGCACAGTGGATGTCGTGGTGACGGAAGGGTTCACCGGCAACATCGCGCTGAAAGCCGCCGAAGGCACGGCGCGCCAGATCACCACGCTTCTGCGTGAGGCGATCTCCCGCAGCTTCTTCGCCAAGATCGGTTATATTCTCGCAAAAAGCGCCTTTGATGTGTTGAGGGAAAAGATGGACCCGCGCAAGGTCAATGGCGGCGTATTTCTCGGCCTGAACGGCATCGTCATCAAGAGTCACGGCGGCACGGATGCCATCGGTTTTGCCTCCGCCGTCGATGTCGGCTACGACATGGTTCATAACGGCCTGACGGCAAAAATTGAAAATGATCTGAAAATTTACCACGCAAGACGGCTTCCGCCCCCGGCGCCCGAAGCTCTCGTGGCTGACGAGGAATAAGGGAATGATCCGCTCTATAGTCCGTGGTTTCGGGGCAGCGCTGCCGAAGCGTGTCATGACCAACAGTGAAATCGAAGGGGTCGTAGAGACCTCCGATGAATGGATCGTGCAGCGCACCGGCATCAGGCAACGCTATATCGCCGGCGAAGGTGAAACCACCGCGTCTCTCGGCGAGGCGGCGGCGCGTGCGGCGCTCGACAATGCCGGTCTGACGCCCGCCGATATCGACCTCATCATTCTGGCCACCTCGACCCCGGACAATACCTTTCCGGCAACAGCGGTGAACATACAGAACCGTCTTGGCATGACCCACGGTTTCGCCTTCGACATGCAGGCCGTCTGCTCCGGTTTCGTTTACGCCGTGGCGACCGCCGATCTCTATATTCGCGGCGGAATGGCCAAGCGCGTGCTGGTGATAGGCGCCGAAACATTCTCGCGCATTCTCGACTGGAAGGACCGCACCACCTGCGTTCTGTTCGGTGATGGCGCTGGCGCACTCGTTATCGAGGCCGGCGAAGGCGAGGGCACTTCCAGCGATCGCGGCATCCTCACCTCGCAGCTGCGCTCCGACGGTTCGCACAAGGACAAGCTCTACGTCGATGGCGGACCTTCCACAACTGGCACGGTCGGCCATCTGCGCATGGAAGGCCGGGAAGTGTTCAAGCATGCTGTCGGCATGATCACCGACGTCATCGAGCAGGCCTTCGAGGCGACGGGCACGACGGCGGACGATCTCGACTGGCTCGTTCCGCATCAGGCCAACAAGCGCATTATCGACGGATCGGCGAAGAAGCTCAATATCGATCCGGAAAAGGTCGTCATCACCGTCGACAAACACGGCAATACCTCGGCCGCATCCATTCCGCTGGCGCTTGCAGTCGCGGCCAGTGACGGCCGTATCAAGAAGGGCGATCTGGTGATGCTGGAGGCCATGGGCGGAGGTTTCACCTGGGGTGCAGTGCTGCTGCGCTGGTAACGGCGTGTTCCCGTCTCTGATGGGGCAGGCGCGAAATCGGTTATGTTTTTCGCGCTCACGCCCCGCTCAGATGGCCCCAAGCGGCACCAGCCTGTGGCAAAACGGTACCGGCTGCTCTAAGCCCTTGCACTGATTGCCGAAAGCCTAAAATGAATCTGGAACAATCCCTTGACCGGTCGCCACAAGGGAAATAATCTCGGCGGCTCCTAGAGAAAAATTCAGACACGGTTTGTGGGGAAAAATGGCCGGGAAGACAGTGACACGCGCAGATCTTGCAGAATCTGTGTTTCGTAAAGTCGGGCTGTCCCGCACCGAATCCGCCGAACTGGTCGAAACGATCATCGACGAGATTTGTAACGCGATCACCCGCGGTGAGGTGGTCAAGCTTTCGTCCTTCGCCACTTTCCAGATCCGGGAAAAGAACGAGCGTATCGGCCGTAACCCGAAGACGGGTGAGGAAGTTCCGATTTCGCCGCGCCGTGTCATGACCTTCAAGGCTTCGAATGTGCTGAAACAGCGCATTCTCAAGGCCCATACGGCCCGCAAGGCCAAGCAGAAGGGCCAGAAGGCCGGGGTATAAGCCGGACTTGAAGCCGCCGCGACACGCGCTTTTTGCCGTATCGCAAGCCTTTTTATCCATTCTTCCTGTGAACATACTTGAATTTCAACGTGCAAGCCGTTGAAATCCGGTCGACTCACATCATAATCAATTTTAGTGATTTGTATCTCGCCGCAATGGCGCCGGCGCGAGGGTCTGATGGACTTGCGCGTGGTATTTGACCGGTGAGTGTAAAGCGTTCTCGTTCAGTGTCCGACCGGATGCATGGCGCCTCAGTTCGGATGGGAGTGGAAATTTGGACAAAAGCCCCGACGCGTTTCGGACGATCAGTGAAGTGGCGGATGAGCTGAACCTGCCGCAGCATGTGCTGCGTTTCTGGGAAACGCGCTTTCCGCAGATCAAGCCGATGAAACGGGGTGGGGGCCGCCGTTATTACCGTCCTGACGATATCGACCTTCTGAAGGGCATCCGTCACCTTCTTTATGACCATGGCTACACCATCAAGGGTGTGCAGAAGCTTCTGAAAACCAATGGCAACCGTTTCGTGGCGGCAATCGCTTCCGGCGATCTGGCAACCATGGAAGCCATCATGGCGGCGAGCGGTGAAAAGGAAGTCGCCGAACCGCGCGTCGTCGATCCGGACGGGGACGAGGTCGTTGGCCGTCCGAAGGCCAGGCCGAGCGGCCGTTTTTTCGGCTTCGGTGGCGGCAACAGCGATGCCGAAATATCGGTCGGCAAGTCTAGCATCGGCAAGGACGACCAGGCGCTGTTGCAGGAAGCGCTGTTCGACCTGCTCGAATGCAAGCGTCTGCTCGATCAGGTCCGCTGAAGGTTTATCCACAGCTGTTTTGAAATGCCAACCTTTCGGAAACTCCTTTGGCCGATAATGCGGCTCCGTTGAAAGGAGTCCGATCGTGAGCAACCGAAAATCGACAGCACGACGCCGCACGGCGAAGAAATCGAGCGGCGGCAGCGTTTGGCCCTGGGTGCTGATGCTGGGCGTCGTTGCCGGCGGCATTCAGGCTTACGAATATCGTGACAGCCTTCTGCCGCAACGGCATGCTGCGAAGGCGACGTCGTCAGCCACAAATTCCCCGAAAGTCGCGACAACCGCCAGGCGTGACACCGTCACCACTGAGAAAGTGGCATCCATTCGTCCCGCATCGCCGGTTCTGCCCGGCAACGGCCCGGTGCCGCCGCGTCCGATCGCCATGCCATCCATCGCACCGCCGAGCCAGGTTGCCGGCATCCTGCCGGAAACGCGTCCCTCGGTCGAAAAAATCTCGCTCGGCGAAAAAAGCGGTGCCTTTGCCTTCTGCGGCCGCTCTGGCCTCAATAATTGTGTGGCCGATGGCAATACTTTCTGGATGAAGGGCGTGAAGATGCAGCTCGCCGGCATCGATGTCCCGCAGATCGACCGGGCGCGCTGCATGGAAGAGCGCCAGCGTGGTTTCATTGCAAAGGTCAGGCTTCGCGACATGTTGAATGCCGGCACCTTCGATGTGGCGTCCTCCGGCGAAGCTGGGGGACAAGCCCTGGAACGCAAACGGCTTTCACGTTCGGGTGTTTCTTTTGCCGATCAGCTCGTGCGGGAGGGGCTCGCGCATCCGGCCTCGGTAAAAAATCAGTCCTGGTGTGGCTGAGGCCCCGTTGACCGAAACCGCCCTGCCTGTGTAGATGAGGCTCCGTCGCGTTTGGGATCGGCCGTCTGGCCGGGCGCCCTGGGGATGACGGCTTTTGCAGTGCCTTGGTCGTAAGGCGCGGTAATGCGGACGTGGCGAAATCGGTAGACGCAGCAGACTTAAAAGATCACCTTTAGTCTAGTCATCCGTGGATAGTTTCAGAATAACGAGGCGTGGAACCTAGCAGTTCTGCGCCTTTTTTACGACTTATATCTATCCACTACTGCATAACATAGTGTTTTTGCATAGTTGGTTCCTCTGCCTGTGGCAGGACTTGTGGCGTAAATGCGGGAATTTGACGTCCTACTGAGCCAGCACCGCAGGCAATTACCCCACACTTAAGGAAAAGACGGCAACGGCATCCCCTTCGTAACGAGAGGGATGATCAGCCGTGCGCCGATTACCCCTCACCATAGGCATCTCACAAAACCCCTCACCATAGGCCCAGTCCCCGGTTCACTTACTTAGGTGTTCCGAGGGCGGGCCTTTTCTTTTGGAAGGCTCTTCCCTTGATCGAACTCGACACCACTAACGAACTTTTTCTCGCCGCCCATGGATGCCTCCCGACCGAGCATGAAGCTTGGGAAAAGCAGATCGCTCTTGAAGAAGAGATGCGTTCGGCAGGCATCGCCCGCTTCGAGAAGGGCTTGGAAAAGAACCGGGAGAAGAACGCCGAGGCGTCCAATCTCTCCTCGCGCCGCATGATCATCCATGCACACGCTCAAGTGATCGCTGGTCTTGAGGCATTTCTAGCCGAGGCAAGCTCAGGCAAGGCAGGGAAGAAGCATACCGCCGTGGCGTATCTCAAAGATGCGGACCTCGACGTGGTTGCCCATCTCACGCTGCGGAACCTCTTCGATTACGTCTCCATGCGCATGAAGCTCACGCCGCTGTCCATCCGGCTCGCTGCGATGGTCGAGGATGAGCTGTTTTTCAATGCGTTCAAGGGTCACGACAAGGACGCCTATGAATACGCAAGGAAGAAGATCAGCGAGCAGACACACAACGCAGTCCACCAGAAGCGCGCCATGACCAAGCATGCCAAGCATAAGGGTGCCGAGTGGCAGGACTGGAGCCAAGACGTGAAAGCCAAGGTCGGCTTGAAGCTGATCGAGATCGCCGTGGAACAGACCGGCCTCTTTGAGATCGTCCGTCAATCGGAAGGCGCTCACAACACCAACATTTACGTGGTCGCTACCAAGGAAACGTTGGATTGGCTGGCCACGGAGAACTCCCGCCTTGCACCGTTATCTCCGGTTTATCTTCCGACCCTAGTTCCACCGCGTCCGTGGACCTCTCCATTCCGAGGCGGCTACTGGTCGGGCAGGGTTCGCAACCTCAGGCTCATCAAGACCGGCAACCGTCAGTATCTGATGGACCTTGAGAGCGTGGATATGCCGAAGGTCTACCACTCGATCAACGCGATGCAGAACACGGCTTGGTCAATCAATCACCGCGTCTATGAGGTGATGGCTTCGCTTTGGGATAATCAATCCACCCTCGCATGCATACCCCAGGCTGATGATATGCCGCTCCCGGAGAAACCCATGTGGCTCGCCCCGGAAATGAAAAGGGAAGACATGTCGCCGGAGCAGCTCGAAGAGTTCTCGCGTTGGAAGTCCGAGCGGACCACCATCTACGAGGCGAACGCCCGTGCCGTCTCCAAGCGTCTGGCTTTCTCCCGCATGCTGGGCGTTGCCACTCGGTTCAAGGATGAGGAGGAGTTCTACTTCCCGCATCAGATGGACTTCCGTGGTCGCGTCTACGCTGTCCCGCTCTTCCTTAATCCCCAGGGCGACGATGCGTCCCATGGTCTCCTCCAGTTCGCAAACTCGGTCCCGATCACGAACGAGGAGGGAGCTGACTGGCTGGCCATTCACGGCGCTGGTCTTTGGGGCGTGGACAAATGCTCGATGAATGAGCGTGTCGAGTGGGTCATGGCGAACCAGAGGGAAATCCTCGCGTCCGCTGAGAACCCCTACGACAACCGCTTCTGGTTGACCGCAGAGAAACCATGGCAGGCGCTTGCGTTCTGCTTCGAGTGGCAGGGCTACGTTGCCGAGGGCTTCGCCTTTCATTCGCACCTGCCGGTACAGATGGACGGCACATGCAACGGCCTCCAAAACTTCTCGGCCATGCTCCTAGACGAGATCGGCGGGGCAGCAGTCAACCTCGTCCCCAGCGACAAGCCCAACGATATCTATGCCACGGTCGCTTCGGTCCTCATCGCGAAGCTCCGTGATATCGCTGCGGCATGCCCGGAAGACACGACCACCAAGGAAGTAAAGGACAAGGAGACGAAGGAGAACAAGACCATCGTTGTTGAAAGCGATGGCTCGATGGCTCGGAAGTGGCTGGCCTATGGCATCACCCGCAAGGTGACCAAGCGCCCAGTCATGACGCTCGCCTATGGTGCATCTGAGTTCGGCTTCCGGGAACAGGTGTTCACCGATACGGTCACCCCCTGGAAACAGGCAGCGGGCGAGGCGTTCCCCTTCGAGGGCACCGGCTTCGCTGCGGCTTCCTTCCTCGGTCTCCTCATTTGGGATTGCGTGGGTGAAGTCGTGGTCGCGGCTGCTGGTGCCATGGACTGGCTCCAGAAGGTGGCCAAGATCGCGGCGAAGGAAAGCTTGCCCGTCATCTGGAATACCCCGGCTGGCCTCAAGGTCATGCAGGAATACACCACGAGCGAACAGAAGCGGCTTGAGCTGACGTTCCAGAAGGTGCGCCTCCAGCTCTCCATCGACGTTGCATCTAAGAAGATCGACAAGCGCAAGCAAGGAAGCGGCATCTCGCCCAACTGGGTCCACTCAATGGACGCGGCGCATATGCAGCTCACCGTTTCCCGATGCCACGACGAAGGTATCCGTTCGTTCTCGCTCATCCATGACAGCTACGGAACCCACGCGGGTAACGCCTGGGCGATGGCTCAATTCCTCCGGGAAGAGTTCGTCAAAATGTACGGTGACCACGATGTCCTTGCTGAGTTTGGCCGAGAGATTACGGCCATGCTCCCCGAAGGAACCCAGCTTCCTCCGCTCCCTGAAAAAGGCTCCCTGGATTTGTCTCAAGTCCTTGAGAGCGCTTTCTTTTTCGCCTGATCAATCCACTAGTGGAAACATTTGCGACGGTGATTGCCCCTCACCATAGCAATCCTCACAAATCGACAAGGATTTTCCCCATGACCACCAACGTCAATGAAATGCAGTCCACCCTCGGCAAGGCAATCGTGCTCTGGAAGTCTGGCCGTAATGTCAGCTTCGCAATGGCCACGGAACTCCGTGAGCAGGGCTACGATGTTGCCGCGCTGGCCAAGGCTCATCGAGCATGAGCCGCGTCTACAATCCTTGTGTGGACTGCCGGTTCGCTAAAGCCGAGTACGGGTTCGTATGCACTCACCATCAGGTCGAGAAGGCAGACCCCGTTCTCGGTGCCACGTATCCCGACTGCCGGGATGCCAGGGAGATAGTCGGGAAATGCGGACCACACGGCGAGTATTTCCAGAAGCGACCACCCAAGCGTTCACTCCTCCAGAAGATCGCGGGGGCGTTCAAAAGTGACGCCTCCTGAGATCACGCTGAACACAGTCTCCTCATGGTGCCGCACCTTATCCCTCCATCGGGAAGAGCTGGCGAGTAAGCCCGGTCACCAAGCAGCACTCAACATCCAAAACGCACAGCGCATGTTGAACCAGACAGTCGCCCAGGTTCGGGCTGGCTTTCGTCTGGTCAAGCGCACCTGACAAATAGGAAATGCGAATGACGAACCTAACGCCCGCAATATACGGCGCAGCCCCGAAAGACTTGGGCGAAATGAAGCTCGACACTTCCGAGATGATGTTCTGGATCTACCTGCCAATCAAGATGCCCGGAACATATTCCGAGCAGTTGCCCAACCTTGGCCGGTACTCGGACGGTCACGCCCATTGCTACGGCTGCGGCTACCGAGCTGGGGTCGGATGCAATCTTCGGAAACCCATCGGCCGATTTGGCATCCAGCGGTATCAAGGCTCTCAGCGTCTTCGGTCAGCAAGCGCACGGCAAGCGGTTCTCGCAGGCAGATGCCAGAAACCTTGCCCGCATCCTTCCGTTCCAGAACCTCAATGGAATTTCGCAGCTCCTCTCAACGATGATCAGTCCGCTCCCGGAGTGGTCACCGAAGAAATAACTGCACCCGATCAAACCTTTCGGCCCTCGTCACATAACAGTGGCGGGGGCTTTCTTCGTTTTTGGAGAATGCAATGCCTCTCTCATATGCCCACTCCTCGGGTGATGGCAGCAACCGCCTCTTCGATGTTCCTTGCGAATATCTCTCGAAAGCGCACGTTACGGTGCGGGTCGATGGCGTCCTTGTGCCGTTCTCGTGGATCGATACCTACCGCCTCCAGACGACCACGGCTCCTCCCTCGGGTTCCGTTGTGGAGGTACGAAGGGTGACGCCAAGGGTGGACCGTCTCGTTACGTTCACCGATGGCTCCACTCTGGTCCAGTCGGACCTCAACACCTCGACCCTCCAGTCGTTCTTTCTTGCTCAGGAAGCGTTCGATCAAGGCGCGGCATCCATGGCTGTCACTGAGGACGGACAGTTCTCGGCGCTCAACCGCCGCATTACAAGCCTTGCAAACCCTGTCAGTGCCCAAGACGCCGTGACAAAGCTTTGGGCTGAGACTGCTATGTCCTCCCAACTGGTCCTCGCAACGCAAAAGGCTCTCGATGCTGCGACCTCGGCTGCACAGTCGGAAGCTTCTGCGGCCTTTTCAGACAGTCGTGCCGCCGCCGCCCTGGCATCCAAGAATGCCGCTGCTGGTTCGGCCACCGCTGCCGCTCAGTCGGAAGCCAATGCCCTCGCAAACAAGAACCAGACGCAGCTTGATCGTGCCGCTACGGCTGCCGATAGGGTGCAGACTGGCTTGGACCGGGAAGCTTCCGCTGCGTCCGCTGCTGCCGCCAAGAAGTCGGCGGAAGATGCTGCCTTGTTCGACCCGTCGAGCTACTACACAAAGTCTCAAGCTGATGCGAGATATCCCGCGAAGGCTGATGCTGCGACCAAGGCTCAGCTGGACGCTCTCGCGGCAATTGTTGATGACCCGTGGGCGACACAGCCGCTAGGTGTCCCTATCCCCGCAAGCATGGGCATTGCCGGGACCGCGTATCCGCCGACCAACAACCCGCGCTATCGCTACATCATCCTTACTGCGGGGCAGACAGGCTCGGGCGGATACAACAACGGCGTACTCACTTCGGAGGCAGTTACGGGAAGTTGGCCCGCAATCAGCGCTGCCGCCATCATCAACTTGGCCGGTTCTCCATTCAATGGCAGGCAGGTTCAATTGATCAACACGTCCCGCGCATTCTTGCGTCCGGGCAACGGCGGCGCTCATCAATACTTCGCAGTGCAGTCACACAACCACGGCGTCAACGACCCAGGACACGCCCACGGTGGTGTTCAGAACGGCACGGCCTCTACGGGCCGGTCAACCTCAGTCGATCAGCCTCCCGCCGTCTTTTCTTTCGGTAATACGTGGGGGGCAACCACGGGCATCTCGATCCAATACGCAGGTGATGAAGAAACTCGCCCGCGCAACTTTGGTGTCGATTACGTAATGAGGATTAAATAATGCCATACGCATTCGAAGGCGGTGTTGCGACCGACCCCCAAGTCGGTGCCGTCGAAATTACTTGGGAGCAGTATCAGAACGCTATTGCTGGTTTCACGGCTGGTAAAGCTGTGACCATCAAAGGCGGGTTCCACTTAGTTGATGCACCCCCCATGGAAAGCCCCGGTGATGAACCTTCGGTAGACATGGGCCTCCCGAACATTTCTGGTAGGCAGTTATGGCTTGCTGCTCTCAGCATCGGCGTGAGAAAAGACGCCGTGCTGTCTTCCCTCAATGATATCGAGGATGAAGAGCAAGCTGAAATCCTCCGCATTGAACTCACCGAGCCACCGTTGAACGGCTACGAGCGACTTAGCCCCGCAGTGGAAACCTTCCGGGTGATGCAGGGTATTCCGATGGAGCAGTTCAATGACCTTTGGCTATGGGCCTCTCAGATCAAATAGCAGGACCAATGGACGACACTCAGAACTTCTATCTGATGTTCGGACGGCTGGAGGGCAAGGTAGACACTTTGCTCTCCCAGCAGGGCGGCATCAACAAGCGCATTGATGATCACGACACACTCATTGACGATCACGACACGCGCATCACGCAACTCGAAAACCAAAGAGAACGACAAGTCGGCATCCTGTCCTCCATCCGGTGGGGCTGGGTTCTGTTGGCCGCAGCTATCGGCACGTTCTCGGAGGAAATCAAAGCATGGATACTGCGATGACCAATCTCAGCGAAATCATGAAGAACCTTCACGAGGCCCTGGCCCAGGAGCTTCTCGACCGGGTTCCCGCGAGTGCCTGTAGGGGGCTGATGGACGTTCCAGACTTTGAGGCAGTCACTCAACACATTCCGGCGAGATACTGGCCAGCGGTTCAACGGTCTGGCTGGTGGGGAGATAAACATTTCCCGAAGCTGGCCTTACGGCTGGACATGGTGGACTTGAAGGGGAGGGCCATGGGGTCACTATTCGCCACTCCTATGTCCTGATCTAACCACCATCGCATAACTAAGCGAAACCGGGGGGCGTCCTCGGTCGTCCTAGGGTCGCGCCTAGGGCCTGATGAGCTAGCGGAATAGGTAAGGCGGGTGGCCCCGCTGATCTAGCCGGAAGGGGCGACGATACAGCCCCACAATGCAGGAGGGATTAGCCATGATCACATGGGCAATCACTCTTCGCTGGAGAACGAAAAAGGCCAAGGTCTCGATCACCTTGGCCCTATTCATAACCCTATAGCGAAGGGACTTCACAGTCGAAAGGCTGTGAAGCTCCTGCATCTTATTCAAACCCTCACATGCCCGCAAGGGCGATAGCGAAGGAGTGAGAGATGCGTTTCTATGCCGCTTGTCTGGCGAGTTATAACAATGGCGTTCTGCATGGTCGGTGGATCGATGCGAGTTCTGACACTGACGAGATGCAGGAAGAGGTTTCCGCCATGCTGCGCGCAAGCCGGTTTCCCAACGTCATGGTGAAATGCCCCAACTGTGAAGGCCGCTTGGAGCTTTGCACGGTCTGCGATGGCGGTTCTCGTGAAGTTCCCAGCGCCGAAGAATGGGCCATTCATGATTATGATGGTCTTCCGTCCTCTCTCGGTGAATATCCCGGCCTTGATAAAATCGCCGCGTTTGTCGAGCTTTGCGAAGAGCACGACATGACCGGCGAAGACATGGCCGCTATCGTCTCGCATTTCGGCTCGGTTGAGTACGCTAAGGAAGAGCTGGGAAACAACTTCGTTGGCGTCCACGAGAGCTTCCGCGCTTACGCCGAGGAACTGGCGGACGAGATGCTGAGCGCCCACGATATCAAGGCCGATCACCCGCTTTCGCAGTATTTCGACTACGAGGCATACGCCCGCGACCTCAGGCATTCTGCAAGCGCTGTTGAGCTTGACGAGGGCGTGGCGGTTTTCTGTGTCTAGATCAATCCACATGTGGAAAGTAATGCGAAACCGGGTGTCGCTTCGGCTGGCCTCCGGTCGTCCTAGGGTCGCGCCTAGGGCCTGATGAGCAGCGCACGAAAGGAAATCCAATGTCACCCACTATTGAGTTTCGCGGCACCTATGGGACGTTCAAGGTGGACGCGCTCTCGGGCCTCGTGGTCGAACAGTCGCCAGACTGGGACGAGATCAACGCGGAAGGCGGTCCCGGCTACACGGACATCATCAAGGTCGATCTGGCCGAGCGCCGCGCATGGTACGCCGCAAGGGGTGTCCAACTCCCCGAAATCCAGCCGGACGGTGACATTCTGGATGTCGCGTTTTGGGACCAAGACTTGACCTATTGCAGCGCCGAGGACGATTGGCGGGAAGAGATCATGTTGGCCCGGTATGGGGCAGACGCAGCATGACATTCGACGCCAGCCTCTTCCTGCTTTTCATGGGCTGGAGCGCGCTGACCCTCGGGTGCGCCGTCTGGTTCTCCAAACAATCCAACTGATACCGAAACCGGCTCCCTAGGGTCGGTCGTGGGGCTTGGCATGCCCCGCCTGATGATGGTTGCCATTCCCGGAGATCAACATTGACCCAAACACCATTTCTCGCTTGGTGGCGCTCAACATGCCCCATGTCGCCCCTTGGTGATGCTCATGCAGCCTACCGGCTTGCCCGAGGTGGCGCATGAACGACATCACGGCATCGGGGCGTTTCCGCAAGTGGCGCGTTCGTCGCCGCAAGCGGTTCACGCTGGTCTATTTCATCGACTGCATGACCGGCCAACTGGTCGGCTTTCACGCTCCGGCGCATAATTGATGATCGGGCTGGCCTAATGCCCGATCTGGAGTTGGTTCTATAAAAAAGTCGGTAGCACGGGAAAAAAGGGCTGGACAACACGGCCTCTCGGCGGTCTATCCATGAGCGGGTAGATTTTCACCGGCGACATGACAGGAGAGGCCCCGTGACGACCACTACTGAAACGACCAAGCGCGATGCAGCTTTCACAGTGTCTCGCGTCATCAATATGCTCCGAACCCTAAGCCCTGATATGCCGATGCAGCAAGCGGACGTTCTGTTTCAGGTCGTTCTCTATCCGGGCCTCACCATGGCCGATATCTGCAAGAGAACCGGACTGTCTCAATCCTCGGTCTCGCGCAACGTCTCTGCCATGTCAAAATTCCATCGCCTCGGGAAGCCGGGGCTGGACCTTGTGGAAGCTGTCATCGACCCTCGGGAACCCCGGCGTCGTCTGATATTCCTCACAACTCACGGCAAGGCATTCATCACGAAATTGCTCCGCAACGTCGATGCAGAATATTCGGTCGATAAGGAAACGGATGCTCGCCTTGAGATCGAGCGTATGCACGAAGAGGCAATGGCCAAGGAAGAAACCAGCTCGACCCGTGGACGCGCAAAGCGGCCTCAGTAAGTAGCTGGTGCCCGCAGCCGGACTTGAACCGGCAAGCCAGAGGCGGCGCATTTTAAGTGCGATGTGTTTACCAATTTCACCATGCGGGCGGCTGCTTCTCGGTATGCCGGATGCATTCCCATGTCAACTTGAAGGAGAGCTAAATGGCGAAGAAACGTGGTTCCTCTTGGGAAGGAACCGTAACTCATAAAGGCGCTCGGCACCGCCGCAGCTTCGCAACAGAAAGCGAAGCAGAACTTTGGGAACTCGACAGTAAGGCGAAGCTCATCAGGGGCGAACCGATCGACATGGGTGAGAAGGCCGCGAAGCGTAGGGGAGACCTCCCGTACACGCTCGGGGAGCTGGTCCAGCACGTTTATGAGACCCACTGGGCACCAATGCCCTCGGGTGCAAAGCAGCTCATCAACGCGAACCTTATCGTTGCTGAGATCGGCGCAAATCTCCCAGTCGCAAAACTGGGGAAAGCTGACGTTGACCGCGCTCGTTCAAAGCTGCTGGCGGCTGGCAACGCTCCGGGGACAGTGAACCGGAAGGTCGCGGCTCTTTCCAAATGCCTCTCAGAAGCCGAGGACTTGGGCATCATCGAGCGAAAGCCGAAGTGCAACAAGTACAAGGAGAGCGAACACCGGGTTCGTCGCTTCACACCGGACGAGGAGAAGAAGACGCTCGCGTTCTTTGATCGCATCGGGCACCAAGACATGGCCGATTACACCGTCCTATCTCTGGACACCGGCATGCGCCAAAGCGAAGTCTTATCTCTCCATTTCGAGGACATCCAGAATGGCCGTGTGACCGTTTGGGGTGTGGGCGCAACCGGGCAGCGTACCAAGTCCGGCAAGAGCCGCACCGTGCCTCTGACAGCTCGTGCCCAGGCGGTCTTTGATCGTCGCCGCGAATACACCGAGGGCAAGGCGGTGTTTCCGAGCCTCTCCAAAAACTCGGTCGCGCATTACTGGGGTCGTCTCTCGGAGGCGCTCAATCTGGAAAGCGACAAGCAATTCGTGCCGCATATCCTTCGTCATGAGTTCTGCTCAAGACTTGCTTCTAACGGTGAGAACGCTGCTGCCATCCAGAAGCTCGCAGGCCATGCAACACTGCTGGTCACCCAGCGCTATGTGCACCTCTTCGGTGATGAGCTGGATGATGTCATTGGTCGCATGGAAAAGAAGGAAACTCTCGCCGGTAACCGTGCCACAACGGTCATCGTAGACGAGATTGAGACGGACACCCAAGCGCTCGCCCAGCTACTCTCGCAGTTGCCACAAGATCAGCTCAAGGCGATCTTTAAGACTGTGATTTCAGCGTCTTAAGCCGCACACTGGAAATAATCTTCGTGTGCGTCTTGTGGCTGATGTCGTGGCCACGCCCTACCTCTCACGACAAGTATAGGCTTCGGGCGTAGCTAAAACCGGAGCGTTATCAACGGCTTGATCAGACAGTATCGTCACCCAAGGGGACTTAAAATCTGCCGACCATTGGTCTTGCGGGTTCAAGTCCCGCCGTCCGCACCACCTTCATCCACAACAGAGTGCGCCCGTTCAACGCAGATGCGGCGAGGACAGATCGCCAGGGCGTGATTGCTATTCGGCTTCAGTTGCCTTCACTCCCAATGCAGCGCCCAAAAAATAAGCCTGCTCAATCAAGCGGCACATTTCTTCGAAAATCACCCAAAAGAACCTCTTGACCTTGCCACGATGGGAAGCCCTATCTTTTTTTTAACACAAGAAAAGAGGGGTCATGCGCATGTCACAAATGGAGATCCGGGCCAGTCATCAGATTGCGATCGACGGCATGACCTGCGCCTCCTGTGTGGGTCGTGTGGAGAAGGCGATCGCCAGGGTGCCGGGCGTTTTGAAGGCCTCGGTCAATCTTGCGACGGAGCGTGCCGATATCTCCTTTTCCGGACCACCTGATGTGCCCGCCGTGATTGCCGCTGTACGGCATGCGGGTTATGGCGTCGAAGAAAAAACCGTCGAACTCGATATTGAAGGCATGACCTGCGCCTCCTGCGTCGGACGTGTCGAAAAGGCGCTGAAGGCTGTTTCCGGCGTTTCCGATGCAAGCGTCAATCTTGCGACCGAGCGCGCCGCCATTCGTGTGGCGGGCAATGCCGCTTCCGCCGCCACTCTGGCGGAGGCGATCAAGCGGGCGGGCTATCAGGCGAAAGAGATCGTCGCCGACAAAGCCGGCGATGCGGAACAGGACAGGCGCGCAGCGGACATGCGCAGTCTGAAAATCAGCCTTGCCGTCGCCGTTGTCCTGACATTGCCGGTCTTCGTGCTGGAAATGGGTTCGCACCTGGTGCCTGCCATCCATGATTTCGTCATGGAAACGGTCGGCATGCGGAAAAGCTGGTATCTGCAATTCGTACTGACCACGCTGGTCCTATTCGGGCCCGGCCTGCGCTTCTTCAAGAAGGGCATACCCGCCCTTATGAGGCTCGCGCCGGACATGAATTCGCTTGTGGTGCTGGGCACTGCCGCCGCCTGGGGATTTTCGGTGGTCGCGACCTTCCTGCCCGAAATCCTGCCGCGCGGCACGGCCAATGTCTATTATGAGGCCGCGGCGGTCATCGTCACGCTGATCCTGCTCGGCCGTTTCCTTGAAGCGCGCGCCAAAGGCCGCACCAGCGAGGCGATAAAGCGGCTCGTCGGTCTTCAGGCCAAGTCGGCCCGCGTGCTGCGCGACGGCGAAACCATCGATGTGCCTCTTCAGGACGTGCGAACGGGCGATGTGATCGTCGTTCGCCCCGGCGAGAAAGTGCCGGTCGACGGTCTGGTTCTCAACGGATCTTCTTATGTCGATGAATCGATGATCACGGGTGAGCCGGTTCCGGTTACCAAGACCGAGGGTTCCGAGGTCGTCGGTGGCACGGTTAACCGCAATGGCTCCTTCACCTTCCGCGCCACCAAGGTCGGCAGCGATACGCTGATCGCGCAGATCATCCGCATGGTAGAAGAAGCGCAGGCCGACAAGCTGCCCATTCAGGCGCTGGTGGACAAGGTGACCAACTGGTTCGTGCCAGCCGTGATGCTGGCGGCACTTGTCACCTTCGCCGTCTGGTTCGTCTTTGGACCCGATCCGGCCTTGACCTTCGCGCTCGTCAACGCGGTTGCGGTTCTCATCATCGCCTGTCCCTGCGCCATGGGCCTTGCCACGCCGACGTCGATCATGGTCGGCACCGGTCGCGCCGCCGAAATGGGCGTGCTGTTCCGGCGCGGCGATGCGCTCCAGACGCTGCGTGACGCCGATGTCATCGCGGTCGACAAGACCGGCACGCTGACACTCGGCAAGCCGAAACTGGTGCATTTTAATACGACCCAGGGTTTCGATGCGGATGAGGTGCTGCGGCTCGTCGCCTCGCTTGAGAACCGGTCTGAACATCCGATTGCCGAGGCGATCGTCGAGGCTGCAAAACATGGTGGCCTGACGCTTGCCGAAGCTGAAGCTTTCGAGGCGACCCCCGGCTTCGGTGTCGCGGCGACGGTCGATGGTCGCAGGGTAGAGGCGGGTGCTGACCGGTTCATGGTGAAACTCGGTTATGATGTCGGGGCCTTTGCCACGGATGCCGAGCGGATGGGCAGGGAAGGGCAGTCGCCGCTTTATGCCGCCGTCGATGGCCGGCTGGCCGCGATCATCGCCGTTGCCGATCCCATCAAGCAGACGACACCCGAGGCGATTGCGGCGCTGCATGCGCTGGGCCTCAAGGTCACGATGATCACGGGTGACAATCGCCGCACGGCGGAAGCCATTGCCCGTCGCCTCGGCATTGACGAGGTGGTGGCCGAAGTGTTGCCCGACGGCAAGGTTGAGGCGGTCAAGAGGCTAGCCGCCGGCGGGCGACGGGTCGCCTTTGTCGGGGACGGCATCAATGATGCGCCGGCGCTTGCCGCAGCCGATGTCGGGCTTGCCATCGGCACGGGCACGGATGTCGCGATTGAAAGTGCCGACGTGGTGCTGATGTCCGGCGATCTGCGCGGTGTTGCCAACGCGATTGCTCTCTCCAAGGCGACGATCCGCAATATCCGCCAGAATCTCTTCTGGGCCTTCGCTTACAATGCCGCGCTTGTTCCCGTGGCGGCCGGCATATTGTATCCTGTCAACGGCGTTCTGCTGTCGCCAGTCCTTGCTGCCGGAGCCATGGCGCTTTCCAGCGTCTTCGTATTGACGAATGCGCTGCGTCTTAAAAGCTTCCGTGCACCGCTGGTGGACAGATCGTCCGACCTGCAGCTCGCAGCGGCGGAATAGGAGGCGGATGTGGTGATGCCTGGCAACACAATCTATCTGCCACAGATCGGCCGCAGCATCATGGCGGCTGAGGGTGAGACCGTGCTTCAGGCCGCGCTCGCCGCCGGCATTGCCTATCCGCGTGGCTGTCGCATGGGTCGCTGCGGCGCCTGCAAATCGCACCTCATCTCCGGTGAGATCGATCTTCTCAAGCATACACCGTTCTCATTGACCGAAGAGGAAAAGGCAGAAGGCCTCACTCTTGCCTGCCGCGCCGTGCCCGCGAGCGACGTGACGATCGGCTGGCTCGACGGCGAGGATGAATTTGCCGATATCCCGACCGGCCGTTTCGAGGGTGTGGTTGAGGAAGCGGTGGATGCGACCCATGATATCAAGCTCATCCGCATCAGGCTCGAGGATCGCGCGCAGTTCACCTTCAAACCCGGGCAATATGTGCGCCTGCTTTATCCGGACTCTTCGCCGCGCGATTATTCGATCGCGAGCAGGGTGGACGAGGAGCTGATTGAATTTCACATCCGGCATGTTCCCGGCGGTATGACGAGCGGCCGCATCTTCTCGCTCGCCAGGGCGGGTGATCCCGTCACGATCGTGGGGCCTTTTGGCTCCTCCTTCCTGCGGGAAAAACATTGCGGACCGATCCTCGGTATTGCCGGCGGCTCGGGGCTTGCCCCCGTAAAGGCCGTGGTCGAAGCGGCGCTCGCAACCGGCCGTGAACGCCCGGTTCACGTCTATTTCGGCGCCCGCGCCGAGCGCGACCTTTATATGCTCGACCGTTTTCAGGACCTCACCACCCGGCACGGCAATCTGAGCTTCGTTCCGGTTCTCTCGAATGAGGACCATGCCAATATCCGTCGCGGTTATGTCGGCGCCGCGGTGGCGGATGATTTCGACGATCTCGATGGCTGGAAAGCCTATATTGCCGGCCCGCCGGCCATGATCGAGGCAACGGTGCCGCAGCTGCTGGCGCGCGGCATGCGGACGGCCGACATTCATGCGGATGTATTTTTCACCCCGGAAAGATAGGAGCAGGATCGATGAACATTGGCACAGCCGCCACCGCCTCCGGTGTTTCTGCAAAGATGATTAGGCATTACGAGATGATCGGCCTGATCAAATCGGCAAATCGCACGGATTCCGGCTACAGGGTCTATACGGCCAATGATCTGGAAACGCTGCGCTTTATCCGGCGCGGACGCGATCTCGGTTTTTCCATCGAAAAGATCAGGCAACTCATGACCCTCTGGCGCGATCCGGGCGGCGCCTCCTGCGATGTCAAACGCATCGTCATGGAACATGTCATCGACCTGGAAGCGAAGATGGATACGCTGCGGGAAATGGCCGATACGCTCCGGAACCTCGCGACCTATTGCCCTGACAATGGTGAGCCGGAGTGCCCGATCATTCATGACCTCGCCCATGCGGAAGACCTCGAATTTTCGGCGGTTGCCGTCGTGCCCAAACGCACCGGCATGCTGAAGGGGACATCAGGCCCGGCGATGGATTTACAGCGCCAGGCGAAATAAGCCGCCGGTTCCCTTTTGGGGAGCGGGCACCGAATGCAGTGTAAACTGCCAATCTTGATGAAGGAGAGCAGGCCATGTGGATACAGATAATACAGCGCTTCTTTATTCTGTGCCTGATGCTGGCCATTGTCTCCATCATCGCGTTTCTGTTGCCCTATATGACGGGCGGGGATCCGGCACGCACCATCCTCTTCTCGCGCATGCACGATACCGCGCTCGATCCGCACGCGGTGGAGGCGTTGAGGGTCAGTCTTGGGCTCGACCGGCCGCTTTACGTGCAATATTTCACATGGCTGTGGAATGCACTGCGCGGTGATCTCGGTTTTTCTTTCACCAGCAGTCAGCCTGTCGCCAACGAGCTTTTGCGCTCTCTCGGCGTATCAGTGACCCTGGCGCTGACGGCATTGGCCGTCGCGGTCGCCGTGGCGCTGCCGCTCGGCACGCTTGCGGCCATGCGCCCGGGTGGACGGCTCGACAATTTCGCGACACTGATGATCCAGACCTTCGTCGCGACACCGGAATACTGGTTTGCGCCCATGTCGGCGCTGGTCTTTGCGCTTTATCTCGGCTGGTTGCCCTCGGCCGGATGGGACAGCTGGCGTTCGCTGGTGCTGCCTGCGCTGACCCTGACACTGCGGCCGCTCGCCTATTTCACCCAGGTCACCCGTGCCGCCATGGCCGAGGTCTTGCGCGCGCCCTATATCACGGCGGCACGCAGCCGCGGCCTTGGCATGCATGGCACGGTCATGCGCCACGGCATCCGCAACGGCTCGCTGCCGGTGGTCACCTTCTTTGCGCTGTGGCTTGCGGGCTTGCTTGGCGGATCGGTGGTGGTGGAAGTGATCTTCGCCATTCCCGGCATGGGCCGGCTCCTCTACGACGCCGTGATCAATCGCGACATCCCGATGCTGCAGGGCGGTTTCATCTGCATCGTGGCCCTGTCCATCCTGGTCAATACCCTGGCCGACAGCTTCTATGTTCTGATCAATCCAGCCATGCGAGGTCAACATGACCACTAGTCTTTTCCCGAGCGCGCCTGCCGCCGCCATGCCCATGACCTTGCCCACACGCCCGTCGACACTCTCCCGGTTCACGGATTTCATCCGCCGGCGGCACTGGACCTTCTATGCGGGATCGGCAATTTTTCTCGCCATCGTCCTGCTCCTGGTGATCGCGCCCTGGATTTCGCCCTATAATCCGGCACAGCAGAACCTTCGCCTCAGGCTGAATGCGCCGAGCGCCACCTATTGGCTTGGAACAGATCATCTCGGTCGCGATGTCCTGAGCCGGCTCTTGATCGGCGGCCGTTTCACAGTCACGATCGCCGCTATCACTGTCATTCTGTCGGTCGGTATTGGAACCTTCATCGGCATCATCAGCGGCCGCAGCCGCGGTATCCTCGATGAAGTGCTGATGCGCGTGGTCGATCTGCTTATCGCCATACCCGATGTGGTGATTGCGATTTTCCTGGTCGCCATCTTTGGTCCCGGATACGGAACGTTGATCGCGTCGCTAACGATCGTCGGCTGGACGCCTTTTGCGCGGTTGGCGCGGGGACTGACGCTCGCGATCAATTCCCGCGAATATATCCGCGCCGCGGAGGTGCTAGGCTGCACGCGGCGCTTCATCATCTTCCGGCATATCATTCCCAATACGATCTGGCCGATCGCGGCCGTGGCGTTCCTGCGATTTGGCCACAAGCTGATCACAGTAGGCGGTTTGTCATTCCTGGGGCTCGGCGTGCAGCCGCCGGCCGCCGACTGGGCGCTGATGCTGTCAGATGCACAGGCCTATGCCGAGCGCATGCCAATTCTCGTCATCGCACCGGGTCTCGCGATCTTCCTGTCGGCACTCAGCGTGACGTGGATCGGCCATGGCCTCAACCTGGAAACGAAGAAAACGAACAATCATTGATGCCTGCAAACAGGCAAGGACAGATTTGACTAATGTCAAACATAGATGAGGCCGCAGGGCCGGAAGGAGAGTAATATCGTCTGAAGCCGCATGAATACGCAAATGCCTCCGATTCAATAAAAATAAGGGGAACTCTTATGAATATCGAAGGGCAAACGCTTGCCAACACTGCCCTGTCTCCCGAGCGCGCACCGCTTCTGGAAATCGAGGATCTGCACGTTTCGGTGCCGACGCCAAATGGCCGCAAGTTTGTTATTTCGGGCCTGACGCTTTCCGTCAATGCCGGTGAAGTCGTCGCTCTTGTCGGCGAATCCGGATCGGGAAAGAGCATGACGGCTCTGTCGCTGATGCGGCTTCTGCCGCAGGGCGTGGAAATCGATTCCGGCCGTATTTCCTTTGCCGGACGCGACATTCTCGCTCTTTCATCCTCCGAACTCGATGCGCTGCGCGGCGCCGATATCAGCATGCTGTTCCAGCAGCCGCAGGCCATGCTGGACCCGACCAGCCGGGTGAGGACGCAAGTGGCCGAGCCGCTCTGGATCCATCGCAAGATGAGCCGAAGCGCGGCGCTGAACCGGGTCGTCGATCTCCTGTCCGATGTCGGCATTCCCGACCCCTCGGCGCGGGCGCAATGTTTCGCGCATGAGCTTTCCGGCGGCATGGCGCAACGCGTGATGATTGCCGCAGCATTGTCGGGCAATCCGCAGCTGTTGATCGCCGATGAGCCGACGACGGCGCTCGATGTCACCGTGCAGGCACAAATCCTGCGCCTGCTGGACGATGAACGTCGCAAGCGCCGGCTGGCAACGCTACTCATCACCCACGATCTCTCGGTCGTCGCCGCTTTCGCGGACCGGATCGCGGTCATGTATGCCGGCCGCATCGTCGAGGAGGGGCCAACGCAGGCGATCCTGAAGGCGCCGCAGCACCCCTATACCAAGGCGCTCATCAGTTGCTCCCTGCTGACCACGGACAGCGAGGGACAGTTGTTGACGATCCCCGGCTCAAGCGCACAGGCCCATGACATGTCCTGCGGCTGCCGGTTTCATCCGCGCTGCGCGCTTGCCAAGTCGGCAGGCATGGGAGGCCGCTGCATGGCGACCGAACCGGCTTTGAACGCCTTGCCTGAAGGGCGCAAGGCGCGGTGCTGGGCAGTCGGCGACGATCATGCCGATCACGACCATTCCAGCCATGCGGTTTGTTGAAGGAGGCGATGATGTTTTCCAAAGCCATGACACAGATGCCACCATCGGCGGAGAACGGCAGCCGACCCTATGTGGTCGCGAAGAACCTCTGCAAATATTATCCCATATCGGGCCTCGGTCACCGCGTGGTGAAATCCGTGGACGATGTTTCCCTGACGATCGGCGAGGGGGAGGTGCTGGGCCTCGTCGGCGAATCCGGATGCGGCAAAAGCACCGTTGCCGGATTGATCACGCGCCTGACGCACGCGACGCGGGGTGAGGTCAGCATCGGGGATCACGACATATTGCATATGCAGGGCGAAGCGTTGCGGCGCGTGCGCCGGGTCGTGCAACTGGTGTTTCAGGATCCCTATTCCGCGCTCGATCCGCGTATGCGCATTGGCCAGAGCATGGAGGCGCCGCTTGCTCAGCACGGTATCGGCACCCGCGCGGAGCGCACGGCGCGTGTCTTCCGCATGCTGGAGGAAGTCGGTCTGGACGGTTCCTTCTATGATCGGTATCCGAACCAGTGTTCCGGCGGCCAGTTGCAGCGCGTCGTCATCGGCCGCGCGCTTCTTCTCAATCCGAGTTTCCTTGTCTGTGACGAACCGACATCGGCACTCGACGCCTCGATGCGGACGCAGATTCTGAACCTCCTGATGGACATGAAGCGCCGTCACGGCCTGACGGTTCTGATGATTTCCCATGACTTGCGCGTCGTGCGTTATCTCTGTGATCGCATCGCGGTGATGTACCTCGGACGCATCGTTGAAATCGCTGATCGCGAAGAGCTTTTCCGGGCGCCCAAGCACCCCTATACCAAAGCTCTCATCGCCTCGTCGATGCTTGACGAGACCGGACTATATGCGCCCGAAATGCTTCTCGACGGCGATCTGCCGAGCCCGCTCAATCCTCCGGGTGGCTGCAAGTTTCACACCCGCTGCAAATATGCGACCGCGATCTGCGGTGAGGTGGAGCCGGTTCTGGAAGGCGTTTCCGGGGAGCATTTCGCGCGGTGCCACCGCTGGCGGGAATTGGGCTGAGAAACAGCGTACTGAATGTTTTTCAAACGATATGAAAAACAGTTGAATAGTGCGTACGTAAAATAATATCGGAATAAAATTCCGAATACAAAAACATAGTATGGATGTAATTAAGACGGATATTTTATCGTATCCGCCAATAGATATTTTCGCCGTTTATAATAGAAGGAATAATATACTTTATAGTAATTGAATTGTGAGCGTCATCATCAAAAATAAGGGGAATTATCCAATGATAAAGCACGCACTTTTAACCACCTGCGCCATTGCCGGCGCTTTTGGGGCTAATGCCGCAAATGCCGGCACCGTTACTTATGACGATAACTACGCCGTGAAAGCTGCGTGGCAGATGGCGTCAGATGACTCTACTCTCGGCATGCGCGTGGGGTGTTACGAAGGCCTGGTCCGAATTGGCTTCGACATGAGGCTGGAGGCATCACTTGCGGAATCCTGGAAGCAAACGGAACCGAAGGTGTGGGAGTTCAAGCTGCGCAAGGGCGTTAAATTCCAGAACGGCGAAGACTTTAATGCCGCTGCGGCCGTTAATGCCCTCACCCTTCTTCTGAAGGCATCCGTTCCTGCCCGCGCCTTTTCGCCGAAACAGATCGCTGGGGTGGAAGCCGTTGGCGATGATGTTGTGAAGGTGACGACGATCGAACCATCGGTGCTGTTGCCCGCGCAGTTGGCAAGCCCCGCCACCGCCATCCTTGCGCCATCGGCCTATAAAGACGGCAAGATCAATCCGATCGGTACCTGCACCGGACCGTTCGAGATCACGGAGGTCGATCCCAACCAATATATGGTCATGAAGGCCAACCACGGATACTGGGGTGGCATGCCGAAACTGGACGGTGGTCGCGTCAATTTCGTTCCCGACGCCGACACTCGCGCCACCCAGATAAGGACGGGCGAAGTGCAGATTTCTCGTCTGGTGCCCCCCTGGTCGATCAAAACCATCGAATCCACAAAGGGTGTCAAGGTCGCCGCTATTTCAGTGCCGCGCATTACAGAGTTGCTGCTGAACAATTCCAGGCCACCGTTCAAAGATAAAAAGGTTCGTGAGGCCGTGCGTGCGGCAATCGACGCCGCCGGCATCGCCAGCAGCATTTACGAAGAGAAGGTCAAAAGCGCGAGCATGCCGTTTGCGCCTGGGCAGCCCTGGGCGGCGGAAGAACCCACATCGACCTATGACGTGGCAAAGGCAAAGTCTCTCCTCAAGGAAGCCGGCATCGCGCCGGGCAGCCTGAAAGTCACCATTCTTGCTTACACGATGAAGACCGAATTGAAAGATGTGGCCGCGATTATTCAGGCGCAGTTGGAGGAGATCGGTATCAAGGTCGATGTCCGCGTCGCAGAATATAGCGCGATCGAGCCCGACCTTCTCGCCGGCAACTTCGACATGGTGTTGCTCTCCCGTGGTTACGCCACGGACGTCATCGAGCCGGCTGGATATCTCAACGCCGACTATTCCTGCACCGGAACGTACAACATCTCGCATTATTGCAATGAAGAAACGGACAAGTTGATCAAGGCCGCCTATGCCGAAGTCGAACCAGCGAAGCGTTACGCGATCTACGGTCAGATAGCGAAGAAGATCTATGACGATGCCGTCTCGGTCTTCCTCGTCCACGAGACCGTGTTCGATGCCTATTCCGAGAAACTCGAAAATTTCCGACCGCACCCGATCAACTATTTCGTGCTGACGAAGGAACTGTCGATCAAGTAGATCGACGTTATGAAAAAGACCCGGCTCCCAGGAGCCGGGTTCCACAAAGACGTAGTCCGGACTTTGAAAACCCGATCAATGTTCCCCGCTCTTGCACGCGCATAAGCCCGGCAGCAAGCGCGGGGTTTTGTCACGACCGATATTGCGCGGCGGCACCGTTTTGGATTGGCGCAACGTTCTGCCGTCTTGTCCGATGAAGAGGAGAAGATATCTGCCGGGAAGGATGGAGCGATCGTTGAAGGCATCCAACGGCGTCACGCAAATGGAGCGTGCACTCGGGCATAGGGCAAACCGACGGCCGCATGGAAAAGCCGCCGCCGGTATCTCTTCGGATCAGGCGCGCGCTTCCGGCGTATAACCAGCGGCGGTGATGATTTCAGCAATGTGTGCCGCGTCGGAGACGCCGCCGACCACGACCGTGCGGCTTGCAGGGTCTGCATGCACAGCAGCACCGGGAACGGTCTTTTCGATCGCGCCCTTGATCACGCCGGCGCAGTGACCGCAGGTCATGTCTTCAACGTGGAAAGAAAGGCCTGCATTATCAGGTGCGGTGGTGGTTTCGGCATGATGCTGATGAGCGGTGCACATAGGCGGTTCTCCATGGTTTGGAATTATAACAGGTGGAGCCTGAACTATTCCAACGTGGGAAGGTCAAGCGCTTTATTCGCCCCTGCGCAACATCTGTTTCGCCGGATCAGCTGCGCCAGAAAATCGGCATCAGCAGCACGAGCACCGTCAGGATTTCCAGGCGCCCGAGCAGCATCAGGACGGACAGGAGATAGAGCGCCGGTTCGCTGATGGTGGAGAAATTGCCGGCCGGGCCGATGATGGGGCCGATACCCGGGCCGACATTGGCAAGCGAGGTCGCAACGGCCGAGGTGGCGGTGAGGAAATCATAACCCATCAGGCTCATGGCAAGGCTACCGGCGATCCACAGGGCGATAAAACAACTGACAAAAAGGAAGATCGTACGGATCGTGTCCGGATCGACCACCTGCTGGCCATAACGCACGGAATAGACGGCGTTCGGATAGATCAGTTTTTTGAGGCCGGCCCGCACCACGTTGAACATGATGAGAAAACGATAGGCCTTGATGCCGCCCGCCGTCGAGCCGGAACAGCCGCCCATGAACGTCGCGAAAAAGGCGACGACAACGACGAAGGGCCCCCAGAGCGTATAGTCATCGCTCGCAAAACCGCCGGTCGAGAGGATCGAGGTCATGTTGAAGAAGGAATGGCTGAGCGCATCGTCCAGCGGCACGCCGTTCCTGAAATGATGATAAACGCCGACCGCAATCGAGATCGCGCAGAGATAACCAAGGAAGACGGCGATCTGCGGGTCACGCAGCGTCTCCAGCCGGCGGCGCACCGCAAGCAGGATCATGACTGAGAAGGGCAGGCTGCCGAAGATCAGGAAGATGGTGGCAATCCACAGCAGGGCGGTATTGTTGAAATAGGCAAAGGAGGCGTCGTGGGTGGAAAACCCACCGGTCGCGACCGTCGACATGGCATGGTTCAGCGCATCGAAATGTGACATGCCGGCAAAGTCATAGGCCATGGTGCAGGCGAGCGTCATGATGATGTAGATCGCCACGAAAGCCCGTGTAAAGCTTGCCAGCCGCGCGAAGGGCCGGTCGTTGCCGGTATCGGAAGACTCCATGCGAAAGAAGGTCATGCCGCCCACGCGCAGCAACGGCAGGATGAAGAGACCGAGTGCGACGATACCGATGCCGCCGAGCCAGCAGAGCAGCGACCGCCAGAGGAGAATGCCCTGCGGCGCGTGGTCTAGCCCGGATATGGCGGTCGATCCTGTCGTGGTGATGGCGGAAACGGATTCAAAGAGCGCTTGACCGGGCGTCAGACCAAGTTCGGACAGGTAAAGCGGCACCGCGCCGACGATGGAAAACACCAGCCACAGCAGGTTGACGAGCAGGAAGCCGAAACGTTTGTTGAAGGAGGTGATAGGGCCGCGGGTGGCGAGCGCGCAGGCCAGCGAGAAGCCGCCGCACATGAAACCCGAAAGCGCAAACACCATCCAGTCGTCATTGCCGTAATAAAGATCGGTCAGCGCCGGCAGGAACATGGCCGTTGCAAGGTAGAGCCCGAAGATGGACGCCACATAGATGACGGAGCGCAGGAGGTTGCTGTTCAAGAAATGAAACCCAGAGTTCGTGGCCGCGCTGAAATGAGTCTTTGTCTCCGACGCCTTCCTATGGCATAGCGGGTGCCATTATGAATTTCAATGGATTGACTATCGTGGACAAGCAGCTTGTGGAAGCAGCGCGGCGGGAAGTGCGGGAGATATTCCCGGAAACGCCGCTGCAGTTGAATGAACATCTCAGCCGTCGCTATGGCGCATCGATTTGGCTGAAGCGTGAGGATCTGTCCCCGGTTCGTTCCTACAAGATTAGAGGCGCATTCAATTTTCTCCGCAAGGCGGTGGCCAAGGCTGGCAAGGACAAGGTTTTCGTCTGCGCGTCCGCCGGCAACCACGCCCAGGGCTTTGCTTTCGCCTGCCGCCATTTCGGCGTTCACGGCGTCGTTTTCATGCCGGTGACGACACCGCAGCAGAAGATCGAAAAAACCCGCATCTTTGGCGGAGAGTTCATCAAGATCCGTCTGGTGGGCGATATCTTCGACCAGTGTTACGCCGCTGCGCGTCAGCATGTGCAGGACCATGACGGCTACATGGTTCCGCCCTTTGACCATGAGGATATTATCGAAGGCCAGGCGACGGTCGCCGCCGAGATCATGGACCAGCTGCCCGAAGGCACCAAACCTGACATCGTCGTGATGCCTGTCGGTGGTGGCGGTCTTTCGGCCGGCCTGACCGGGTTTCTGGCCGGCACGGTGAAGAAGGAGAACTTCGTGTTCTGCGAGCCGGAAGGCGCGCCCAGCCTGAAAAAGAGCCTGGAACGTGGCGAACCGGTGACGCTGAACAAGGTCGACAATTTTGTCGATGGTGCCGCCGTTGCCCGCATCGGCGACCTGAACTTCAAGGCGCTGAAGGATTTTCCGGCCGAGCAGGTGATGCTCATCCCGGAAAATGCGATCTGCGTGACGATCATCGAGATGCTGAACCTAGAAGGCGTGGTGCTGGAGCCTGCGGGCGCCCTGTCCATCGCCGCGCTGGAAAGGCTCGGCCGCGAGAGGCTGGAAGGCAAGACGGTCATCGCCGTGGTCTCCGGCGGTAATTTCGATTTCGAGCGCCTGCCGGACGTCAAGGAACGCGCCATGCGTTACACCGGCGTGAAGAAGTACTTCATCCTGCGCCTGCCGCAGCGCCCCGGCGCGCTGCGCGATTTCCTCAATCTGCTCGGTCCGGACGACGATATCGCCCGTTTCGAATATCTGAAGAAATCCGCCCGCAATTTCGGCTCGATCCTGATCGGCATCGAGACCAATGCGCAGGAAAACTTCGCCGGGTTGCTGGAGCGCTTCGAGGCAGCCGGTCTCGGCTATGAGGATATTACCGAAAACGACATCTTGTCGAACCTGATCATCTGATCGGGAACGAACGACAGGGAAGGGCGGATCACCTCCGCCCTTCAAACGTGATATTGATTGAGGGAGTGAAAGCCATGGCATCGTTTTTTTCCAAAATCCTCTCGGCCTTCGGCTCCGGCCAGCCGTCTTCCGACGCGCCGCAGAAGGTGGCGCAGGCCGAGCCGCATGCGCATGGCGACTATCTGATCTATGCGACCCCGATCAAGGAAGGCGGCCAGTTCCGCCTGGCGGGCCGTATCGAAAAAAAGGCCGGTGACGAAGTGCTGGTGCATGAATTCGTGCGCGCCGATGTCTTCACCAGCCTGGACGATGCGGTGGAGTTCACGATCCGCAAGGCGAAACTCATCATCGATCAGAACGGCGCATCACTTTTCCCAGGAAAATGATGACGTTTTCTTGCTCCGGACATTAAGATTCCGTTGTTTGCTTCGGCCTATCGTTTCTAGAGCATTTCCAGCAAAAGTGTACTCGGTTTTGCGTCCGGAAATGCGCAGAACAAAGAGTTAGAGCAATTCCGGTGAACCGCGTTCACAGCAATTGCTCTAGAGGGCGTGGAGTCGCGTCAATCAACCAGCGCGATATGGATCGATAGGGCGTGTGCCGATGCAATGGGCAAATCTGGCCCTCTTTCTGACGGAGGCCATCGTCTATTTTTCGGTAATGACGGCATTCCTTCATTACCGGCATATTCTCGGCATCGGTGTTTTTCTCACCGCGCTGGGCGTCATGCATTTCCTTGAAACCTATCTGGCCGCCGTTTTTTACGTGCAGCTGCCCTTTGGCGTGGCATCGCCCGGCTCCTCGATCCTTTTTGCCGGCAAGCTGATGATGATCCTCATGCTCTATATGCGCGAGGATGCCGCCGTGGTGCGACAGCCGATATACGGCCTGTTTCTCGGCAATATATTGACCGTCATCATGGCGCAGATCATCCGTTTTCACCAAACGGTGGCGATCGTTCCCGGCCAGTCGGTCAGTACCGGCTTTCTCGATGAGATGGGCATCCTGATGGTCTGGGGAACCAGCCTTCTCTACATCGACGCCATCGCCATCATCCTGTTTTACGAGAAGCTCGGGCGTTATCTGCAGCGCCATATCGTGCTGCGCTTCGCGATCTGCGGCGTCGTTATCCTGAGCTTCGATCAGGCGGGTTTTTATGGGGCGTTGCGGTTGTTGTTCAACGCACCTGTTGATGTCTTTTACGATGGCTGGAAGGCGAAGATGGCGGCGGTCGGCATCTATTCGCTGCTCTTTGCCACCTATCTCTGGCTGACAGCGGCCAAGGGCCGCTTTCTGACACGGCGCAGCGTTGCCGATGTCTTCAACGACTTGACCTTCCGGGAACGCTATGAGGAGCTTTTGTCCCGCTCGGGACGCGATATGCTGACCGGCGTATCGGACCGCGCCCGCATGGAACTTGATGCGCCCTCCCTCGTCGTGGAGTGCCTGGAGAAGCGGCGGCCGGTCAGCGTGCTGATCGTCGATATCGACCATTTCAAGACCGTCAATGACACGTTCGGGCACCTGCAGGGCGATGAGATCTTGCGGGAATTCGCCGCCGTACTGAAACGCGCCGTGCAGCCGCTGGGACATCTTTACCGTTTCGGCGGCGAGGAATTCGTCGCGCTCCTGCCGGCGATGACGCATGAAACAGCGCTTGCATTTTCGGCCAGTCTCCGGGTGGCGGTCCTCGCGGAGCTGCAACGGCCGGACGGTTCGCCGCTGACTGTCAGTATCGGCGTCGCTACCGCCTTCGAGGATGGGCAGCTTTTCCGCGCGCTTTTATCGGAGGCCGATGCGTGGCTCTACGCGGCAAAAAATAACGGCCGGGACCAGGTCCACGGCCGTCATGGCATGTGGGTCGGCTGATGCCGGCGATAGCCCGCATCAGCCTTCATTCAACGGGAATCAGGCGGCCTGCGCTAGTTCTTCGACCTTGGCTTCGGCAGCAGCAACGGCCTTTTCGACGGCTTCCGGGCCGAACGCCAGGCCTTCGACATAGATAACTTCCACGTCAGTCATGCCCATGAAGCCAAGAACGGTCTTGAGGTAGGGAACGGCGTGGTTCATCGAAACGGCCGGGCCTTCGGAATAAACGCCGGCGGCGGCCAGCACGATATAGACCTTCTTGCCGGTGGCGAGGCCAACCGGGCCGGTTTCGGTGTATTTGAAGGTCTGGCCGGCGCGGGCGACGTTGTCGATCCATGACTTCAGGCCGGAATAGATGTTGAAGTTGATGAGGCCGGTGCCGATGACGACAGTGTCGGCGGCCAGAAGCTCGGTGACGAGCTTGTCGGAGTAATCGGCAGCAACCGATTCTTCGGCCGTGCGCTGGTCGGCGGGCTTGCGGATCGCGGCGGTCTTGACGGTGTCGAGATGCGGAATCGGATCAGCGGCGAGATCGCGGTGGACAAGGGTGTTGGAAGCCGACTTGGCCTTCAGCTTGCCAGCCAGTTCACCGGCGAACTTGTTCGAAACGGACTCGTCGCCGCGCGGGCTGGAGGTGATGAGCAGAATGTTGGACATGGTCTTTTCCTTGCTTATGCGATGAATTGACGGGCGCCTTGGGAGGGCGGGAGAGCACGATGCCCTGCCTTTGCGCTCTATATGAAAAATTACTGCCATCAAGAAAACCGTGATAATGTGGAAGCAATCTATCGATGAAATGGATGGCACATGGACGCGAACCCGACGCTCGATCAATTGCAGGTGTTTTTGACGGTTGCCGAGACCGGAAGTTTTTCTGCCGCCGCACGAGCGCTCAATCGCGCTCAGTCGGTTGTCAGCTACACCATCGCCAATCTTGAGGCACAGCTTGAGGTGGTTCTGTTCGAACGCAATGGCGTGCGCCAGCCCAAGCTGACCGATGAGGGCCGCGCCATGCTGGAGGATGCAAGGCGCATCGTTGCCGGTTTGCAGGAAATGCGCGCCCGTGCCAAGGGGCTGAAGCAGGGCCTTGAAGCGGAGCTTTCCGTCGCCATCAGCACCATGGTGCCGGCTGAGGCAGTCGTCGCCGTGTTGCGGGATTTTCGCGAACAGTTCCCCACCGTCACGCTCAGCCTCAATGTCGGCGAGCTGGGCATGGTCATGGATATGGTGCTTTCCCGAAAGGCCGGCATCGGCATCGGCGGGGCGGTGTTGCGCCAGGACGATGACCTCGTCATGGAAAAGGTTGGCCATTCCTTCATGTTGCCGGTGGTTGCGGCCGATCACCCGCTGGCGCAGATCGAGCGGCCGCTGGTTCTCGCTGACGTGCGCGAGGAGGTTCAACTCGTGGTGACGGATGCCTCCGGCCTGACCAAGGGACGGGATTTCAACGTGCTGTCCTACAAGACATGGCGCGTCAGCGACATCGCCACCAAATACCAGCTCATCAAGGGTGGCCTCGGCTGGGGCGGTCTGCCTGCCTCGATCGTGCGGAATGATCTCACCAATGGCAGCCTGAAGGCGCTTGAACTAGAAGCCTATGAGCAGGGCGAATATCCGCTCTTCACGCTGCGGCGCGTCGATTCACCGGCTGGACCCGCCGGCCAGTGGCTCGCGCAAGCCTTCCAAGAGCGCCTGTCGGCTTGCCCGAACCACAAGGATTTCAACGGGATGCTGGAGGCGAGCAAGCAGAGGACAATGGCTGTCGCCGCGGAGTGACATTGGCTGCAGCCACTACCGTTATATTTGGATCAAGAAGGTGCCGCTTGCTTCTCCTCCCCGGCAGGGAGATGGAACAAGCGGCGGCGTAGGGCCCTTGCCTCGGCGCGATCACCGCACGGCGATAGTCGGTCTGGCGCATCGGTTCTGAAGAAGTGCTCTCCCGCCGATGTATCACCGGGAGAGTCGTGTTCCCTAGAGAACCAGACGGAACTTCGCGAAACCTTCCGCACCGTCACCAGCATCCTCGATTTTCGCGCCCTTGATTTCCGCCGCATAGTGGCGGCCTTTGGGGCCGGTCTCGAAGATTGCCGTGGTATTGGCCACCGGTGCAAAGGACCAGTTGGCATCCGCGGACGGATTGATGGTGCCCTGATCGATGATATAGCGCACGATCACGTCGCGGTTGGTATCGGGCGCTACGAAGATCACCTTGTCACCGGCGATGTCGGGGAATTTACCGCCGCCGCTCGCGCGGTAATTATTGGTGGCCACCACGAATTTCTGCTCGGGATCGATCGGCTTGCCGTTGAACTGGAGGTTCACGATGCGGTTGCTGTCGGGATTGACCGCCTTGCCGTCCTTGTCGAATTTCGCCGGTTTGGAAATGTCGATCTGATAGGTGACGCCGTCGATCACATCGAAATTATAGGACGGGAAGTCGGCGTTGAGCAACGGCGCGTCCTTGGCACCGGCCTCTACCGTGTTGAACATGCCGGCCGACATTTCCAGCCAGTTCTTCACCTGCGCGCCGTTGATCAGCACCGCCTGCACCGTGTTGGGATAGAGATAGAGGTCGGCGACGTTCTTGATGGCGATGTCACCGGCGGGGACATCGGTATAATAATCCGCGCCGCCGCGACCGCCAGACTTGAAGGGCGCTGCTGCGGAGAGCACCGGCAGATCCTTATATTGCCCTTCCTTCAGCATGTCCTTGATGTACCAGGTCTGGGCGTTGGAGACGATCTGCACGGACGGATCATCAGCCACCAGCGCGAAATAGGAGTAGAGCGGCGCGGACGTCTTGCCGACGGGACGGCGCACATAGGCAAGCGCTGCCTCGTGGTCAGTCTTGGCGGCGGCGAGAACCTCCGGCTTGTCAGTGAAATCGGCGACGACCTTGCGACTGTCATCGCGGTGATAGATCGGCCGGGCCTCAGAGGTGAAGTCGACGATCTTCCAACTCTTGCCATCCTTTTCGAGCAAGAGGTCGATGAGGCCCATATGCGAGCCCCAGAAACCGGCCATGACCGCCGGCTTGCCCATCAGCGTGCCCTTGACCGCATCGGCACCCTCGATGCCGTCCCAGGTCTTCGGACCGGGAAAGACAAGATGCTGGTGGCCGGTGAAGATGGCATCGATGCCTTCAACGGCGGCCAGATAAAGCGAGGCGTTTTCCATGCGCTCCGTCTGGCCCTTGCCGTCGATGCCGGAATGGGAAAGGGCGATGATGATATCGGCGCCTTCTTCCTTCATGACAGGCACCCAGGCTTTCGCCGCCTCGACGATGTCGCGCGTCTGGGCCTTGCCCTCGAGGTTCTTGGAATCCCACATCATGATCTGCGGCGGCACGAAGCCAATGATGCCGACCTTGACCGGGCTCGTCACGCCGCCGCCATCGCGGATCTGCTTTTCCAGAATGACATAGGGCTTGAAGAACAGCTCGTCGTTTTTTGGATCGGAAGCGAGCTGGCCCTTGGTGAGGTTGGCGCAGACATAGGGGAAACCGGCGCCCGCCAGCGTGTTCGACATATAGTCGAGACCGTAATTGAATTCGTGGTTGCCAAGCGTGCCGCAATCATAGCCCAGCACGTTCATGGCGTTGATGACCGGATGCTTGTCGCCGGCCTTCATGCCGCGCTCATAGGCGATATAGTCGCCGAGCGGGTTGCCCTGCAGAAAGTCGCCATTATCCACCAGCATCGAGTTTCCGGCCTCGGCGCGGATCTTGTCGATGATCGAGGCGGTGCGCGAAAGTCCCATCGTGTCGTTCGGCTTGTCGGCGTAATAATCATAGGGAAAGACGTGAACATGGATGTCAGTCGTTTCCATGATGCGCAGATGCGCCTGATTGGCCGCTGCGCGTGCGGCAAAGGGATGCAGCAACACCAGTGCCGAAGAGGCCGCAATGCCGCCGAGAAGCGAACGGCGGGTGATGGGGTGGAGAGCGAGAAGCGACGACATGGGAACTCCTTCGGATGAAGCTTGCTCTGTCAGGAAAACGACAGGGTAGAAGCAATCGCCGAGGAGTCCATCACCAAAATGACAAGCCCGTGACAGTCGGGCCTGTTTTCAACCGTTTGATAAATTTTTTGTCAGGGAAGCGCGACGGACATGTCGGCGCATTCTGGTTTCGGCACCAAGCGATCAGCGGGCGAGGGTCGGTTTCACTTCTTCGTGGAAGAAGCGGAAATAGGAGGTGAGTTGCGCCAGCGTGTTGGTGGAAAGCTTCAGCTGCAGGCCGAGGCGGTTCTGGTGCTGCCACTGCACCACACCCTCGATGAAGCCCAGATCGTCGCTCTGCACCTTGACCCGGCTGCCCTTGGCGGCGGCGAAAGGTCCGTCCAGTTCGAGAGCCATGCCGGTGGCGGAAAGATCAACCACACGGCCGCGGGTGGACTGGCTGAAATAAAACACCGTCGCGAAGATCCTCGTCTTGCTGCGGGCTGCACTGCGGGTCGCCATATTGAGGTTGTTTGTCATGTTGCTGCTCAAATCAATTTGTTTCCGATACCATGCATCATGCTGCGGAAAGCTTGAGAGCCATTTAGTTCTTCAGTTAAAATTGCAGGTAATTGCCGATTATGCTGTATCGATACGGCACTGATAGCAATTGTTGCGGGCGGAGCGCACATGTACATAAGCGACATCCGCACGCTCAAGAAGATGCCGCGCCCGCGACACGATCTCACCCGTCGCAGTCACCGCGCCGGTGCCGTAGACGATGCGGTCGTCGGCTCCATATCCGCGCACGATATAATTCGGGCTGTCCAGCATCGGCGGAACGGCCGCCGTCTGCGGATAACGCTTACATGCTTGCACATGCAGAAAGACCGGCCCGGTTTCCGCATAGGGTTGAAGCGAGGGAAAGGGCCGGTAGGCGAGGATCAGCATCGCTTCGCCTTCACCGATCTGCGACAGGCAGTGGCGGCAGGGCATGCCGCCCGGCGAAACGGCCTTTTCCGGCATGAGGCCATAGGCGTCGGGAGCACCCGCCCGGAAGGCCTCAGCTTCCTTAGCCGGCATTGCAGTGAAGACGAGATCGGTCATGGCGGGGCCTCTTGGATTGGGATCGGCGTTGCTTGTTTGCAGCTATGATCCCGAAATGGAGCACTATCCACCCGATTCTTGACAAGTGATGCAACCAGCCCATTGCGTGACTCGTTAGCTTCGGGAATCAGTGGCGCTCCTCGTTTCCGGAAGGTCTGATTTTATGTTGCGTCGTTTTCTGGCCGCCGTTCCGCTGGCTTTCGTTTCATTGACGCTTCCGATCGAGGCGGGCGCGCAGGTTGCCTCCGGTCTTGATGGCCTCTCAGACGATCAACTGCAGCAGTCGGTCAATTTCGTCATCGGCAACGCGATCTTCTCGCTCTATCATGAGGGTGCGCGCATGCTGATTTCGGATTTCGGGACGGCGGAGACCGCAAGCGTCCAGTCGCCGGCCGATCAGCTGGCCGGCACGCTGATTCTCCAGGCGAACGAGGAATGGCTCGATACCGCACTCGTCAATGCCACCGACAGCTGGTATCTGGCGCGCGAGGCGGAGACCTTGCCCGAGCATGAGGCCCCCGTTTTTTCCGCGCTGGTGCCGGACAGGAGCCGGGATCGCAACATGGCCTGCCTGATGGTGGGCCGCGACAAGGACGGTTATGGCGATCTGGCCGCGATGATGGGGCTTCCCAATACCGAATTCGACAAATGTGTTGCTTCCTATCCGGGTGTAGCCTCGGCCTGGGAGAATTTCCTCGCGCCTCACCGCAGCCAGACACCCTCGAAATTTTCCGTCAGCTACGTGCCGCCGCGCGATCCGGAACTCGAGCCTTATGCCATCATGGTCAAGGAATCGAAGGTTCTCGATCTCATCAGCCGAAGTTTCAGTGGTTATGGCCTGAAGGGCGACGTCAAGCTGACGGCCAAGTCCTGCGGCCGTCCCGATGTCTACTGGTCGGCCGAAAAGCGCGAAATCACCTATTGCTACGAGCTTGGTAAATTCCAGGCGGAGCTGATCGCCGATCATCTCCTGAACAGCGTCACGGAAGACAAGGGCGCGGCCGGCGGGCAGATCCCCACGGCCGTCAATCTGGAACGCGAAATCTGAGGCTGGTTGCCGAACGCTGGTGAGCTGGCCTCCCTGATGGAGGAGAATGCCATGCCGAAGGTCGTCGTTCGCAATTTCGCCATTTCGCTTGACGGATATGGCGCAGGACCGGACCAGAGCCTGCAGAACCCCTTGGGCGTTAAGGGCGAAGAGCTGCATCAATGGGCCTTCAAGACACGCACCTTCCACCGCATGTTCGGCAAGGAGGGTGGCTCGACCGGGACGGACGAGAATTTTTCCGAAAAGAGCTTCGAGAATATCGGCGCCTGGGTCCTAGGCCGTAACATGTTCGGTCCCGTGCGTGGTGCATGGCCGGATGAAAGCTGGAAGGGCTGGTGGGGCGAGGAGCCGCCTTATCATGTCCCGGTCTTCGTCCTGACCCACCATGCGCGCCCTTCCTTCACCATGAAGGGCGGCACCGAATTCCATTTCGTCACCGATGGCATCGAGGCAGCGCTCGATCGGGCGCTAACAGCTGCGAATGGCAAGGATGTCCGCATCGGCGGCGGCGTCTCGACCATCCGGCAATATATGGCGGCGGGCATGATCGATGAGTTGCATCTGGCGCTTGCACCGGTGTTTCTCGGCAAGGGAGAGCAGCTTTTCGAAGGGCTGGATTTGCCAGCACTTGGTTATCGCTGCACGGGAACGGTGGCGGGCGAGGGCGCAACGCATCTGATTATCGAGAAGGTTTGATTGCTGCTCATAGGCTTTACGTGCTGAGGTTTCCCTCCACCCTCATTCCTGTGCTTGTCACAGGAATCCAGCGGACGCGCGTCTGCGCGACGAGAGAGTCTTTTCAGCCCAAGGACTTGGGCTGACTGGATTACTGTGACGAGCACAGGAATGAGGGAGTGGGGTCGGGCGCACCCTAATTGAGAGCGGTATATGCGGCAGGCTGGGAGAGCCACACCCTCAGTTACGCAGCGAAATTTCCAGAAGCTCCGTATCGGCAAGCGGTTCCACCCAGGCCTCATAGGTGCCGACGGGCGAGAAGCCCATCATCTGGTAAAGCTGCAATGCGCGCGGATGGTCGAGCGTATTCGTGGTCACCGTCACCCGCTGCGGGTTGTCCTGCCAGGCGGCGTAAAGCGCCTGCAGAAGGAACCATTTGCCGACGCCCGCGCCGATCGCCTCTTCGAGCAGCCCGAAATAGGAAAGCTCGGTCACTTCGTCGCTCGCCTTGTTCAGTTCGAAGAAACCGGCGGGCGCGCCGTTCATATAGAGAACCGTGACGCTGTTTTTCGGATCGCGCAGGATGGCGGAAAGCTCGGCATCGCTCATGCGCATGCGCTTCTGCCAATGCCAGCGTTTCCCCACCCGCCAGTAGAGATAGCGGTAGAAGTGCAGGGGGATATTATTGACCCGCATCAGCGCCGTCTGGAGGTTGACCGGGATCGGCAGGCTGACCTTTGGCGGTGCGGTCATTTCCAGCTGTGTCACATGCGCCTTCAGCGGGCCATGGGAAATGACGGGCAGGGGATCGGCAGCGCCGGTGACGACGGGCGTATCTTCGAGCCCACCCCATTCCGACCACGAGCCGTCATAGAGCGAGTTATCGTGATGACCGAGCGATTCCAGTGCCAGCGTAACGACGGCGGCGGTGACGCCCGAGCCACAGCTTGTCACCACTGGCTTGGAAAGATCGATGCCGGCATCGGTGACCATCTTGCGTATGGCGGTCAGATCCTTGAAGTGACCGTTGTCGGAAAAGGCCATCGCCGGCAGGCTGCGCGCGCCGGGCATGTGGCCGGAGCGCATGCCGGCACGCGGCTCGGCCTCGTCGCCGGTGAAACGTCCGGCACCCCGGGCATCGGCAATCTGCTTTTCACCGCTATCGACGATGCCGCGCATGGTCGATAGCGAGGTCACGCGCTTGTCGTTGAAATCGGGTGTGAAGGTGGCGGGTTCGATCTCCGGTGTGCCGGTTTCAAGCGGCCGGCCTTCGCGCTTCCAGCCGTCGAGGCCGCCATCCAGCACATAGGCCTTGCGCACGCCCATCACCCGCAGCATCCACCACACACGCGGCGCGGAGAAGAAACCGGGGCCGTCATAGACCACGATCGTATCATTCTCGCTAAGACCAAGTTCGCCGGCCTCTTGCGCGAAGAATTCCGGCGAGGGCAGGGAATGCGGCAGGCCGGTCGTGTGATCGGCGATCTTGTCCTGGTCGAAGAACACGGCACCCGGCAGGTGGCCGGCGGCATATTCCTCCGCGCCGTTGCGCTTGTGCGCCGGAAGATACCAGGACGCATCAACGACACGAAACCCGGCCGTGCCGAGTTGTTTTTCCACCCAGTCCGCCGAAACGACGAAACGGCTCTTATCCGTGCTCACGATGTCTCTCCTGATTTCAGGCAGCAGCTTCAGGCGCGCCGAAACGAATGCGGAACCGCCTGTTCTCCTTGCCCTTCTTTTCTATCTTGGCAATGTGAATATCGCCCACTTCCTGCGTTTCGGAAACATGGGTTCCGCCGCAGGGCTGGCTGTCGATGCTGGAATTCTCGCCGATGCAGACGAGGCTGACCCGGCCGAGGCCCATTGGCGGGCGCACATTCTTGGATTTGACGATGCCCGGATTGGCCTGCAACTCCTCGTCGCTGATCCATTGCAGGAAGACGGGATGGTTGGCTTTCACCAGCTCCATCAGCTTTGCCGTCACTTCATCCTTTTCGATGGTCTCCGACATGTCGAAATCGACACGCGATTCGTCCTCGCCGACCGCCGCACCGGTGATCGGCCACTGGCAGACAACAGAGAGTAAATGGCAGGCAGTGTGCATGCGCATCAGCTTGTAGCGACGCGGCCAGTCCACATGCAGGGTCAGCTTCTCGCCGATCTCGGGGGAAGGCTGGCCTTCGAGTGGCACATGGACGATCACGCTCTTGTCGGCACCATTTTTCGTGACGCCGAGCTCGATGCGAGATCCGTCAGCCCTTTCGAGAAAGCCGCTATCGCCGGGCTGGCCGCCGGATGTGGCGTAAAAGCAGGTCTGGTCCAGTTCGATGCCGCCATCCTCATGCACCGCCGTGACGATCGCTTCTGCGGTAGAAAGATAAAAATCGTCACGGAACAGGGCATTCACAGGCATTTCGGCATGTCCTCAAACGGTTTCGTAGGGAACCGGAATCTCGCTCTTGGTCGCCAGCCACTGCGGCACGGGAAGCCCCTTGGAGCGCAGGAAATCCGGATTGAAGAGCTTCGACTGATAACGATTACCGTAGTCGCACAGTATCGTCACGATTGTATGCCCCGGACCGAGCTCACGGGCAAGGCGGATTGCGCCGGCAATGTTGATGCCGGAAGAACCGCCGAGGCACAGGCCTTCTTTCGTGACCAGATCGAACAGCACCGGCAGCGCTTCCGCGTCCGAAATACGATAGGAGAAATCCGGTGCGAACCCTTCCAGATTGGCGGTGATGCGCCCCTGTCCGATGCCTTCGGTAATGGAGGAGCCTTCGGACTTCAGGACGCCGTGTTTGTAAAATTCATAAAGGGCGGCACCTTCAGGGTCGGCAAGACCGATCTTGATGTCGGGATTGAAATCGCGCAGGCCGTCGGCGACGCCGGCCAGTGTTCCGCCGGAACCGACCGAGCATATGAAGCCATCGACCTTGCCGTCCGTCTGGTCCCAGATCTCAGGCGCGGTCGTCTCGATATGCGCCTGACGGTTGGCGATATTGTCGAACTGGTTGGCCCAGATCGCGCCGTTTTCATCCGTGGCGGCGAGCTGTTTTGCAAGCCGGCCGGAGACCTTTACGTAATTGTTCGGATTGGAATAAGGCGCGGCCGGTACTTCGACCAGCTTGGCGCCGAGAAGCTTCAGCGCGTCCTTCTTCTCCTGGCTCTGCGTCTCGGGAATGACGATCACCGTCTTGTAGCCGAGCGCATTGGCGACCAGCGACAGGCCGATGCCGGTATTTCCGGCCGTGCCTTCCACGATGGTGCCGCCCGGGCGCAATTGGCCGCGCCGTTCGGCGTCGCGGATGATGTAGAGCGCTGCACGATCCTTCACCGACTGGCCGGGATTGAGGAATTCCGCCTTGCCGAGGATTTCACACCCCGTCGCTTCAGAGGCAGCCTTCAGACGGATGAGCGGCGTGTTGCCGATTGCACTGAGCGCAGAGGAATGAATGGTCATGATCGAGCCTTCTTGTCTGAGCGGAAATTAGGTGCCGTTATGTCCTGTTACAACCGCCTCAAGGCAAGAAATTATCTTCCCGGCTCGGGCTTAGCCACGCAAAATTTTGCCGATACCCAGTTTTATGTGGTCTTCTTCACTGCGGCATAGGCGGCAAGCGCTCTTTCCCGCGCTTTTCCATGGTCAACGATCGGTAGCGGATAGGTCTTGCCGAGTTCGACGCCCGCCTTTTTCAGCGCATCTTTGGGCGCTTCGAACGGCTTGTGGATGTATTTCCGCTCGAGCTTTTCAAGCTCGGGCACGAACCTGCGCACATAATCCCCATCGCCGTCGAATTTCTCTCCCTGCAATATGGGGTTGAAGATGCGGAAGAACGGCGAGGCGTCCGCCCCTGAACCTGCCACCCATTGCCAGTTGGCGGCATTGGACGCCGGGTCCGCATCGACGAGCGTATCGCGAAACCACTTCTCGCCCTTCCGCCAGTCGATCAGCAGATGTTTGATGAGGAAGGACGCCACGATCATGCGCACCCGGTTATGCATGGTGCCATGTTGCCACAATTGCCGCATGCCGGCATCGACGATCGGGTAACCCGTCATGCCGCGCGTCCAGGCCTTGAAGGATTTTTCATCGTCCCGCCAGGAAAAGGCGTCGAAACTGTCGTTCCAGTTCTTTTCGCCCAGCTCCGGGAAATGGAACAGCAAATGGTAGCAGAATTCCCGCCAGACGATTTCCTTGCGGAAACGGCTGATATCATTGGAGGCGATATGTCGCGAAAGCCCTTTCGTGGCGTGCCAGACGGCCGCCGGCGATATCTCACCCGCGGCAAGATGCGGTGAAAGCAGCGACGTCGCGGGTTTTGCCGGAAAATCCCGGCCTTCTTCATAACCTTTCAGGGCGCCATCGATGAAATCATCGAGTTTGTCCAACGCACCGGTTTCGCCGGGGGTCCAGATATCGCTGAAATCCTTTGCCCAGTCCGGCTTGGTGGGTAGCAGCTTCCAGTTGGAGAGTTTCTCGGACTTCGGCCATACTTTCGGTGCTGTCAGGCTCTTTGGCGGATCCGCCGGCGCATGGGGCTCGTCGCTCCCCTCCAGCGCCCGCCAGAAGGGCGTATAGACGCGGTAAGGCCCGCCCGATTTCGTCTGCAGCCGCGATGGCTCATGCAGCAGCTGGCCGGAGAAGCTTCGAACCGTCAGCCCGTCGTCCCGGAGCTTCTGTTTGAGCGCCTTGTCGGTGGCCATGCCGGTCGGATCATAACGGCGGTTCCAGACCACGGTGTCTGCCCCGGTTTCGGATATCAGGTCACGCAGTATCCTCTCTGCATCGCCGCTTGCGAGCACGAGGCGGCCGCCGGCTTTTTCAAGCGAGGAGGAGAGAGCGGCAAGCGAATGGTGGAGCCACCATTCCTGCGCACCCCCTAAGGGACCGGCGGATTTTTCCCTGATATAGACCGGAATAACTGGCCCGCCATGCTCCACTGCGGCGAGCAAAGCAAGATTGTCAGAAAGACGCAGATCCTTGCGGAACCAGACGATGACGGGGGCGGTTTTTAGCGACATGAGAGGTCCCGGTTCACTTCCGCTTGAACGAGTGTTGAACCGCTTTGTTCCGCAAATCGGCTACAATGAGAAGATGGGGCACATGGTTTTTCGAGGGTTATTTTTTCGCTCTTGAAACCACAGGCGGAGGGAACCAACTGGAGGAGCCGGCGTTTGTCGCGGGTTAATGAAGCATGGAAGTGCAATCAATGTTGCTGAATGATGTTAAGTGGGAAAAGCCCGTTACCATATCCCTTCAAAACGGTGCTCCCCGGATTTTCAACGGCGTTTACGAAGCCTTCGATTTTCTCCAGCACGAATGGCCTGCGCGCGGCGACAGGGCGCATGAGCAGGCGTTGCGCCTGTGCCGCGCCTCGCTGATGGGCGACGTGGCGGGTGAAATCGCCCGCACCGCCTTTGTCGCCGCCAGCCGGCAGGCGCATTGCCTGATGGAGGACAAGGCGGAGGCACCGAATACGATCGCATCCTGAGCGTATTCACGACCGATGCACTGGAAGGCCACCCGGCAAAATCGGGTGGCCTTATTTTTTTGAGATAGGCTTTTGGGGAGATCAGGAAACGGGTTGTTTCGGACGCAGGATATGGCATCGTGTGCGCCCGAAAACGGATAATGAATGCGATGACCAACCATTACGGCTATATTGTTTTTCCTACAGCGCTCGGCCATTGCGGCCTCGCATGGGGAAGGCGTGGCATCGCCCGTCTGCAATTGCCTAGTCCTGACGCCGGCGAAACCGAAAAGCTTCTCCTGCGACGTCTGCCGTCATCCACGATTGCGGTGCCGGAAACACGCACGCGCGAAGTGATCGCGATGATCACCCGTTATTTCGGCGGCGAGGCGATCGATTTCACCACCGTGGAGCTCGATCTGGCCGGGCAGGAGCGCTTCTTCCTCGATGTCTACGCGGTTGCGCGGCAGATCGGCTGGGGCCGCACGACGACCTATGGCGGCATCGTGAAAGACCTCGGCCTCAGCATGGAAAAAGCCCGCGATGTCGGTCAGGCCATGGCGAAAAATCCGGTGCCGCTCATCATTCCCTGCCACCGTGTTCTGGCCGCCGGCGGCAGGCTGGGCGGCTTCTCCGCACCTGGCGGAACCACCACCAAATTGCGCATGCTCGATCTTGAAAATGCCGGCCGCAGCCGCGCCGACGAAGCGCAGGGCAGCCTGTTTTAAAGCAATGACAGATCAGTGCGCATGAATAGGCGTCTGATTTTTGCCCATTTCTCGTCAAATTGTCGCTAAATTGTCACAATACACGAGCGCCCTCTAACACAAGGGCGAGACGTTTGAGAGTATCCGCGTTAATTCTATCCGTTGCTTTGTCTTTTACAGTCGTTGCATCAGCCTCGGCAGGCATGCTGAACCAGGCAGAAAAATACACCGGACTGCATGAGTCCAAGAACAACAAGAGCCTCAAGAACATTCTTGGCGCAAATCCGCGCAGCACCCCCTGGTGTGGCCTTTTCCTTCATGCCGTCGCTAGCAAGGCAGGCCGGCAGTCCCCCAAATCCTTTGGATTTGCGAAATCCTGGACATCTTTCGGTTACGCCGTTCCAGTCAATCAGGCCAAACCCGGCGATGTCGTCGTCATTCGCAACGGCCGTGGTTATCATGCCGGCATTCTGAAGAGCATGAGCGGCAAGACGGCCCAGATCCTCGGCGGCAACCAGTCCGGCCGAGTGCAGGTCTCCAATTTCAACCGCAAGGCCATCGTTTCCGTCCGTCGCTGACGACGAGACAGTCTGATAAAGGCGGGCTCTGACCCGCCTTATACATTTCAAGACGCTTATGGCTGCTCCCTGACGCCAGGTGCCGCCTCGCGCTGGTCGTCGTCTTCAAGGTCCGTGGCGACGATGAAGGCATCCTCGTGCTGTCTTGCCGCCTGCCGGCGGGCGCGCAGGTTCATCGATTCATCCGGATAAATCTCGCCGTCCTTGCCGTTCAGTTCACTGTCTGTCTCGAAGCGTGCCACGTCCTCATCGCGAATGTCGAGCGGTTCGGTTTCAGGCTTTTTCGGGGTGGTCATGAAATTATCTCCTGCGGGTTTCTGCAGGACAAACGATCCCAGGTCGATGACGGTTCCCTTCACGCGGAAATGCGCATTCGTTGGGGGCCTGTGCGGAACAAACTCTGGCTTTTTCTGTTTTTTCAGTGGCACAATCGAAACCGGTGCAACAGGAAGAGGAGGTCCGTTATGAGCCATGACCGCGAAGCCGCAATCCGTGAAAAAGCGCGCGCAATATGGGAGAGGGAAGGAAGACCCGACGGGCATCATGAAAGACACTGGATAGAGGCGGAACGGCAGCTTTCCGCAGAAGCGGAAGCAGCAAAGTCAAAAAGCGGGAATGGCGTGAAGAAATCCGCTGCCGCGAAGACTTCGACGGAGAAGGCGCCCGCAAAGAAGACGCCAGCGAAAAAGGCGCCCGCAGCAAAAGCCAAATCTCCGGCGGTGAAATCGCTTGAGAAGGAACAGAAGTCTGGGAAAAACAACAAGGAAGACGATCTGACCGAGAGCCTTGAGGAGAGCTTTCCTGCCAGTGATCCGCCAGCGCTGACCAACGCCGCGAAGGCGACGAAACGGGCGGTCAAGAAAAGCTGATCGTCTGACCGGCGTTTGACTGGGCAGAGACAAAGATCCCCGGGTAGGATCGGACAAATTGCGGCTGTGCGGCGTGTTCACCGAGATATGCGCAGCCGGCGTCTTGGCCGACAGTCACGCAGTTCCTGCCGCGAAGCGCATGTATCGTTTGGCCGGTCACTTGGGCCGGCCAAACTAATGTTGCGGTCGTTAACGGACAATCACGCCGTACATCTGAGTGTCAGAGGGCCCGCGGGGACGGTAACGATAATCACCGCGGTAATCTCGGCGATCGCGCCATTCTCTCTGGTGTCGCCAGTCTCGGCGGTCATAGTCGCGATAATATCTGTCTCGATCATAGGAACGATAAGAGATGCCAGACGAGTAATACCCGCCCGTCCGGTATCCACTGTCGTCAACGCATCCGCTCAGGATGCCAACTGATACAAGGCAGATTGCTGCGGTTAGAAGCTTCATGATCTCGTCTCCCAATGAGCGACTTTAACGCGCCCTGATCTGCTCAGTTCCATTGCCCTGAGAGTGGGACTGTCGTGCTGAACCGCGGCTGAACAAATTTACTTCCGCGATTAGCGCAACACAGCGCCATAACCACAATCAGGAGGACAACATGGCTCGGGAACGCTTTCCTCCGTTCTCGACCCTATGTTAGGCGAGGAGGGCGGCTGGTCTATGCCAAACCGGCCCGCGGTTGTTGCGGAGCATATGAAGGCAATGATGCTGGAAAAGGTCACCAGAAATCTACCGCCGGTCCTGCCAGATACCGCGCAATGAATCTTTCAGCACCTATTTTGAAACATCTTCCGACTTCGTCCGTTTCCCACGTGTAAACGGAAATGTAGCCAAAAAGTATCTGAAATAGCAGCAACAGGATTGGTGAAAGACACCGTCTCGCGAGTATGTGCTAGGTCAGTGGATTATTGCGATGGGATAATGAGCGGTATGTTACTTTTCTCATTCGTAGAAAAGTGGCTCCCCGGGCCGGATTCGAACCGGCGACCTGTCGATTAACAGTCGAATGCTCTACCGCTGAGCTACCAGGGAACGTACGCCGCTTGGCGCGGTGTGAGCGGGGTAATACAAATGCTTTTCCGATTTGCCAAGCGGTTTTTTCAAAAAAAACGCATTCCTCTTGTTTTATATCGCCGGAGCCCCGATTTTCCGGGCTTATCGGCACTGAAAAAATTATCCACAGGCCAGATCAAAAAGGGCAGCAGGGAATGAAATTCGGTATGGACCACAGGACGGGTCGCCTCAACGTCGGAAAATGGAGCCTTGCCATGCCGCGCTCGCGCGTCGGCAGGATCGCCACCGGTTCCGCTCTGGTGGTTGGCGGAACACTTGGGTTTTTGCCGATTCTCGGTTTCTGGATGATTCCGCTCGGTCTCGTCGTGCTCTCCCATGATCTGCCGGCGGTGCGCCGCAGGCGGCGGCGGCTGACGGTGTGGTGGGCATCGCGGCAGAACCGCGAGACCCGCAACAGGGACCGCTGAAGGGCTTAGCTGCCGATAGAGCTGCTGATGCCCTGTCCGGCCCAGAAGGCGGCATAGGCCAGCGCGGTAAAATAAATCGCCGTCAGTCCAAGAAACAGATAACCGCCGAGCACGGTGACGCCATCCCTCTGGATCATCCCGGCGGACAAAAGCAGGATCGCGACACCCGGCAATGTGTTGGAAAAGGGAATAAAGCCAAGCGGCATCATCAACAGCACGCCCGCCGTCATCAGCGCGAGCCCGTTTATCCGGTTTGTGACGACGCCCGTCGTCAGGGCTGGAATGCGCGGGCGGATATAACCATCGAGCTTGGAGACGATTGCGACGCCTTTCTGCAACGCCGGAACAAGCTTTGCTGTTTCCATCTGGCGGTCGAGAATTTTTGCCGGCAGCCATGGCAGGCGGTTCAGCGTGATTGCCAGGCTGACAAGGATGATTGCCGCACCAAAGACCGTGCTGACGCCCGGAATGGAAACCGGAATGAGAAATGGCAGCGACGCGATCGCGCAGATAAGCAAAAGGCCCTGTTCGCCGATCGCTTCCATCAACTCGCGCAACGTGATCGTCTGGCCCTGCAGTTTTGCTATCAGCTTTTCAAGCGTCGTGCTGAGCTTTTCAGACGTGTCAGTGAATGCGAATTCGTTCGTCATGCGACTTCCCGGGAGTTGTTTTACCTCCGGGGTTGATAACATTCATCCGGCCCGATGCCTATCACCGATAGAAACGCAGCCTTCACATTTGGTCGAGTGATCCCGGTAAGATCAGTGCGAAACCCAGCTGCTGTAGGCGCCTGCGAGAAGAACCACCAGCAGTATGACAAGTATGACCGGATTGATTGATGTAACGAAGCTTACATATTCCATGATAACTTCCTCCTCATTCCTCCACCTCTCATTCTACAGCAAAAGGGCGAGTTAATCTACCGCAGGCTGAAATTTCGCATTGCAGCAACCGGCTTTGCTGGGAGCTGGAAATGCTTGGCTTTATGATTTTTTGCGATGCAAAAATAAATCTTCCAACATTTGCCATTCTGTTGCGTTGTGTCTAATCCTCATCCGCAAGCCGGGCGCGTTGGCCTTCGGTTTGCGATCGACAAGCCGCGTGAAGCACCACCGATATGCCTGCCTCCCTTCGCAACATTCTTTCCGGGGACACGAAATGCTGAAAAACATCTATGCATGGACGATGGCGCTCGCCGCGCGCAAAACCGCCGTGTGGTGGCTGGCGATCGTCGCTTTCGTGGAAAGCTCGGTTTTCGTCGTGCCTGCGGATGTGCTTTTCCTGCCCATGGTGCTGGCCAAGCCGAAAAAGGCGATGTTTTACGCGTTGGTGGCAACCGTCGCTTCGGTTCTCGGCGGCATTGCCGGCTGGTTTCTCGGCCATTATGCCTTTGAAAGCATCGCCCGGCCCATTCTTGAATTTTACGGCAAGCTCGACAGCTTCGAGCAACTGAAGAACTCGGTGAACTACGAAACCATCGTTCTGCTGCTGGTGACCTCGGGGCTCGCGCATCTTCCGCCCATCAAGGTCGTGACGATCCTCTCCGGTGCGGCCAATATCAGCCTTGGTCTGTTCATTCTTTCGGCCATCGTCGCACGCGGCGCGCGCTTTTTCATCCTCGCCGGATTGCTGCAGCGATACGGGGAATCGGTGCGCCACTTCATTGAAAAACGTCTCGGTGCCATAACGGCCGCGGCGGCTGCCGCACTCATCGCGATTTATGCGGTTTACGTTTTCGTGCGTTGATCAAACGCAATTTTTTCACTCTTACAATACTGTCGCATATCTTTCAGCTTACTGTCAGAATCTACATGTATCCGTTCTCTCGTCCAATGAGGGAACCGTTTTATTATGCGAAGATTCTGGAAGTGCTCGCTTTGGGGCATGGGTTTTATTGTGCTTGCGGCAGGCGGTTACCTCTATGCGATCCAGCTCCTCGGTAATTTTCACGAGGTTGTCGCGGGACAGTTTTATCGCTCCAACCAGCCCAGCAGTGAAGAGCTGGTTCGTTATACCGAGGATCACGGAATAAAGACCGTGATCAATCTGCGCGGTTCCAACGAAGCGGAGAGCTGGTATCGCGACGAGGTGGAAACGTCGAAGAAGCTCGGCCTGAACCACATCGATTTCGGCATGTCGGCCAGCCGGGAGCTGGACATGAATCAGGTCAATCAGCTGGTTGCCATCATGCGCGATGCGCCGAAACCCATTCTCATCCATTGCAAGTCGGGCGCGGACAGAACCGGCCTTGCGACGGCGCTCTATCTTAGCCGCATCGCACGTCTCGGTGAAGAGGAAGCGGAGAGCCAACTTTCCATTCGTTATGGACATGTCAGCATTCCCTATCTTTCCGCAGCTTATGCCATGGACCGCACCTGGGAAAATGCGGAAAAAATGCCGATCACCGACGACTTCGCTATCGCATCCAACGAATATTGAGCACGGCTTCAGACCTGCGTCGTAGCGGATGCCGTCGCCCTTCTTTATCCCTATATCCAACTAGCGGCTATGTTGCCCTGAAATTGCCCCTTCGTCCTGTGGCCTAACGTCGACAGGGCGGGGGGGGGGCTTTTGCCTGAATGCGTAACGGCTCCATCATGCAGGCTTGCCTGCGTCAGGGCGCCTGCCAGGGGCCGCCTGCGAAGATGGTAATTTTAATCTCGCCCCGTGCCGGGCTTCCATCCGCGTGTATATCCTTTTCCCATGATGGCGACGGCAAGGGAAAGCTGTTCCTGCAAACGCTCGATTTCGCCGAGAAGGGCCTCGATGGCCGCCTTCGCATCGCCGTCGTGACACTGGATAACGTATCCCGCGATGTCGTCAGGCCTGATGGGGATGATTTTTTCAGCGTCGGGCATATTGGGTGACCTCTCTTTTGTTCACTAAATGTTCTAATTTTAGCAGAGAGTCAACAAGGCAATGCGCGCCGTCCTTCCACGGTCGGCCAGGTTAAAATTGAGCTCATAGTTTCGGGGATTTAACCGGAGAACCCCTGAGCAAAAGAAAGGACGATGGAGCTAATGGCCGGCGGGGGACTTGAGCCCAAACTCTAAGGTTTGGTGTCACCGATTCCCGTCAATGCACCGATGGATCCTCGCCATCCAGAAAGCTGCGAATCCCATCTTTCTCACAGGTGGCCAGGAATTCTTCCCAGGCGTCCTTGTCGGTCGCGAAAGGCTCGTCCCAGGTGGTGACGTCGTCGTGCTCGCTGATGACCTCGAGCGCCCAGTCCTGCTGGGTGCCGGCGGGCCGGTAAATATCAACGAGAACGGTGATACCGTCATCCTCAAACTCGCCCGAGAATTCCGAGTGTTCTATTTTTGGTTCTTTTGCCATCTCAGCACACCTGATTATCAAGGCTTGGACAAATGCACACCCGAAACGGGTCTTTTCAATTCGCGCATAGCGCCGTCTACAGATAGCTGAAACAAATATAGCCAGCTCTGGGGGAACTGGCTATCTATCTGATTTAATGGTCGGAGCGGCGGGATTCGAACCCACGACCCCTTGACCCCCAGTCAAGTGCGCTACCGGGCTGCGCTACGCTCCGAACCTGAAAGCCGTTTATATATAAGCCTGTTAGGGCGCAAGCGGAAAATGGTCTTTTCATAAAAAAAGGATCAAAGGGTGTGGACGGCAGGGGAGGGCCGGAAAGGGGCAATGCCTCCCCCAGATGAACAACCGTCAAACGCATGACATATCCTCTTCCCATCATGGCCGGAACAAGCCACCTTGTTTGGCGTTCAATCGCAACGGAATTGAAACTCAGGGAGACAACCATGTCCGAACTCGTCGTTGTTGGTTTTGACGGAACGGAAGAGGCCGATCGGGTCCTTCTGAAGCTTGCAGGTCTGAAAAAGGAATATCTGGTCGATCTGGAGGATGCCGTCGTCGTCGTCCGGGATGAAAACGGCAAGGTGCATCTGAAACAGAGCGTCAATCTGACGGCAATCGGCGCAAGCTCCGGTTTCCTGTCCGGCGGTCTGTGGGGCGGTCTCGTCGGCCTGCTATTCCTCAATCCGCTGGCTGGTTTCGCCATTGGCGGGGCGATTGGCGCCGGCACGGGCGCATTGGCGGGGTCGCTCACGGATTTCGGCATTGATGACGATTTCATCAAGTCGCTGGGTGAAACCATTCCGAATGGCTCCTCGGCGCTCTTTGTGCTGATCCGCAAGGTGCAGCCGGAAAAGGTGCTGGCCGAACTTGAAGGCCTGCGCGGGCGCGTCATCAAGACCTCCCTGTCGCCGGAACAGGAAGCGCAGCTGCAAAAGGCGCTGTCCGGCGGAGGCGAACCGGCTGCCGCGCCAGCGGTCTGAAGGAGAAAAGCAACAACACTGCGGCATGGTCCTCCATGCCGCAGCGTGTCGTTCGGTGTGCCGGAGCCATGGACTAGATAGTCAGGCTGCCATTTTTCGCCTGTGGCCAGGTGAGATAATAATAACGGCTACCGACGCTGCCGAAAAACGCATTGTCACCGGAGATGGTGTCGACATAGGCGCCGCTGGCGCCCTTGGCATAGGTCGAACCATCGCGTTTCAGATGTTCCTTCAGAAAGTCGCTCCATCCAGTCGTGGTGATCTCAATCGAAGGTTTGGAGGTGGTTTCTGTATCGGATGCCACATCCCAGGCTTTGATCTGTAAACCGTCGGCGGGATCGGAGACCGTCAGCGTGCCGGCCTTCAAGGCCTCCAGCATGGCGTTGGCCTGCGATGCCTTGTCCGGATCCTTGCTCAGCTCCTCCAGCATCCCCTTCAGCCCTTTCATGAAATCGGCCTTGGTGATGTCGCCGGAAGAAGGCTGCATATCCGTGACCTCGGTCTGTGTGTCGTCGCCGGAAGCCTGGTCATATTGCGCTAGAAGCTGTGTCAGCCTGGTATTGGTGGAAGAAGAGCTGTCGAGCCCATAGGAGCCGAGAAGGGCCGTCCGCGTCGAAGACGATTGGGCGACGGAACTGTCTTCCTGCTCCTTGATGGCCTTGAGGGCCAGTCTGGTGGCGGTGAGGCGGGTGGAAAGGTCGATGGAGGAGACCATAACGAGCTGTGTCCATGATCGGGCGATACGCATCATTCGTACCGAACCGGCTCGGCGGAAATTTATCCCGCCTTTCGTCTCCTCTCATAAGAAGACCGGGTGCATCCAGGCCATATTTCGGCTTGGGATGCACCCGGTCTTAAAGGCCGGACTTTGCGCGACGCTTGCGGCTTAATTCTCCTGAACGGAAACGCCGTTCGGGCCGATATTCATCTCGATCCCCTTCGGCTTGCTTTCCTCATGCCAGACATAGGCTCCAAGGCCAACGAGGACCACAAGGAGTGCGCCGATGATGAGATAGAGATTATTGGTCTGCGTCATAAGATGTCTCCCCGTTTGACGATCAGAATCGGGGGCTAAACGCATGAAATGGTGTAAGGTTCCGTAAGGGAAGGACTTTATGCGGCGCGCGGGCGGCGGCGCAGGCTTTCACGTTTTTCCAGCGCCATGCATCCCCACAATATGCCGAGCAGCAGGAAGAAATGCCGCCAGTGGTCGGTATCGATGACGGCGCCGATCATCACATGCCCGACGAAGGTCACCCAGGAAATGATCAGGAACGACTGCCAGGGGCGTGGCCGCAGCAGATGTCGGAAACCGGCGGCGATCGTCCAGCAGATGAGGGTGAGATAGATGACGAAACCAAACCAGCCATGGGTAGTCAGGCTTTTCAGCCAGATATTATGTTCGGCGGCGGGAAAGATATCGTCGAACACCATCGGGCCGATGCCGAGCGGATGTTCCATGGCAAGCAGGAAGCCGAGATAGTGGCGGGCAAAACGCCCGAGATGCCCACCATCATAAGATTGCACCGCCGAGGCACGGCTGGAGAACAGATCCGCCACCTGCTTGAACTGCAGCGCGATGATGACAGCCGCGACCATAAGGCCAGCCGCGACGAGGAACAGCACGAGGATTTTCAGGCGAAATGCCGCCGTCCGCTCCTTCAGGAGCATGACGAAGACGAGGAGAATGGTGGCGAACAGAAAAAGGCCCCAGGCCGCGCGTGAAAACGACAGGAATATGCCAAGCGCGAGAATGAGCAGCCCAAGGATGCGCCAGGGCGCATGCATCGCCTTGCCGGTGAGAAGCCCATAGATGAGGTAAAGCGACGGTGTCACCAGAAAGGGACCAAAGACGTTGGGGTCCTGAAAGGCACCTTTGGCACGATCGTAAAGGGTGAAGACCTCAAAGCCCGGAATGGCATGGAAATAACCGATGATGCCAAGCAGCGCGGTGATGAGCGCCGCCGTCAGCCAGGCCCGGAAAATCAACAGTAGCCGCTGGTATTTGTCCTCCACGATCGCCGCATAAAACACCGAGGTCAGCGCCAGAAAGGTCGACACGGCGAGATAGAGCGGTCCCTCATCCAGATCGGCCATCGTGGTGAGCGAAAGATAACCGCCGACGTTGAAGGCAAGCAGCAGGCATAAAAGCAGGACGATGGTGCGCGAAAGGCGAAGGCCGAGCAGGAACCACAAGGCCACCTGTCCCACCATCATCAATTCGTAAGGCGCCGGTTCGGAAATGACGAAACCGGAGAGAAACACCCCAAATGCGATGAAGAACGCGCCGATGAGCCGCATGGTGGCTAAGGGTGCGTCAAAATCCGCCGTGTGCTGGTAACCGGTATGGGTCAATAGGCATTTTCCGATTTCAGCAGCCGGATCGGCGTGAGGAACAGGATCTTCAGATCGAGAAACAGCGACCAGTTCTCGATGTAATAGAGATCATATTCGGTTCGGAACTTGATCTTGTCGCCGTGGTCGATCTCGCCGCGCCAGCCATTGATCTGCGCCCAGCCGGTCACCCCGGGCTTGACCTTGTGGCGGGCGAAATAATGTTCCACCACCTCGGTATATTTCAGATCGCCCGTCTGCGCGTGAACGGCGTGCGGGCGCGGGCCGACCAAAGAGAGGTCGCCGTAGAGAACGTTGAAAAGCTGCGGCAGTTCGTCCATCGAGGATTTGCGCAGGAAGCGGCCAACCGGTGTGACGCGCGGATCGTTCTTCGTGACGGCTTTTTTCGCCGTGGGATCGCTGAGCTCCGTATACATGGAACGGAACTTCCAGACGTTGATGGTCTCATTGTTGAAGCCGTGGCGCTTCTGCTTGAAGAGGACCGGACCTTTGGAGGTCGCTTTCACGGCAATTCCCGCAGCGAGCATCACCGGCCAGAAAAGGGCGATCCCCATGAGGCTGAAGGTGATGTCGAATAGCCGTTTCGCCACCGAATCCCAGTCGCGGATCGGCTTGTCGAACACATCGAGCATAGGCACCTTGCCGACATGCGAATAGGCGCGCGGGCGGAAGCGCAATTTATTGGCATGGGCGGCAATGCGGATATCGACCGGCAAAACCCACAGCTTGCGCAGAAGCTGGAGAATGCGCGCCTCGGCGCTGAGCGGCAGGGCGATGATCAGCATGTCGAGCTTCGTCAGGCGGGCGAATTCCACCAGTTCCGCAAAGGTGCCGAGCTTGGGATAACCGGCGACAACTTCGGGAGACCGCTCGCTTTTCCGGTCGTCGAAAATACCGCAGATGCGGATGTCGTTGTCGGACTGCTGCTCCAGCGAACGGATAAGGTCTCTCGCGGCATCGCCGCCGCCGACGATGACGGCGCGGCGTTCCATCACGCCGTTGCGGCCCCAGTGGCGGATGGCAAAGCCAAGGATCAACCGACCGGCGAAAATCGCGATCGCGCCCGTTGCATACCAGATGGCGAAGGCCTGCCAGGACTGCAGCGTTTCCGGGAAGAAGACGAGAAGGAAACAGGCAATTCCCACGAAGGAAAGGCAGACGGCGCCCTGAATGCGGGCAAACATTTTTAGCGGCGTGCGCAACGTGGGAAGCTGATAGCAATCACCCGCCTGCAGCAGGAAGACGCAGAGTGCCGCACCCAGCACGCCGCCGCTGAAAACCTTCAGGAAGGTTTCAAGGCCGCGATCGGCTGCAATACCGTTGACGACGGCAGCTATGATCACGAGCATCGTGAATTCGAGAAGCCGCAATTGCCCGATCACCATGTTAGGTGAATGGTTACCGGCGCGAAGCTGGTTGGCAATTTGCCGTGCAAGCGGATTGAGAACGATGGTTTCGGATGCCGCAGCACCCCCGGCTTCGTAGTCGGAGAGTTTCTTGCGCAATGACGCCAGATCGAATTGCAGTCTGTCCTTGTCAGTCTTGGTCATTGCTTTGGTCCGCACCCTCTAGCGCATCGGCCCGAAACTCGCATTCGATTTTCGACCGGACGATACGCAACTTCTAAGTGGTAGAGCCTCCCAGTCACGTCTGGATGGTCGAAAGGGCGCTCTACGAGCTGGAAACTAGCCGAAACATGCTAAGAAACGTTTATGATGGATTTCTACAGGACGGCTGGAATATACAATTAAAAATCGTGTTTTTAAAATGACTTTAGGTCGTCAGTAGGTCACGATAGAGTTTCATCATCTCATCGGCCATAACAGGGGTTGAAAATTTCGCCTTAAAGCTGTCGGGATGCGGCATGACCCGCTGCGCCCAGTCGGCATCCGCCGCATCCTTGACCATGGTCCGCGCCAGCGCATCGGCGTCACCGGCCGGAACAAGCGCCTCGCTGTCTTCTCCAAGAACTTCGGGAATACCGCCAACATGCGAGGCGATGACGGTTTTTCCCGCCGCAAGCGCTTCCAGAACGATATAGGGCATAGCTTCCGCGCGCGAAGGCACCACCACCGTGGTGGCGAGTTCGAAGGCCTGTCTGGCGGGCATCGCCGCATGCATGGAAATCCGCCGGGAAAGCCCGGCCGTGGCGATCATCGCCGCATATTTGTCCCTGTCTGGTCCGTCGCCGACGATGACGCCGGACATGGGCTGGCCGATGCTGCGCTCCATTTTTGCGAAGGCCCTGATGAAGACATCCGGCCCCTTAAGGTCACGCAGCATGCCGATATAGAGGAAACGGGCAGCACCGTCGCGGGGAGGGACGGTTTCGAATTCGCTCTCCTGAACGCCGTTATAGATCATCGCGGTGCGGGTGCGCGGCTTGCCGACCTTGGTTTCGTAAGTCTCCTGCTCGAAATTGCAGACGAAACAGAGCGCATCGGTGAAATGCTCCTGAAATCGCTCCAGTCGCAGGAAGAGCTGCCCCTTCAGGCTGTTTCGGGCATAATGCAGGCTGCCGCCATGCGGTGAATAGAGGCGGGCTACGCGATACCTGTTCGCCCGCAGGAGTGAGCCGATCAGCCGGGCAAGAGCGCCACCCTTGGCGCTGTGCCCGTGCAGAATGTCCGGCCGCAAACTTTTGATGTGCTTGTAGGATTTCCACAGCGCCAGGAGGTCGCCGGGGCTGATCGACCGGCGGATGGGCAGGCGGGTGAGGCCAAGCTCCAGCATCGGGGTGATCTGTGCGAAAAGCCGTTCCTCATGCGCACCGCCGGTGGAGCTGTCGCAGACGATGCCGACCTTGTGGCCTTGCCTGACATGTTCCTCGATCAGATCGCGCACATGGCGGAAAACGCCGCCCACGGGTGAGCGGAAACAATGAATGATGCGCAGGGGAGGGCCGTCATCCGACACGTTCACCGCTCCGTTTTCAGAAGAAGCGTTCGCGTACATAGACGGTATCGCCCGCCAGAATTGGCGCGCTGATCCCGATGCGGCCGGTCATCACCTCGGCATTGATCTTGCGGGTAATGTCGACATCCGCCTGGTTGGCGCGCGGGGAAAAACCGCCGGCAATGGCGATGGCGTTTTGCACGGTCATGCCCGGCACATAGGAATATTGGCCGGGACGACCGACTTCACCCATGATGAAGACAGGACGGTAACGGTCGATTTCGATGGTCACGTCGGGATCGCGCAGATACCCCTGCCGGAGCTTGGCGGCGATCGCGGCTTCGAGCTGCGGCAGCGTCTTGCCGCGGGCGGGAACCTGACCGACAAGCGGGAAGGCGACGTAACCCGCCTGATCGACGGTATAGGTATTGGTCAGCCCGACCTGTTCGAAAACGTTGATGCGCAGCCTGTCGCCGCTATCGACGTGATAGGGTTGCAGCGCAGCCTCATTAAATGAGCGCGGTGCGGGTTGATATGCCGCGCAACCGGAAAGGGCCGTTAAAACGGCTAGCGTCAGTGCGGTGACATGTCGTGATCCGGCGAGCGGCATCTCATCTGGCTCCGAGTCGATCTTTGACCATTCTTATCGTTCTGTTAGGGTTAATGGCCGGTAAACATCAGGCGCGAGCGATGGTAATATCGGCTTTATTTCGTCGGATTCTCCGAGATTAACGGTTGTGTTACCGGCAAGACTTAAACTTCGCGAAAATTGGCCATCTATATTTGAGCGCCCGAGGTTTGTCTCGGTTACGGAGCTTGCATGAACGGCGATCGTATTGACGACAGGGATGTGGATATCGACCTTGCGCAACTTGTTGCGGCGATATGGCGACGCAGGGGGCGGATCGCGGCGATCACCCTTCTCTCCGGAGGCGCCGCCTTTGTGGCTGCCAGCATGATGTCGCCTGCCTATAAGGGCGAGGCGCGCGTGCTCATCGAATCCCGTGCGGCCTCTTTCGGCGCGTCGCAGCAGTCAAATGCGCCCGCCGAACCCGTGCTCGATGAATTGACCGTTTCCAGCCAGGTGCAGATCCTGCAATCGGTCGACCTCATCAAGCAGGTCGCGAAAGACATGAAGCTTTATGAGCTTGATGAGTTCGATCCCGAAGCCCATCCTTCCTTCGTCTCGCAGCTACTGGTCGGGGTCGGTCTCAAAAAGGATCCGCTGCAGGTGCTGCCCGAGGAGCGTGTCTTGACGGCTTTCCGGGAGAAGCTGCAGGTCTATCAGGTCGAAAGCTCGCGCGTCATCACGGTCGAATTCTCCTCGAAGGATCCGAAGCTCGCCGCCGCCATCCCCAATGAGATGATGAAGGCCTATATTGCGTTGCAGAGCGGCGCGAAGCTGGGCACCAGCACAGAAGCGGCACGCTGGCTGGAGCCGGAAATCGCCAGTCTGCGCGAGAAGGTGCGCGATGCGGACAGAAAAGTCGCGGATTATCGCGCCTCGTCCGACCTTCTCTCGGCTGGGCAGGGCGAAACGCTCGCCACCCGCCAGCTCAGCGATATCTCTACCGAACTCGGCCGTATCCGTGGCGAGCGCGCCAATGCGGAAGCCCGGGCCGAAGGCGTGCGTAATGCGCTGGCAAGCGGCCGCGCGCTCGATACCTTCCCCGATGTCGTTGCCTCCCCGACGATCCAGAGGCTGAAGGAAAACGAAACGTCGATCCGCAGCCAGATTTCCGATCTCACCTCCTCGTTGCTGGAAGGCCATCCGCGCATCAGGGCGCTGCGCAACCAGCTTGCCGGCATAGAGCGGCAGATTCAGGAAGAGACCCGCAAGGTACTCGCAAGCCTTGAAAACGAGGCAAACCTATCGCGCCTGCGCGAGCGGCAACTCGTTCAGCAACTGAACGTGCTGAAATCGGAAAGCGTGCGCGCCGGCGAACAGCAGGTGGGCCTCAACGATCTCGAGCGCGAGGCCTCGGCCCAGCGGCAGCTCCTCGAAACCTATCTCGCCCGTTATCGCGAAGCGACGTCGCGGGCAGGTTCGGTGGATTCCACGCCGGCCGATGCGCGTGTCATTTCGGCGGCGGTTGAGCCGCGCGAACCCTATTTCCCGAAAACCGGCGCCATCACCATCGTCGTGACGCTCGCAGCCTTTCTGCTCTCCTGTATTGTCGTCATGCTGGTGGAACTCTTCACCGGCCGGGCTCTGAAGCCAGTGGGCCGGAGCCAGGTTCCGCCGCTCTCCGATCCGCCACCGACACGCGCGCGGGTCGAGACGGATGGGGCCACGGATGTGCCGGAACAGCCCGTTACTGCGCGTCACGAGGCAATCCAGCCAGCTCCCCAGGCCATTCCGGTCGCGGCGCACCATAAGGTCGCCGAGGAGGAGCGGCAGATGCCCGTCGCGGCCATGGCTGCGATACCGGCCTTGCCAAAAGAAGAGGTGGTTACAGCTCAAGAGGTGGCGGCAGAAGAGGACGTCGACACGTCAGACGATTTTTCGATCGATGCCGTTGCGGGTTTCCTGACCACGCGGCTTGCCAAACCGGTCGCCGCCGTCGTGTCCCCGGCCGGTGATAGCGGTTCAACCTCAACCGTGATGCTGGCGCGCGCCTTGTCCGAAATGGGCCGATCGGTCGTTCTCGTCGATATGACGGCGTCCGGTTGTCCGACGCGGCTGATGGCACCCGAAGCCGGGCTTCCCGGTGTCATGGACCTTCTGGCCGGTGCGGCCGCCTTTGGTGAAACCATTCACGGAGACCGCCTGTCCGACGCCCATATCGTACCGCGCGGCAATGCCCAGCCGCGTGAGGCCATGCGCGCCATAGACCGCCTGACGATGATCCTCAGCGCGTTGTCGGACGCCTACGATACGGTTCTCGTCGAATGCGGCGCGGTACAGATTGCGAGTCTTGAGAAAATGCTGCGCAATCTGCCGGCGGAAATCATCGTTTCCGTTCCCGGCCGGGATGGTGAGATGCTGGAAAAGACGCTCGATGACCTGGTAGCACAGGGCTATAAGCAGGCGTTACCGATGACGGGTATGCGCAAGCCGGATCATCTGAGCGCCGCCTGACTGGCCGCGAAACCCCGCTCAGTCGGCGGCCGAGGCTTCCGCTCTTGGCCGTCCGGCGCGAAAACGCTGGATCAATGCATAAAGCGCCGGATTGGATTTGATCAGGCTCTTCGTCCGGGCGATGGCGGCATAGGCGCAAGCCGCTGCCCGGCCCTTCAACGTCACCGGCAGGAATATATCGTGCTGCGCGGTGGAAAGCGGGCACCAGCTGCGTTTGTACAGCTGGTCACCCACACCGAAATCGAAAATCGTCGCCTTTTCGCGGCATGCCCTTTCGATCATCAGCCAGAACAGCAATTCGCCGGGGCTGAGTTCTGAAAAAGACTCATCGATCGAACCGAACTGGCAGATGATGTGATCCTGCTTGCGCGACAGACCGGCCACGGCAGCGATGATGCCTTCATGGACGCCATGCAGGCGAATGGCATGCAGCTCCAGCAGTGTGTTCGTCCCGGTTTCCGGAAAATTGGCGAGATCGTAGAAGAAGTCTTTCACCGATTGGTCACGAAACACATCGGGAATGCCCTGCGAGGCAAAACGGTTGGCCTTTTGTCGGAAGAATGTCTGCAATAATTCGCATTTTTCCTTCGGGGATCGAGCGATCACATGGCTGTAGCCACCCATTTCCCCGGCCCTACGGCTCTGGATGCGAAATTTCTTCCGGCGTCTCTTGGCATTGACCTGCCGAAGCGTGGCCTCGAAACTGTCGAGCAGCGGAAGCTGGAAGGCCGGGTTCTGGTTCTCGACGGAAGCCAGATAGGAGAGTGGACTGGTCCTGCCGCGCCAGATCAGGGGGATGTTCTGCAGCGCGAGAATATCGGCCCGGCCATCAAGCAGCTTGCGCGCCTCGCGGGCAATCGCGGCGGCGATTTCCTGGCCGGCGCGCGCGGCAAAGGCCGGTTCGAAAAGCCCGGTATTGATGTTGTTGAAACGGCCACCGGGAAAACGCGCCTTGCGGATGCCGCCCTCCTGCACGATTTCGAGCGGCAGCAGGAAGATGGTCCTGCCTTCCTGCCGGCCGCGCAGGGTCAGAAGGGCGCTCTCCTGCGTTTGCGCCCAGATGGAGCACCAGCCGAATCTCTGATGCAGCGAATTGAGCGGGTCGTTTTCCAGCTGTTCCCAGTCGGAGCGAATGGTCGTGGCGTCATCGACGAGGTCGATCACCAGACGATCGGCACCGCGCCGCTCGTTGTGCACGGCGGTCGGCGCTTTATCCTCGCTGATTGTGACCGGCCCCTCAGCCACCATCCACTCTCTCCGGTTGTTTCGGTCGGACTATATCGTTGAGCGGCAAACAATCTGTTTATAAAATTGCGACCTCAGGGTGTCCTGTAGCCGACTGCGCTTAGCCCTGTTTTTTTGAACCGGCCATCCATTTGATGATCAGCATCGCCGGCAGGATCCACAGGACCCCGCTCAGCACGAAATAGGCGAGATGCACCCACCACGGCGATTGCGCCAGCGTCGCCGATGCAATGGCCGTCGCCGCGACGGCATAAATGACGACGAGGCAGATAATGACGACGGTGCCGATGAGTGATCTGAGGCGAGGGTGCATGAAATCTTCCGTTATTGAACATGTGGCGCGACTATAGCGCCGCGACCCCATGCCGCAAACCCTGAGGCCTTGTTTTGTAGTGCCGGTTGAGGCTAATCAACATGACTGTATGAGGGAGACCTGAAAGATGCGTTCGAACGGCATGACGATGGCAAATGGTTCTGTGGACATGGTGGTGGAGGCCGCCCTGCAGAAACAGGAAAAGGACCGCCGCCTGCTGCGCATCTGGCTGCGCGTCGTGCTTTTCACGCTGTTCTGTCTGGTCCTCGTCGGCGGCGCCACGCGGCTCACCGAATCCGGCCTGTCGATCACGGAATGGAAGCCGATCCACGGCGCCATTCCGCCACTTTCCGTGGCTGAGTGGGAAGAGGAATTCCAGCTCTACAAGCGCATTCCCCAATATCAGGAAATCAACAAGGGCATGTCGCTTGATGAGTTCAAGACGATTTTCTGGTGGGAATGGGCCCATCGCCTGCTCGCCCGCACCATTGGCCTCGTCTTCGCCCTGCCGCTTGCCTTCTTCTGGCTCACCGGCCGGGTCGAAAAGCGCCTGCGCCTGCCGCTCGTCGGCCTTCTGGCGCTTGGCGGTTTTCAGGGCTTCGTCGGCTGGTGGATGGTGTCATCAGGCCTCGTCAACCGCACGGATGTTTCGCAATATCGCCTCGCCACCCATTTGACGATCGCCTGCCTCATCTTCGCGGGCTGCATGTGGATATTGCGAGGCCTGTCGCATCATTCGCCTGATGCGGCGGATGAGCGGACTGGCAGGGGCTTTGCCGCGCTGCTGACGGTGCTCTGTCTGTTCCAGATCTATCTCGGCGCACTGGTGGCGGGGCTGAATGCCGGCCTTTCCTATAATACCTGGCCGCTGATGGATGGTTCGCTGGTGCCGGGTGATCTCTTCCTGCAACAGCCCTGGTGGATAAACCTGTTCGAAAACCCGAAGACGGTGCAATTCGTCCATCGCCTGGGTGCCTACACGCTGTTTGCCGCCACGCTGTGGCATATGGTGTCGATGGCCCGCGCCTTGCCCGGCACGCCACATGCCCGCCGCGCGGTCCTGTTCTTTGTGCTCATCTCCGTTCAGGCGGGGCTAGGCATCACCACGCTGCTGATGCATGTCGATATCCATGTGGCGCTCGCCCATCAGGGCATGGCACTGATCCTGCTCGGCTTTTCGGTCGCCCATTGGCGCGGTTTCATCGGTGAATATCCGGCGCCCGTTGCTGTCGAAGTCAGGGACTGACCCCGCTCAAAAATGTTTCAGGACTGCCTTGATGGTTGCCGCGACGGCGAGTTCGTTGTCGCGTTCTTCCGCATTGCCGTCCTCTTCGTGCCACGTGGCCGAAAGGCAGCCATAGGCGAAGGCATATTGCAGCAATAGCCGTTCGTCCCGTTGCAGCGCCCTTGAAAAGATCGCTGCCATGGAGGCGATGCGGGCTTCGCTGCGGGTGAGGTCGAAACGGTCGAGCGGATTGGAGAACATGTTGGCGACATCAAGCGCCGCATCGCCGATCAGGCCGGCCGGATCGATGATGATCCAGCCGCGATCGCTGTGCATGATATTCTCATGGTGCAGGTCGCCATGCAGCGGCTTGATATCCCGCTGTTGGTCAATCAGCGTCTGCGCAAGCCTTGCTGCCTCGACAAAGGGGCTGTCGACGCCGTCGGAACGATCCTGTTCGGCCTTGCGGAACAGGCTTTCGAAATAGAGCGGCAGCGTCAGCAGGCTGGACGGCGGCGACTGCTCTGATGGCTGGTGATATCGAAGCAGAACCTCGGCGGCGATTTCCGTGGTGGCATCGTCGTTGCCATCGCGGAACAGCACGTCGCGAAGGGTCTCAGTGCCGGCATGTTCCATCAACAGAATATTGTCGGACTGGTCGAGCAGTTCGACGCAACCGATACCCGCGCGCCATGCGATGAAATCCGCGCCGCGAAGGCTGTCTTTCAGCACCTTCTTTTTCAGAACCTTGGCAATGGCAAGGGAGCCGTCCTTGCGCGTCAGTTCGTAAACGATGCCGGCCGGTGTATCGGCGATGCGTTTTGCGGCCTCGATATTCCACGAGGCCGGAAAAGACGGCGTATTGCTGATCATGCCGAGAGCATCAACTCCATGTTCTGTACCGCAGCGCCGGAGGCACCCTTGCCGAGATTGTCGAGCAGCGCCACGAGATTGATATGCTCACCGCCCGGCGTACCGAAAACGAAGAGCTTCATCGTGTCCTTGCCCGCCAGCTCCTCAGCGTCGATGCGGGAAATCCCCTTGCTTTCGGCAAGCGGCACGACGCTGACGATGTCCTGGCCCGCATAATGGGCGGTCAGCGCCGCATGGATGGTTTCGATCGTGGTGCCTTCCGCAAGGTCCGCTGCAAACAGCGGAACCTGCACGATCATGCCCTGCGGGAAACGCCCGACGGAGGGCGCAAACAGCGGTGCGCGGTCGAGCTGACCGTGAATGGTCATTTCCGGCACGTGCTTGTGCTTCAGCGTCAGGCCATACAGGAAATTATTGGCGCTGATCGCATCGTCGCGGCTTTGGTCCTCCATCTGCGCGATCATCTGCTTGCCACCGCCGGTGTAACCGGAGACCGCATTGACACTGACCGGATAACCGTCGGGCAGGATGCCGCTAGCGCGCAGCGGACGGATGAGGCCGATTGCGCCGGTCGGGTAGCAGCCGGGATTGGCGACGAAACGGGCCGAGCGAACCTTCTCGCCCTGGTCCCGGTCCATTTCGGCAAAACCGTAAGCCCAGTCCTGATGGACGCGATAGGCGGTGGAGGTGTCGATAATGCGGACATTATTGTTGCCGGCCACCATGGAGACAGCCTCCTTCGAGGCATCATCCGGCAGGCAGAGGATCGAAATGTCGGCGTTGTTGAGCAAATCCTCGCGCATCGCCGCGTTGCGGCGCTCGGTCTCTGGAATGGACAGCAGCTCGATATCGCGGCGACCGGCAAGGCGCGTGCGGATCTGCAGACCCGTGGTGCCGTGTTCGCCATCGATGAAGATCTTCGCTGTCATGTCCTTGTCCTGCCTTTTCAAAGGGTTGCGAGGGTATTCGGAATCAGTTCGGCAAGTGCCGTTTTATTCGTCAGCCAGCCTTCGCCAGCCGTTCGGCACGCAGGCCAAGCATATACATTGCAACGGTGGCCCCGGCAATGGCGGTAATATCCGCATGATCGTAAGCGGGTGCCACCTCCACCACGTCAGAGCCGCGAATATCAAGCTGGCCGAGCCCGCGCAGAACCGAGAGAATCTTGGCGCTGGTCGGTCCGCCGGCGACGGGTGTGCCGGTTCCCGGTGCGAAAGCGGGATCGAGGCAATCGATATCGAAGGTCAGGTAAGCAGGCATGCCGCCCGTGTGCTTGACGATCAGCGAGGCAATATCGCTCGCCCGCATATCCTCCACCTCGTAACCGTGGAGAATACGGATGCCGAAATCGTCGGGCGCATGGGTGCGAATACCGATCTGGATCGAACGGTCAGGATCTATCAGTCCGTCGCGCACGGCGCGCGCCACGAAGGAGCCGTGGTCGATGCGCTTGCCATCATCGAACCATGTATCCTGATGCGCGTCGAACTGCACTAGCGCCAGACGCCCGTGCTTGGCCACATGCGCTTTCAGCAATGGCCAGGTGATGAAGTGATCACCGCCGAGCGTCAGCAGATAATCCGTCTTGGAGATGATCCTGCGCGCTTCCTTTTCGATCGTGTCAGGCGTTTTCCAATGGTTGCCGTAGTCGAGCAGGCAGTCGCCATAATCGATGGTCGGCATATGGGCGAAAAGATCGCGCGCGAAGGGATATTGCGGATCATTGTCGAAGATCGCGGACGCGCGGCGGATCGCCTGCGGCCCGAAGCGCGCACCCGGCCGGTTGGAGGTTGCCGCGTCAAACGGAATACCCCAGATCGCCGTCGAAACGCCCTTGAGGTTCTTTGTATACTTGCGTCGCATGAAGGAGAGGACGCCCGCATGGGTTGGGTCGGTTGCGGCCGAAGTCAGCGTTGTCGCGGTAAAGGCATGGTCGATTGTTTTGGCCGGCATATGTCACCCCATCGCGTTTTGCGCTGAAGGTGCTGCCTTCTCGCCGAAAAAACAAGGGAGAAGGGTCATGAAAAAAGGCGGAGCCGAAGCCCCGCCTTTTGAAGTTCTGATCGAACTGTTCCGATAAGCGATTAACGCTTGGAGAACTGGAACGAACGGCGGGCCTTGGCCTTACCGTACTTCTTACGCTCGACAACGCGGCTGTCGCGGGTCAGGAAGCCACCCTTCTTCAGAACGGGGCGCAGGCCCGGTTCGAAGTAGGTGAGAGCCTTGGAAACACCGTGACGAACGGCACCGGCCTGGCCGGAAAGACCGCCGCCTGCAACCGTTGCAATAATGTCGAACTGACCGGCGCGGGCAGCTGCGACCAGCGGCTGCTGGAGGATCATCTGCAGAACCGGACGTGCGAAATACGTGGTGAAATCGCGGCCGTTGATGATGATCTTGCCAGAACCGGCCTTCACCCATACGCGGGCTACGGCGTTCTTGCGCTTGCCGGTCGCGTAGGAGCGGCCGAGGGTATCAACCTTGCGGACGTGCACGGGAGCCGAAGCTTCCGATGCCGGGGCGAGGTCTTTCAGAGAGGAAAGATCGGCCATTATCAGGCGCTCCTTACGTTCTTCTTGTTAAGCGCGGCCACGTCGAGAACGGTGGGCTGCTGTGCTTCGTGCGGGTGGTTAGAGCCGGCGTAAACGCGCAGGTTCTTCATCTGGCGACGGCCGAGCGGGCCGCGCGGGATCATGCGCTCGATAGCCTTTTCAACGACGCGCTCCGGGAAGCGGCCTTCGATGATCTGGCGAGCGGTGCGCTCCTTGATGCCACCCGGGTGACCGGTGTGCCAGTAGTACTTCTTGTCGGAATACTTCTTGCCGGTGAAGGCAACCTTTTCCGCATTGATAACGATGACGTTGTCGCCATCATCAACGTGGGGGGTAAAGGTAGCCTTGTGCTTGCCGCGCAGGCGGGTTGCAACGATGGTGGCGAGGCGACCAACAACGAGGCCTTCGGCGTCGATGATGATCCACTTCTTCTCCACCTCAGCGGGCTTCTGAACGAAAGTAGACATGGATTTCACTTTCTAACGTGGACCCGTCACACTCTTGATTAAAGAGTATACGGGCGTTTCTTGTTGCTTGATTTGGTTGCCGTTAGAGGCAACCGTAAATGACCCTATTCCGGCTGGAATCCGATCTGGCGCGCTTATACGGTGTGTGCGTGAAAGCGTCAATATGACTGATTTTACTGACCGTAAAAATAAATAAATAAAAACAGTATGTTAGATATGGGGTATTATTTTACCCCATTAAGTTGACCCTTTTTAGCCGAGCCGCATCACCAGAACACCCGCTGCAATGATACCGCCGGCGAGATAACGCCAAATGCTGGCGCGTTCCTTCAGGATGACGACGGAGATCACCAGCGCAAAGAGAATGGAGGTTTCCCTAAGTGCAGCGACGACGGCGACGGGAGCCTTGGTCATGGCATAGAGCGCCAGACCGTAGGACAGAATGGAGCCGCCGCCGCCAATCAGGCCGCGCCACCAGTTGCGTTGCACATGCCGCGCGACCGGGCCGACGCCACGCTGGTAAAAGGCAAAACCGAACAGCAGCACCGGCGGCAGAAGCGACATCCACAGCGTATAGGAGATCGCATTGCCGGAAAGCCGGGCGCCGACACCATCGACGAAGGTGTAGGAGGCGATCACGAAGGCATTGAGAAGAGCGACCAGGATCGCCTTTCCGCCGCCGCGCCGCGCTTCGAAAGCCAGCGTCAGGATGCCGCCGGAAATGACGGCGATGCCGGCGAGTGCGAGCGGGCTTAACACCTCGCTGAGGAACAGGCTGCTCGTTGCGGCAACGATCAAAGGCGCCACACCGCGCATGACGGGATAAACGAGGCCGATATCGCCGATCGTATAGGCGGCGGCGACAAGGCGGAAATAGGCGAATTGCAGAACCGCCGAGGCAATCAGAAAAGGAATGGCCACCGGCGCGGGAAAGGGCAGGAAAGGCAGAAAGGGCAAGGAGCAGGCCGCAGCCCCTGCCGCAATCAGCGAGGCGTCCAGCGATTTGTCGGATCCGGATTTGACCAGCGCATTCCATCCGGCATGCAGCACCGCGCCCAGGAGCACCAGAAGAAGAATGTCAAATGTCACGATAGAGACTCGCTCGCCGGCTAATTTGGGCAACCTATACCATTGGTTTGCAAACCGGAATCGATTTCCCGCGGGCAACAAGCCTTTTCCGATTGCCCATGCACACGATTTTCGACCGCGCGAACCATGCGAGTGGGATGCGTCTGCTGCAGATATTGCTACACGCGTAAAATTTGCGCTTTGTTCATGTCGTCGGAAGGCGGAATGATTTTGCGCGGGCTCGATGCAGGGTTCTGCTCAGGATTTCATCTGTCGGGCGCGGGCACCAGTGCTGGATGCACGGCTCGTCGTTCCGTCAAGGGGTGCATTTTGGGCCGGAAGCATGAACTGTTTCACTAAATGTTCCCGCTGATCCTCTATGAGTATTTGAGCGAAGGTGTATCAATTCGCAGATGACATCTTTGAAAATAAATTTCACAGATTCATATAATGACTAACTATAACGTTGCAGATCGGTATATTGATTGGTTTACGACATAACTTCTTGAAAATTAGATATGTCTAATTCAACTGCGAACGGAATGAAAACAAACAGGAGACGAACGGCGCATGAATTGCACGTCAATGTTGTTTGCGCCGATATCCAGGCCTGTCTCCACCACTTTTAAAAACTGGACAGAAATAGTCAATAAAATCCGAATTCCCGTGTTTGGTGAAATCATTTTGCGTGGACAAAAAGCGACCGCTGCAGGACGATGAACTTTCCGTGGCAGCGATTTTTGGCCGGGCAGGGGTTCAAGAGAACGGAGAGGCTTCCTAGATGGGAAGGGTGGGCGCAATCGCCGGCGTCAGGGATGTGTTCGCGAAATCATGCAGGAGACGCTATCCTGGCGGGGCTTTCGGATGGCGAACTTGCGCTGGCATTCTTCAAACCAGGTGACGTTCCAGAAGGGATAAGTTGACATGCAGCATGATACTTACGAGCCCGACTATCTCAGAAAAATTCTGACTGACGTCAAAACCATCGCCCTGCTCGGTGCTTCACCCAATCCCGACAGGCCGAGCCACGGCGTGATGCGCTTTCTGCTGTCCAAGGGGTATCGCGTGTTTCCGGTCAATCCCGGCCAGGCGGGCAAGGAGATATTAGGGCAGAAGGTCTATGCCAGGCTTGCCGATATCCCTGAGGCGATCGACATGATCGATGTTTTCCGCGCGCCGGAATATTTGTCGGCCATTGTCGAAGAGGCGATATTGCTGCCCGACCGACCATCGGTGATCTGGGGCCAGCTTTCGGTTCGTGACGACAATGCCGCCGCCAAGGCGGAAGCCTATGGCATGGACGTGGTGATGGACCGTTGCCCGGCAATTGAGTATCCGCGTCTCAATATTGCGCGATAGTTGGTACGGATTGCACTTATCATTTGACGCCAAGGCATTATGATCCCTCCAAAATTCCAATGGAGGAAACATAATGTCGAGCAACAATCCCGGATTTTCGACGTTGGCCGTTCACGCCGGTGCGCAGCCTGATCCGACCACCGGCGCGCGCGCGACGCCGATTTATCAGACGACGGCCTATGCTTTCCGCGATGCCGATCACGCCGCCGCTTTGTTCGGATTGAAAGAGTTCGGCAATATCTACACCCGCATCATGAACCCCACCCAGGCAGTTCTGGAGGAGCGCGTGGCGGCGCTCGAAGGCGGCACGGCGGCGCTCGCTGTCGCTTCCGGTCACGCAGCACAATTGCTGGTTTTCCATACGCTCATGCAATCCGGTGATAATTTCGTCGCGGCCCGCCAGCTTTATGGCGGCTCGATCAACCAGTTCGGCCACGCCTTCAAGGGTTTCGACTGGCAGGTGCGCTGGGCGGACGCGGCAGACCCGGCGAGCTTCGAGGCGCAGATCAATGAGCGCACGCGCGCCATCTTCATCGAAAGCCTCGCCAATCCCGGCGGCACCTTCGTCGATATTGCCGCGATTGCCGATGTCGCCCATCGTCACGGCCTGCCGCTTATCGTCGACAATACCATGGCGAGCCCCTATCTGCTGCGGCCGCTGGAACACGGCGCTGACATCGTGCTGCATTCGCTGACGAAATTCCTTGGCGGACACGGCAATTCCATGGGTGGCATCATTGTCGATGGCGGCACCTTCGACTGGTCGGCGACAGACAGATTTCCGGCGCTGTCGCAGCCGCGGCCGGAATATTCCGGCGTCCTGTTGCACCAGACCTTCGGCAATTTCGCCTTTGCCATCGCCTGCCGCGTTCTGGGATTGCGTGATCTCGGCCCGGCAATCTCGCCCTTCAACGCCTTCCTTATCCTGACCGGCATCGAGACGCTGCCGCTGCGCGTTCAGCGCCATTCCGACAATGCACTCGCCGTCGCGAAATGGCTGAAGGCACATCCAAAGGTCGGCTGGGTGCATTATGCGGGCCTGGAGGACAGCGACAACCACGCCATCCAGCAGCATTATTCGCCGAAGGGGGCGGGCTCCGTCTTTACCTTCGGCGTCAAGGGCGGTTATGCCGCCGGCAAGGCGCTGGTGGAGGGGCTGCAGCTTTTCTCCCATCTGGCCAATATCGGCGATACGCGCTCGCTCGTCATCCATCCGGCCTCCACCACCCACGCCCAGCTGACACCGGAACAGCAGACGGCAGCCGGCGCCGGGCCAGACGTGGTGCGCCTGTCGATCGGCATCGAAGACGTCAAGGACATCATCGCCGATCTCGAACAGTCATTTGCCAAGGTGTGAGGAGTTTCGTCACGCACGTCTACCCGCGTGACGGCCGACTTGTAACCACGCAGCCGCCGGAAAGCCCCTTGAAAACAAGGTGTTTTCGGCAGCTGCGACCGTGCTCTTCCTGTTCATTATGATTGCGAAATTGGCGGGAAATTGAGGTTGCGCATAGTCGCTTCAAGCGCCGAATCCGCCTAAGACAGACGCTCTCGCATTCCCATCACGAAAGACGTGCAATATGGAAAACCGAACCAGACTGCTTCGAATTGTCAGCTTTTTCCTTGCGTTCGGAATTGCTGCTATGGCCGACGTGCCGGGCATTGCCCCGGTCCCGAAGGCGCAGGCCGAGGCGGAATATCTCCCGACCCAGCAGGATTTTGTCGGGAAATGGAAGCTCACCGGTGCGACCAGCCGCCCGCCGCGGGATATGAAGACGGCGCCAACGGCCCAGCAGGAAGCGGACGCCACGCAGTTTCAGGAAACGGTAACGACTTTTTACTCCGCCTTCGACTATCTGGAGATCACGGCGGACGGACGTTACAATTTCCATCAAGCCGGTGATCCACCGTCCGCCGCATGCGTCTGGTGCGGGACATGGTCGTTTAATAAGAGTTCCTTATGGCTCAAGCTGGATACCGCGCCGAGGCTCGATATCTATGCGAAGGACGGCGATATGCAGATGACCTACACCGCCGAACCCGACAAGAAGTCGAAATACAAGTGGCTGGTGTTTGGCTGGACCAAGATGGAGTGAGCCGGACTTTTCCCGGCTGCGATAGCCCGCCGGGGCAAGGGATGCCAGGTAAGCATTCATCGTTGTCAAGTTGAAAAGCAATTTTAAGTTGTATATAGGGTTGAAGCCGTTTGACGAAGCGCTCACAATCGCGCAAAGCTATGGGACCAACCACATCTGACGGACCGGGATACCATGACGAATTTTCTGTCTTTTGATGATGTCACCGCAGTGGAGCATGGCGCACCCGCGCCGGAAAGACTGATTTCCGGTGATCCCAGATTCACGACATGGAATCTCGAAGAGGCTTCCGGTGGTATCTATGCCGGCATCTGGCAGTCCACGCCTGGAAAATGGCGGGTGGTCTATGATGAATGGGAGTATTTCAACATTCTCGAAGGCCATTCCATCCTGACCGAAGACGGCGGCGCACCGCGCGATCTGAGGCCGGGTGACCGCTTGGTCCTGCGCCCGGGCTTCACAGGCACCTGGGAAGTTTTGGAAACCACGCGGAAGGATTACGTCATCCGGCTTTGAGGCGGGATGACTGTTTGAAGCTGCTATTGCCCATCGAATTTGAGAATTGATGGAAGGAGCCCGGGAAAGCGGGCTTCCATATCCTCGAGACGGACGACGCTGATATTTTCGACGCCCTGTTTGTGGGTGCGGATCAATCCGGCCTCACGCAGAATTCGCATATGGCTGGAGAGGGTTGAGCGCGGCATATCCTGACAGGGCGCTGCCGCGCCGCAATTTTGCCCGGACTCGGACCCCCATAATTTGCGGATGATGCCCATTCGTGCCGGCTCGCCGAGGGCAGCCAGCACGGCCGTGAGCGATATGTCCTCGCGAGCGGGATGAAAAAACTGAACCATGGCTCGGCTCTAGCATATGGATTGACACGCTTCAATATTTTAATAAAACCGAAATACCGAATTACGGTTATTCGGAAATTTAGATATTTTATGGAGTTTTTAATGTCTGGAATATTCAGCGGGCAAGTGGTCGTCGTCACGGGCGGATCGACCGGCATCGGCTTTTCAGTCGCCAAATTGTTTCTGGAAGGTGGGGCGTCTACGGTCTATGTGACGGGCCGCAATTCGGCCAATCTCGATGCCGCCGTCGCCAAACTTGGGAAGGGGGCAATCGGCTTCGTTTCCGACGTTGCGAAGCTCTCCGACCTGGAGCAGCTCAAGAGCCGCTTAGAAGCAGACGGGCGGAAAGTGGATGTACTGGTCGCCAACGCCGGCATCGCGGAGAATAACGATCTTGGCGAGACCCACGAGGCACTTTACGACCGGATCTTCGATATCAACGTGAAGGGCGTATTCTACACGGTGCAGACTTTGTTGCCCGTGCTGCGCGACGGCGGTTCGATCGTATTGACGGGGTCGATCGTCGGCAACAAGGGCATGGAAAGGCTGAGTGCTTACAATGCCTCGAAAGCGGCGGTTCGGTCATTCGCCCGCAGCTTTGCCAATGACCTGAAGGGGCGTGGCATCCGCGTCAATACGGTCAGCCCGGGTGTTACCCGCACGCCGATCATGGAAAATGGACTGAAGATGGACGATGAAAAGATCGCCGGTTTCAAGGCCTATCTGAAGGATGCGGCACCGATCGGCCGGATGGCCGACCCCGACGAAATTGCCGAGGCGGTGCTGTTTCTGGCGTCTTCCAAGGCCAGCTATATTACCGGTGTGGAACTTTCCGTCGATGGTGGGCTGGCGCAGATCTAAAGGCGAAGCTTCGTTACCCCGATCTACCACGCCAGATCGAGCCGCTCCAGACCATGGAAATGATAGACGTCCTTCACCTTGGGCGGCTCGGCAATCTTCAGGCCCGGCAGACGTTTGAAAAGCAGGGGCAGGGCGAGATTAAGCTCCAGTCTTGCAAGCGGCGCGCCGATGCAGAAATGGATGCCGGCGCCGAAGGAGACGTTGGCGCCCTCGTTCCGATCCGGCTGGAAGGCCAGAGGATCGGAAAATTTCGCCGGATCGAGGTTGGCAGCGGCCAGGATGAGACTGACTTTATCGCCACGCTTGAACTGCACGCCGTCGATCTCGACCGGTTCGAGAACCCAGCGCTGGAAGATGTGGACCGGCGCGCAGATGCGAAGCGTTTCCTCGACCGTGCGTTCCGTGGCGGTCTCGTCATGGAACAGGGTCTTGGGGTCGAGGCCGCTTTCCAGAATGATGCGCACGGAATTACCGATCTGGTGCACCGTCGCCTCATGACCGGCATTCAATAACACGATGGTAGTGGAGACCAGCTCGTCGTCGGTGAGGTACTGGCCCTTGTGCTCCGTATGGATCATGTGGCTCAGCAGATCGTCCTTGGGCTCCGCCCGCCGCTCGGCGATGACTCTGCGCACATAGTCTGAAAATTCCTGCGCGGCCTTGTCGGCCAGAAGCTCGTCTTCAGGCGTGCGCTTGAACATGTACATGCCGACATAGGCATGCGACCACTTCAAAAGCTGTGGCCCCATCTCTTCGGGAATGCCGATCATGCGGGCGATCATCGTCACCGGAATGATGTCGGCATAGGAGGAGAGCAGCTCCGTCTCGCCATTCGCTTCAAAGGCCTCGATCAGGCGGTTGGCGAGTTCCTCGATTTCCGGCTTCATCTTATCGACATGCCGCGAAACGAACGCGCGGTTGATCAGCGTGCGCAGCCGCGTGTGCTCCGGCGGCTCCAGCTCCAGGAGCGAATGCTGCTCGGCCAGGTCGAAATGCTTCACATGCTCAAGCGGCTCCGGCAAGCCGATCTCTTCACGACTTGCGACATGCAATATCTGCCGCCCGAACCGGCGATCGCGCAGCAGGGTGCTGACATGGTCATAGCAGGTGAAAAACCATTGCCGCTGCTCTTCCCAGTAAAAGGTGGGACATTGTGCGTGCAGGGCGGCGTAAACCGGGTTCGGATCGTTGTAGAAGGCCGGATCGCGGGCGTTAAGGGAAACGCGGCGGGTGGCGGGGTCGATTTTGAGAAAGGGAAATGTCGCTGTCATGCTGATGGTTTAGTCCGCGTGTGGCGCTTTGGGAAGGGCGGGTAACGGCCAGTGCATTCGCCGTCATCTGTCGCTGTACGGTGACATCCTCACCGGCTGGCGATGGCGGATATACGGTTCAGTGCCGCGACCTGCCGGTCGGCATTGTTGTCCATCGGGTTTTCGTCCCGGTCCGGGGCGGGCACGACGACATTGGCCGAATTCACATGGATGACGGTCCGGTTGCGCCCCGCTTTCTTGGCGGCATAAAGTGCGCGGTCGGCCTCGGTCATCATCACGCTCAGGTCGGCATCCTTGATCATTGCTTCGGATATGCCGACGCTGGTCGTCACCTTGATGGCTTCGTTGCGTGCGGTGATCTTCGAGAGGCGCAGATTGCTACGGATGGCCTCCGCGAGTGTCACGGTGCTGGACGGGCTCTCGACTTCGGCCACCAGCGCAAATTCCTCGCCGCCCATCCGGACGAAAAGGCCGCGCTCGCCGATCACGCGTTGTGCGATATTGCAGAAATGCACAAGCACGGCATCGCCAGACTGATGTCCGTATCTGTCATTGATCTTCTTGAAATGATCGATGTCGAAGAGAACCAGCGCCACGTAGCGGTCGGAGCCGTGCGAGCGCTTCTTGATGTGTTCGAATTCCTCCAGCAGACCGCGCCGGTTGAGGACACCGGTCAGGTGATCGGTCATGGCGAGCCGGTGGAGGCGGATCTCCGTGTCTTCCATGATGATCTTGGCGCTGATCATGATGATGGCCGTAAAGCCGAGCATGCCGGAAATGGAGAGCGCCGATGTCATGGGGATGGCGTTGGGAACCGCGGCATTGGCCGGGATGACGATGGAGGCGACGATCGCTCCGGCAAAGGCCTGCAGGATCAGGATCGTGGCCAGCACCTTTCGGCTGCGTGAAGCACGTGCCCTGCTGCCCAGAAGCACGCCGGCGAGCATGAAATATCCCGTGGCCGCGCTGGCATGATAAAGGAGGATGCGAGCGACCATGTCTTCAGGCACTGATGGCACGAACATTCCGGCGATCCACAATAGCGCCGGAATGGCGATCCAGCCGCCGAGTTTGCGCTGCTCCAGAGATAGCAGGCCCGCGAGCCAGAAACCGAAGGCGGAAAGTGCAAGCGTATTGCCGACCTGAATGGACAGAAAACTCGAAATATCCCCGCGAAGCGCCACCATGACGGTACCGAAGCCTGTGGCGAGGAAACCGGCGGCGAAATAGAGATTATGCCGGCGCGAAGGGCGGTGCAGCCACAGCGTTCCCAAAAGCACGGCAAGGGTGAACGTCTCCGCCGCCCACAGTAGCGTGCTCGTCTTTGCATCCAGCATTGCAAAATCCTATCTGCGCCATCATGCGGTAAAAGCGGGACCTTTCGCACGAGGTGCGTTATGCCCGCTGGAATTGTTGAGCTGCCATTTCACCCGGAAGGGCCCATTCCCTGACGGGAACCGGAAATTCGCCGGGCAATATCAGCAGCAAATACCTAACGAGTTCTTGCCGGTGAGAAGTTATATCTGTGCATGGCAGGCAATTTTTGCCGTCGTTGCCCGGCATAGTAAAAAAATGGTGGCGGCAGGTGAAAGGGCCTCGGCAGGCCCCGTCCGGTTCAAAACCCTTGCCAGGCCGGGCCCGACGGCCTGCAAACGCTGTTGAGCCGTTAAGGATATGCGGCTTCGTGTCTTGAAGTGCGGGGCAGGGACACTCTATGTAGGGAGAATGAAGGTTAGAAGTGATTCCGGAGCGGTTATCCGCGAAGGGCAGAGTTGACAAAGGACGGACATGAAAAATCCAGTTGATACCGCCATGGCTCTGGTGCCGATGGTCGTTGAGCAGACCAATCGCGGCGAACGCTCCTACGACATATTTTCCCGTCTTCTCAAGGAACGCATCATTTTCCTCACCGGACCGGTGGAAGACCAGATGGCCTCGCTCGTCTGCGCGCAGCTGCTTTTCCTCGAGGCTGAAAACCCGAAGAAGGAAATCGCGCTTTACATCAATTCGCCGGGTGGCGTCGTGACCGCCGGCATGGCGATCTATGATACGATGCAGTTCATCCGCCCCGCGGTTTCGACGCTGTGCGTCGGTCAGGCCGCATCGATGGGTTCGCTGCTTCTGGCCGCCGGTGAAAAGGGCATGCGTTTCGCCACCCCGAACGCCCGCATCATGGTGCACCAGCCTTCCGGCGGTTTCCAGGGGCAGGCTTCGGATATCGAACGTCACGCTCGTGACATCATCAAGATGAAGCGTCGCCTCAATGAAGTCTACGTGAAGCACACCGGCCGCACGCTCGAAGAGGTTGAAAAAACCCTTGATCGCGACCATTTCATGGATGCAGACGAGGCGAAGGACTGGGGCGTGATCGACAAGATCCTGACCTCGCGCCAGGAAATGGAAGGCGCCGTCGCGAATTGAGGCGCGCCGCTCTCTGACGTTTGTTTGACTCCGCAAAAGTAATTTCGGGGCTTTCAACCGCAACAGAAAGCGATATTAGTATATATAAAGGCTATGTTGAGTTTTTATGACGTAGCCTTGTTTGATGGGGAATTCGTTGCAGCCGGTGGTCAGCTCATGTATCTGATACCGGTTAGTACCCCGGGAAACGAGGCGGATACGGCGATGCACCCCAAGGCGAGCCGTATCGGCGGGCGGTAAGTTGACCGCGATCCGTTTGGCGGACCTGCGGCGTGCTGGAAGGAAAGTGATATGAGCAAAGTCAGCGGCAGCAACGGCGGCGACTCTAAGAATACACTCTATTGTTCATTCTGCGGCAAGAGCCAGCACGAAGTCCGGAAACTCATTGCCGGACCGACGGTATTCATCTGCGATGAATGCGTCGAATTGTGCATGGACATCATCCGCGAGGAGAACAAGACGTCGATGGTGAAGTCGCGCGAGGGTGTTCCCACCCCGCAGGACATCATCAAGATCCTCGACGAATATGTCATCGGTCAGAAGCAGGCGAAGAAAATCCTGTCGGTGGCCGTTCACAACCATTACAAGCGCCTCGCGCACGCCTCCAAGAACGGCGATGTCGAGCTTGCGAAGTCGAACATCATGCTCGTCGGTCCGACGGGTTGCGGCAAGACTTATCTTGCCCAGACGCTCGCCCGCATCATCGACGTTCCCTTCACCATGGCGGACGCAACGACGCTGACCGAAGCCGGTTATGTCGGCGAGGACGTGGAAAACATCATCCTGAAGCTGCTGCAGGCTGCGGATTACAATGTCGAACGCGCCCAGCGCGGTATCGTCTATATCGACGAAGTCGACAAGATTTCCCGCAAGTCGGACAACCCGTCCATCACGCGCGACGTGTCGGGCGAGGGCGTTCAGCAGGCGCTTCTGAAGATCATGGAAGGCACGGTCGCTTCCGTTCCGCCGCAGGGTGGCCGTAAGCATCCGCAGCAGGAATTCCTGCAGGTGGATACGACCAACATCCTGTTCATCTGCGGCGGCGCTTTTGCCGGCCTCGACAAGATCATCTCGGCCCGTGGTGAAAAGACCTCGATCGGCTTCGGTGCGACCGTCAAGGCGGAAGACGATCGTCGTGTGGGCGAGGTGCTGCGTGAACTGGAGCCGGAAGATCTGGTGAAGTTCGGTCTTATTCCGGAATTCATCGGCCGTCTGCCCGTTCTCGCGACGCTGGAAGACCTTGATGAAGATGCGCTGATCCAGATTCTGTCTGAGCCGAAGAATGCGCTGGTCAAGCAGTATCAGCGCCTGTTCGAGATGGAAGATGTGGAGCTGACATTCCACGAGGACGCGCTGCGCGAGATTGCCCGCCGGGCGATCACCCGCAAGACGGGTGCCCGCGGTCTGCGCTCGATCATGGAAAAGATCCTTCTGGATACCATGTTCGAACTGCCGACGCTGGAAGGCGTACGCGAAGTGGTGATCTCCAACGATGTCGTCAGCGGCGTCGCTCGTCCGCTCTACATCTATGCGGACCGCCAGGAAGAAAAGGCCAACGTTTCGGCCTGATCGGCTGATCCGCCGCGTTGACGAATTTCGAAGGCCCGCATCCGTGCGGGCCTTTTTTATTATGTCCGGTTGCGAAACTTGCGCCTAACTTGGCGTTATCCGATTTTGCGTTTGGAGCGGATTGCGCTTTGCTGATAAAGTCTTACAACTGATTTGCAGCGCGATATGACGGAAATGTGAATTACCGTCGGCGACCCGGTTCCTGGCCTTCAAGGATAACCGGAAATGTCGGGAGTATAGCCGGCGCTGGGTTTTGTTGAATTTCACGGTTCTGCCGGTGCGCGGGACCGTCTCTTCCGGCGACTTGAAATCGGTGTTTCGAAACTCCACTTTCAGTCTCGAGAAATGAATGTGCCGGATGCCCCCAAGATGTCCGGCAAAGTGTCCCGAAAGGGACCAGGAAAGGAAATGATATGACGAACATCACGTCTGCGGCATCTGGCGGTACCTATCCGGTACTTCCCCTGCGCGACATTGTCGTTTTCCCGCATATGATCGTTCCCCTGTTCGTCGGGCGGGAAAAATCCATTCGTGCGCTCGAGGAAGTCATGGGCTCGGACAAGCAGATCATGCTTGTCACCCAGATCAACGCCAGCGATGACGATCCGGCTCCCGAGGCCATCCACAAGGTTGGCACGGTCGCCAATGTGCTGCAGCTTCTGAAGCTTCCTGATGGCACCGTGAAGGTGCTGGTGGAAGGCAAGGGCCGCGCCCAGATCGACAGCTATACCGGCCGCGAGGATTTCTACGAAGCCTCCGCTACACCGCTGCAGGAACCCGCTGAAGATCCGGTCGAGATCGAGGCGCTGTCGCGTTCGGTCGTTTCGGAATTCGAGAGCTATGTGAAGCTCAACAAGAAGATTTCGCCCGAGGTTGTCGGCGCTGCCGGCCAGATCGACGATTATTCGAAGCTGGCCGATACGGTTGCTTCGCACCTGTCGATCAAGATCACCGAAAAGCAGGAAATGCTTGAAACCGTCAGCGTGAAGCAGCGGCTTGAAAAGGCGCTCGGCTTCATGGAAGGCGAAATTTCCGTGCTTCAGGTCGAAAAGCGCATCCGCTCGCGCGTCAAGCGCCAGATGGAGAAGACCCAGCGCGAATATTATCTGAACGAGCAGATGAAGGCGATCCAGAAGGAACTCGGCGACGGCGAAGACGGCCGTGACGAGATGGCCGAACTGGAAGAGCGCATCGCCAAGACCAAGCTTTCCAAGGAGGCTAAGGAAAAGGCCGACGCGGAAATGAAGAAGCTGCGCCAGATGAGCCCGATGTCTGCCGAAGCGACCGTCGTGCGCAACTATCTGGACTGGTTGCTTGGCCTGCCCTGGGGCAAGAAGTCGAAGATCAAGACCGATCTCAATGCCGCCGAGACGATCCTCGATCAGGATCACTTCGGTCTGGACAAGGTCAAGGAACGAATCGTCGAGTATCTGGCGGTCCAGGCGCGCGCGACCAAGATTCGCGGACCTATCCTGTGCCTCGTTGGTCCTCCCGGCGTCGGCAAGACCTCGCTCGCCAAGTCGATCGCCAAGGCGACCGGCCGCGAATATGTGCGTATGGCGCTCGGTGGCGTGCGTGACGAAGCGGAAATCCGTGGTCACCGTCGCACCTATATCGGCTCCATGCCGGGCAAGATTGTCCAGTCGATGAAGAAGGCCAAGAAGGCGAACCCGCTCTTCCTGCTCGATGAAATCGACAAGATGGGCATGGATTTCCGTGGCGACCCGTCATCTGCGCTTCTGGAGGTTCTCGATCCGGAACAGAACTCCACCTTCATGGACCACTACCTTGAAGTGGAGTACGACCTGTCCGACGTGATGTTCGTGACCACGGCCAACACGCTGAACATTCCGGGTCCCCTGATGGACCGTATGGAAGTGATCCGCATCGCCGGCTACACCGAAGACGAAAAGCGCGAAATCGCCAAGCGTCATCTGTTGCCAAAGGCGATCAAGGAACATGCCCTGCGTCCGGAAGAGTTCTCGGTCAGCGACGATGCCCTGATGGCCATCAGCCAGCAGTACACCCGTGAAGCCGGTGTTCGTAATTTTGAACGCGAACTGATGAAGCTTGCCCGCAAGGCGGTGACCGAGATCATCAAGGGTAAATCCACGTCGGTTGCGGTCACCGCTGCAAACATCGAGGATTATCTGGGCATTCCGCGGTTCCGCCACGGCGAGGCCGAACGCGAGGATCAGGTTGGTGTCGTCACCGGTCTGGCGTGGACGGAAGTCGGCGGTGAGCTGCTCACCATCGAAGGCGTGATGATGCCGGGCAAGGGCCGCATGACGGTCACCGGCAACCTCAAGGAAGTGATGAAGGAATCCATTTCCGCGGCGGCATCCTATGTCCGTTCGCGCGCCGTGGACTTCGGCATCGAGCCGCCGCGCTTCGACAAGAGCGACATCCACGTTCACGTTCCCGAAGGCGCAACCCCGAAGGACGGACCGTCCGCCGGTGTTGCCATGGCAACCGCCATCGTCTCCATCATGACCGGTATTCCGGTCTCGAAGGATGTGGCGATGACAGGCGAGATCACACTGCGTGGTCGCGTGCTGCCGATCGGCGGCCTGAAGGAAAAGCTGCTTGCGGCCCTGCGCGGCGGCATCAAGAAGGTGCTGATTCCGGAAGAAAACGCCAAGGATCTGGCGGAGATTCCGGACAATGTGAAGAACGAGATGGAAATCATCCCGGTTTCGCGCATGGGCGAGGTTATCAAGCACGCTCTCATTCGCCAGCCGGAACCCATCGAGTGGGATGGCAGCATTGAGACGCCTGTTATAGCAACGGTCGAAGGTGTCGACGACGGCAACCAGACGATCGCGCATTGATGGTGCGCATCGTCGCGGGGGCGAGAATCGCCTTTCGCGATGGGCAGTGCATAGAATCAATGCGTTAGGTGTCAGAGCGCGTGCGCGGCGCTCAGCTCCGCGCAACTGATGCCAAATTGGCACGAATATGTGGAAGGCCGGCAGAAATGTCGGCCTTTTTTGTGAAAAAAATCTCAGACCCCTTGTTTTTCAGGCGATTCCAGCGCTTTTGAGTTGCTGTGCGCGGATGCAAATGTATTCTGCGCCGGCTTAATTTTAGTCGTTTCAAACCATTGAAAGGGGTGGAAACATGAACAAGAACGAGCTCGTCTCTGCTGTTGCCGAAAAGGCTGGTCTCACGAAGGCAGATGCTGCTTCCGCTGTTGATGCCGTATTCGAAACCGTACAGGGCGAACTGAAGAACGGTGGCGACATCCGTCTCGCCGGCTTCGGCAGCTTCTCCGTAAGCCGTCGTGAAGCCTCCAAGGGCCGTAACCCTTCCACGGGTGCTGAAGTCGATATCCCGGCTCGCAACGTGCCGAAGTTCTCCGCAGGCAAGGGCCTGAAGGACGCCGTCAACTCGTAAGGTTTCCGGAAAGTTGCGATGTCCGGCGGCGGGCATGCGGCTTTTTCAGGCTCACGAGGAAACATGTTTTGACGCGCTCATGCCATTATCAGGTGTGAGGTGGCCTTCGAAAGCTCTTTCGGGCGGCCCGGTTTCACCCCTTATGGTGTGGATTGAAAGTCTCGAGGCGCCTGTGTAGCTTCCATTCGGACACACGGCGTTTCGAAAAGCGGAATGTGCGCATAAACACGAAAGCCCGGCCTCCATGGCCGGGCTTTTTGATTCTCCGCCATAAAATGTCATGCCACTGTCACGTCTTTGACGCAGAAGCCATGGGGTGTTTCTGGATCCAAGGGGGATTAAAATGGCGTTCCGATTTTCTCATGTGGCTTTGACCGCGGCATTGCTCACATCCGCTGCCTTTCCGGCCGCTGCCGAACCGGTTTTCAACCGCATCGCGTCTTTCCCGGTAGCGAAGAACCTGCCCGCGGACCAGGACGCCAAGTCCGTCACCTCGGCTGAAATCGTCACCGCCAGTGAAGATGGCAAGACGCTGATCTATTCGGACAGCCCGCTTGGCGGCATCGGTTTCATCGACATCACCGACGCAAAAGCCCCGAAGGCCGGCGGCGCATTGCTGCTGCAGGGCGAGCCGACCTCGGTTGCCGTTGCCGGTGCGAAGGTTCTGGCCGGCGTCAACACGTCGGAAAACCGTGCCAAGCCCTCGGGTAAGCTGGTAACGGTCGATATCGCCACCAAGAAGATCGAAGCGAGCTGTGATCTCGGCGGCCAGCCCGATTCCGTTGCCGTTTCTCCAGACAAGACCTTTGTCGCCATCGCGATCGAAAACGAGCGCGATGAAGAAGTGAATGAAGGCGCACTGCCGCAGATGCCGGCCGGTTATCTGGTAACGGTTGGCCTGAAAGACGGCGCGGCCGATTGCGCGACGCTGAAGAAGATCGACGTCACCGGTCTTTCTGAAATTTCCCCTGAGGATCCAGAGCCGGAATTCGTCTCGATCAACGCCAATGGCGAGATCGCGCTCACGATGCAGGAGAACAACCATATCGTCATTATCGACGGCAAGACCGGCACGGTGAAGACGCATTTCTCCGCCGGCACCGTCAATCTGGAAGGCATCGACACCAAGACCGATGGCCAGCTGAAGTTCACCGACAAGCAGGAAGGCCGCAAGCGCGAGCCGGATGCCGTGAAGTGGCTGGACAATGACCGTATCGTCATCGCCAATGAGGGCGACTGGCAGGGCGGATCGCGTGGCTTCACCATTTTCGACAAGACCGGTAAGCTTCTTTATGAAGCCGGTGCTTCGCTCGAGCATGCGGTTGCGGCCATCGGCCACTATCCGGAAAAGCGCTCCAAGGCCAAGGGCATCGAGCCGGAAGGTCTGGAGGCGGCAACCTTCGATGGCCAGAAGTACTTCTTCGTTCTTGCCGAGCGCGCCTCGGTCGTTGCCGTTTACAAGGATACCGGCGCAGAACCGCAGCTGACGCAGCTTCTGCCTTCGGGAATTTCGCCGGAAGGTGCTGTTGCCATTCCCTCGCGCAACCTTCTCGTCACGGCTAACGAGGCCGATCTGGCCGAGGGTGGCGGTGCTCGTTCGCACGTCATGCTCTATGAACGTGCGGAAGGCCAAGCGGCCTATCCGCAGCTCGTCTCCGCCACCGTCGATGGTGCGCCGATCGGCTGGGGTGCTCTTTCGGGTCTGGTTAGCGATGCCGAAAAGCCAGGCATTCTCTACGCCGTGTCCGACTCGGTCTATGGCAACCAGCCGTCGATCTATACCATCGACGCCACGAAGAAGCCCGCCGCCATCACCAGCGTTCTGCGTGTGAAGCGTGACGGCATCGCGGCCCAGAAACTCGATATCGAAGGCATTACCCTCGATGGCAAGGGCGGCTTCTGGCTGGCCTCTGAGGGCGACAGCGCCAAGCTCGTCCCGCACGCGCTCTACAACGTCAACGCCAAGGGTGAAATCAAGGCTGAGATCGCGCTGCCTAAGGAACTGCTTGCCGGTGATACCCGCTTCGGTTTCGAAGGCGTGACCATGGTCGGCAAGGGCGATGACGCCACGCTGTGGATGGCCGTGCAGCGCGAATGGGGCACGGATGAGAAGGGCTTCGTCAAGCTCGTCTCCTATAACCCGAAGTCCAAGGAGTGGGGCGCCGTGCGTTACCCGCTCGACAAGACCGAGGCCGGCTGGGTCGGCCTTTCTGAAATCACCGCGCAGGGCGATAATGTCTATATCGTCGAACGCGACAACCAGATCGGCGACAAGGCCAAGATCAAGAAGCTCTACCGCGTCGCGATCGCCGACCTGAAGCCGGGCAAGATCGGTGGCGAGCTGCCGCTGGTGGCCAAGCAGGAAGCGCATGATTTCCTGCCCGATCTCAAGGCGCAGACCAACGGTTACGTCGTCGACAAGCTTGAAGGCTTCACCTTCGACAAGGCGGGAACAGCGTATGCCGTGACCGACAATGACGGTGTGGACGATTCTTCTGGCGAGACGCTGTTCTTCACCGTCAATCTGAAAGCCATCAACTGATCGTGCCGAGTGGCGTTACAAATGAGAAAAGCCGGGCATAGCCCGGCTTTTTTGTATCGCCAAGAGACCCATGGGCGGTATCGCCAATCTTGCACGATGCGTGACGAGGCAAGCCGCAACATCGGCATTGCTCGTTAGGTATAGGATCTTTGAGGATTTCGTCCGGAGACTCGCCGGGAAAATGCCGCGGACCGATCCTGATGGATCAACGTCCCGGGGAACTGCGGCTTTTGGGAGTATCTTCTTTTTCCGAGTCCTGCTGAACCCAGCGGAAAAAAATATAAACAGGCAGCGCAATAAGCGCGAGAGTTACAAACGCGTCGATCGACATGGTTTCATCCATCAGTTCAGCCGTTCATCATGAAACGGTACGCAAATAATGCCCGAAATCTCTTTAAAAAGTCTGAATCTGCTTATTTTTCGGTATGTTACGGAGTGGAACACAGATTCGGCCCAGTTGTCGGAAACCGGAACAGGAGTCCCGATTTGGAATAGATGAGGGTGGGAAAAAACGATTGCCGCCGTTCCGGAGTACGAAACCCGTCCTCTAGCGCAAAATCGGGGAGGGCTGTCTGATTCCCGTACGGGAAATTAAAGATGAAGTGCTTAGCGATGCGCAAAGCAATCGTCTTGGAGAACGTATATCAGGAGGTTTTAAGAAAATGGTGGGCGATGAGAGACTCGAACTCCCGACATCCTCGGTGTAAACGAGGCGCTCTACCAACTGAGCTAATCGCCCTTCGCGTCTTGCGGATCATGTCCGCCGCGTCGGTGGCCGTGATGTATGCGGATCGGAAAAAAACCGCAAGAGCTTTTGTGAAGTTTTTTTGTTTTTTTTCCGGGCAACTTTTCCCGTCGCGAAAGGCGAGGGGCAAAAAGCCGGGAACTGCGGGCTTTTTGGCAAAACCCGGCCTCGGCGACGCCCTTACGGCTTTATAGAAAACCTGCGCTGGAGGCCTGCGGCTGTGGACAAGTTTTTTGTTTTCGTTGTGTAAAGCCCGGAAAACAGGGGCTTTGCAGCAATCGTGTTTAAAGGTCTTCCGGTTTTTCCCGATCAAAATGAAGAAGCTTATTCTTTTGTCGTGAAACCTGCTTGACACCCCCGCACGAACGCCGTAGTTAGCCGCTCAACGAACAGCCGAGGCTGGTTCGTACGGCGGGACAAGCTCCTGTCGTCAGGATAAGCGGGTGTAGCTCAGTTGGTTAGAGTGCCGGCCTGTCACGCCGGAGGTCGCGGGTTCGAGCCCCGTCACTCGCGCCATCCTGTTCCTCGGAAAATACGCAGACGAATGTCTGTGGAGCGCGGGTGTAGCTCAGTCGGTTAGAGTGCCGGCCTGTCACGCCGGAGGTCGCGGGTTCGAGCCCCGTCACTCGCGCCATTTCTCTCTCATGAAATGTCTCCAAAAAACGAAGCAGACGCCTCGAGCGCCCACTTTGGTGTCGGTGTTTCTGGTGGCTGATTCCAGCCTTAATATGCGCGTTTTTTCCTGCATTTTACAGTCAAGTTTCGATTCCCAGAAACCGTCACTTCACCACCATTCCGACTTAAAATTCGTGTGACTTTTTTGCGGTTGCGTCCTTCAATCGATTATTATTGTATTTGAGGGGCTTAGGCCGGAATTGTGGCCCAAATTTGCGTCAATTCCGGCAATATTGTTGCCAATCAATGCGGCAGGTGTCTTGAAATGGTGCCTAAACTCTTGCAGAGAGGGCGCGGCTGCGCTAACCACTTTGGCGTTGCAACATATTTGTCCGCTCTTTGAGACTCCGGTCACAAAGGCAGGTCCGGCACCCGGCCGGGCAAGGAAGAGACCATGACTGAACTCCTCAGTTCCTACATTCCGATCGCAATTTTCATCGGTATCGCTCTCGTCATCGGCCTGGCGCTTCTCATTGCGCCTTTCGCTGTCGCCTATAAGGCACCGGACCCCGAAAAGCTCTCCGCTTTCGAGTGCGGTTTCAATGCCTTTGACGACGCCCGCATGAAGTTCGATATCCGTTTTTATCTTGTATCGATCCTCTTCATCATCTTCGATCTGGAAGTCGCCTTCCTGTTTCCCTGGGCGGTGTCTTTCGGCGAGATGGGTTGGTTCGGTTTCTGGTCGATGATGGTGTTCCTCGCGGTCCTCACCATCGGCTTTATCTATGAGTGGAAGAAGGGAGCGCTGGAATGGGCATGAGCCAGAACAACAGCACGCTCGTTGCGCCGCAGCCGAAGGGGATCATCGATCCCGCAACCGGCAAGCCGGTTGGCAGCAACGACGCCTACTTCACGGAAATCAATGACGAGCTGGCCGACAAGGGCTTTCTCGTCACCTCGACCGACGAGCTGATCACCTGGGCGCGCACCGGCTCGCTGATGTGGATGCAGTTCGGTCTCGCCTGCTGCGCCGTTGAAGGCCTGATGCAGGCTTCCGGACCGCGTTATGATATGGAGCGCTTCGGTGTCGCCCCGCGCGCCTCACCGCGCCAGTCGGACGTCATGATCGTTGCCGGCACGCTGACCAACAAGATGGCGCCCGCTCTGCGCAAGGTCTATGACCAGATGCCTGAGCCGCGTTACGTCATCTCCATGGGCTCCTGCGCCAATGGCGGCGGTTATTACCATTATTCCTACGCCGTGGTGCGTGGCTGTGACCGCGTTGTGCCGGTGGATATCTACGTTCCGGGCTGTCCCCCCACGGCGGAGGCGCTGCTTTACGGCGTGCTTCTGCTGCAAAAGAAAATTCGTCGTACCGGTACGATCGAGCGCTAAGGGCAAAGGACGGATTTCGGAATGAGCGAAGCTCTCAATGATCTTGCTGCTTACGTCAAGGAAGCGCGTGGTTCTCTCGTGGTATCGGCCGATATCGCCTATGGCGAGCTGACGCTGAATACCACGCCTGAAAACGTGATCGCGCTTTTGACCTTCCTGCGCGACGACGTGCAGTGCGGCTTCGTCAACATCATCGATATTTGCGGCGTAGACTGGCCGCAGCGCGAGAAGCGTTTCGATGTCGTCTACCATCTGCTGTCGCCACGCCAGAACCTGCGCGTGCGCATCAAGCTGCAGGTCGCGGAAGACGAAGGCGTGCCTTCTTCGACACCTGTTTACATGGGCGCGGAATGGTTCGAGCGCGAAGCCTGGGATATGTATGGCATTCCTTTCGAGGGCCACAAGGACCTGCGCCGCATCCTCACGGATTACGGTTTCGAAGGCCACCCGCTGCGCAAGGATTTTCCGGTTACCGGCTTTGTGGAAGTGCGTTACGATGACGTGCTGAAGCGGGTTCTTTATGAACCGGTCGAATTGAAGCAGGAATTCCGCAATTTCGATTTCCTTTCCCCGTGGGAAGGAACGGAATATGTTCTCCCGGGTGACGAAAAGGCCAAGCAATGAGCGAAGCCCCCGCGACAGAGCATGGACAATGTCTTTGCGGCGCCGTTGGCTTCACAGCCACGCTCGGTGCCCGCGAATTCGGCGTCTGCCATTGCTCCATGTGCCGCCGCTGGTCCGGTGGTGCGTTCATGGCTGTCGAATGCACTGATATCGCCTTTGAAAACGAGCAAAGACTCGGCGTCTATTCTTCGTCGAAGTGGGGCGAGCGTTGCTTCTGCAAGAACTGCGGCAGCACGCTGGTGTGGCGCTCCAAGGATGGCAAACATTTTGCCGTTTCGCTGCAGGCGTTCGACAAGCCGTCCAGCTTCACCTTCGTGCAGCAGATTTTCACGGATGAAAAGCCTTCGAGCTATTCGTTCGCGCAGACCACGCAAAACATGACCGGCCCCGAATTCATCGCCATGATCACCTCGGCGGAGCACTAGAATGACTGAGCATAACGTCCGCAATTTCACGATCAACTTCGGTCCGGAACACCCTTCCGCGCACGGCGTGCTGCGTCTGGTTCTGGAACTGGACGGCGAAATCGTCGAGCGTGTCGATCCGCATATCGGTCTTCTGCATCGCGGCACCGAAAAGCTGATCGAGACCAAGACCTATCTCCAGGCCGTTCCTTACTTCGACCGCCTCGATTACGTCGCGCCGATGAACCAGGAACACGCTTTCGCGCTTGCCGTCGAAAAGCTGCTTGGCCTTGAAATCCCGATGCGCGGCCAGCTGATCCGCGTTCTCTATTCGGAAATCGGCCGCATCCTGTCGCACATCATGAACGTGACGACGCAGGCCATGGACGTCGGCGCGATGACGCCGCCCGTCTGGGGCTTCGAAGAGCGCGAAAAGCTGATGGTGTTCTATGAGCGCGCCTGCGGCGCCCGCATGCACTCGGCTTATGTCCGTCCGGGCGGCGTGCACCAGGATCTGCCGCCGGAACTGGTGGACGATATCGGCAAGTGGTGCGATCCGTTCCTCACCGTTCTCGACAACATCGAAGGTCTTCTGACCGACAACCGTATCTACAAGCAGCGTAACGTCGATATCGGCGTCGTGTCGCTGGAAGATGCGTTTGCCTGGGGCTTCACGGGCGTGATGGTGCGCGGTTCGGGCGCTGCCTGGGATCTGCGCCGTTCGCAGCCCTATGAATGTTATTCCGATCTGGAATTCGACATTCCCGTTGGCAAGAACGGCGACTGCTATGACCGTTACCTGATCCGCATGCAGGAAATGCGCGAATCGGTAAAGATCATGAAGCAGTGCGTCGATCGTCTGTCCGGCAAACACCGCATCGGCCCGGTCTCTTCGCTTGACGGCAAGGTTGTTCCGCCCAAGCGTGGCGAAATGAAGCGTTCGATGGAAGCTCTGATCCATCACTTCAAGCTCTACACCGAAGGTTACCACGTTCCGGCCGGCGAAGTTTACGCCGCCGTCGAGGCGCCGAAGGGCGAGTTCGGCGTTTACGTGGTTGCCGACGGTTCCAACAAGCCCTACCGCTGCAAGATCCGCGCGCCGGGTTATGCACACCTGCAGGCGATGGATTTCCTGTGCAAGGGCCATCAGCTTGCCGACGTTACAGCCGTGCTCGGCTCTCTCGACATCGTGTTCGGGGAGGTCGACCGCTGATGCGTCTGCCGCTGGCCATACCGGCTTTTCTCGCTGCGATGTCCACCCCCGTTCTCGCCCAGACGGCGACGGACGAGGGCGGTGTATCGCTGTCGGGCGGCGGCTCTTCGACCATCAAGCAGCTTCTGTCTTCGGGATACGAGATCAAGGCCTCGGTTCCCAATGGCAGCAAGTTCATCGTGTTCATGCAAAAAGACAAGGCGGCTTACGCCTGCGAATTCGTCACGGTGGCGAGATCGCGTTGTGAGACGTTAAACTGAAAAGGCGTGAGGAAGTATGTCCGTTCGTCGACTAGCCGAAGATCAGTTCCAGCCCGTGGCATTTGCCTTCAATGCGGATAATACCGCATGGGCGGAAAAGACGATCCAGAAATACCCCGCGGGACGCCAGCAATCGGCGGTTATCCCGCTGCTCATGCGCGCGCAGGAGCAGGACGGCTGGGTTACCCGCGCCGCCATCGAAAAAGTCGCAGACATGCTGGATATGGCCTATATCCGTGTTCTTGAGGTGGCGACCTTCTATACCCAGTTCCAGCTGAAGCCGGTTGGCACGCGTGCCCACGTTCAGGTTTGCGGCACCACGCCCTGCATGCTGCGCGGTTCCGAAGCGCTGATGGATGTCTGCCGCAAGAAGATCCACCACGATCCGCTGCATACCAATGACAGCGGCACGCTGTCCTGGGAAGAGGTGGAATGTCAGGGCGCCTGCGTCAACGCGCCGATGGTCATCATCTTCAAGGATGCCTATGAGGACCTGACGCCCGAGCGTCTGGAAGAGATCATCGACACATTCGAGGCCGGCAAGGGCGACACGGTCAAGACCGGACCGCAGATCGACCGTCACGAGTCGGTCCCGGTCGGCGGCCTGACGACGCTGACGGAAGAGATCAAGCCCGATCGTTCCAATCTCGACAAGCCGGCTGAACCGCCGGCTGAGGCGGCACCCGTTCCCCCGTCTAATGCCGCCAAGCCGAAGACCGACGCACCGGAAACCGATCCGAAGCTGAAAACGCCGGTCACGGAACCGAAGGCTGCTGCGGAAAACGCAAAGGCCGGAGAAAAAGAATCGGCCGGAAAGGAAGCGGTTGCATCGAAGCCGTCGCTCGAGTCCGCTGATCGTCCCGCTGGCATCGACAAGCCGGCGACCCCAGATGACCTGAAGCTTATTTCCGGCGTTGGCCCGAAGATCGAAGGCACGCTGAACGGGCTCGGCATCTTCACCTATGCGCAGATCGCCGCCTGGAAACAGGCTGAATGCGACTGGGTGGATGGATATCTGAATTTCAAAGGCCGTATCGGCCGTGATGACTGGGTCAAACAGGCCGAGGCGCTCGCCAAGGGTGGTGAAGCCGAGTATATCAGGGTCTTCGGCAAGAAGCCGCGGTAAAGGGTGAAGCATGTTAAAAGATCAGGATCGCATCTTTACCAATCTCTACGGCCTCAAGGACAAGTCCCTGAAGGGCGTGATGGCGCGCGGCCACTGGGACGGCACCAAGCAGATCATCGAAAAGGGCCGTGACTGGATCATCAACGAGATGAAGGCTTCCGGCCTTCGCGGTCGCGGCGGCGCTGGCTTCCCGACGGGTCTCAAATGGTCCTTCATGCCGAAGGAAAATGACGGCCGTCCGCATTACCTCGTCGTCAACGCCGACGAATCCGAACCCGGCACCTGCAAGGACCGCGAAATCCTGCGCAACGATCCGCATACGCTGATCGAAGGCTGCGTGATCGCCGGTTTCGCCATGGGCGCGCACACCGCTTACATTTATGTGCGCGGCGAATATATGCGCGAACGTGAAGCGCTGCAGGCAGCTATCGACGAATGTTACGATGCCGGCCTGCTCGGCAAGAACAACAAGAACGGCTGGGACTACGACATCTACGTCCATCATGGCGCGGGTGCCTATATCTGCGGCGAAGAGACGGCGCTGCTCGAAAGCCTCGAGGGCAAGAAGGGCCAGCCACGTCTGAAACCGCCGTTCCCGGCCAATATGGGTCTCTATGGCTGCCCGACGACCGTCAACAACGTCGAATCGATCGCCGTTGCGCCAACCATCCTGCGCCGCGGTGCATCCTGGTTCTCGTCCATCGGCCGTCCGAACAATGTCGGCACCAAGCTGTTCATGGTGTCCGGTCATGTCGAGCGTCCATGCACCTTCGAAGATGCGCTGGGCCTGTCCTTCCGCGAGCTGATCGAGCACCATTGCGGTGGCATTCGCGGCGGCTGGGACAATCTGCTCGGCGTCATCCCGGGCGGCGCTTCCTGCCCCATCGTTCGCGGTGAGGACATGAAGGACGCCATCATGGACTTTGACGGCATGCGCGAAGTGAAGTCTTCCTTCGGCACCGGCGGCATGATCGTCATGGACAAGTCCACTGACGTCATCAAGGCGATTGCGCGCATCGCGGCCTTCTTCAAGCACGAAAGCTGTGGCCAGTGCACGCCGTGCCGTGAAGGCACCGGCTGGATGTGGCGCGTGCTGGAACGCATGGTCAAGGGTAACGCCCAGAAGCGTGAAATCGACATGCTGTTCGAGGTGACCAAGCAGATCGAGGGCCACACCATCTGTGCGCTCGGCGACGCCGCCGCATGGCCGGTACAGGCGCTGATCCGCAATTTCCGTCCGGAAATCGAAAAGCGCATCGACCAATATACCTACAGGGCCATGGATGATGGCGCTGTTCTGGAAGCCGCTGAATAAGCATTGAAGGCTTCGAGCGGAGCCGGGAGTTTCCGGCCCCGCAACACCATGAAGCGCCTGGCGAAACTCTGGATGCCTGGCGTGATTAAGGATTTGTTGCGGACCGTGTGAGACATGGGACGAACAGGCAACAGGACGTAAGTAGAACCATGGCAAAGCTCAAGGTTGACGGTAAAGAGATCGAGGTTCCGGATCATTTCACGCTGTTGCAGGCGTGCGAGGAGGCTGGTGCCGAAGTTCCGCGCTTTTGTTTTCATGAGCGCTTGTCGGTCGCGGGTAACTGCCGCATGTGTCTCATCGAGGTGAAGGGCGGACCACCGAAGCCGGCCGCCTCCTGCGCCATGGGCGTGCGCGATGTTCGCGGCGGCCCGAATGGCGAATTGCCTGAGGTTTTCACCAACACACCGATGGTCAAAAAGGCCCGCGAAGGTGTGATGGAGTTCCTGCTCATCAACCACCCGCTCGATTGCCCGATCTGCGACCAGGGCGGCGAATGCGACCTGCAGGACCAGGCCATGGCCTTCGGTATCGCCGGTTCGCGTTACGCGGAAAACAAGCGCGCGGTTGAAGACAAATATATCGGCCCGCTCGTCAAGACGGTCATGAACCGCTGCATTCACTGCACGCGCTGCGTCCGTTTCACCACGGAAGTGGCCGGCATTGCCGAACTCGGCCTCATCGGCCGCGGCGAAGATGCCGAAATCACCACCTATCTCGAACAGGCCATGACGTCTGAGCTTCAGGGCAACGTCGTCGACCTTTGCCCGGTTGGTGCGCTCACTTCCAAGCCATTCGCTTTCACCGCCCGTCCGTGGGAACTGAACAAGACCGAAACCATCGACGTGATGGACGCGCTCGGTTCGGCCATCCGCGTCGATACCCGTGGCCGCGAAGTCATGCGCGTCATGCCGCGTGTCAACGAGGCGATCAACGAAGAGTGGATTTCCGACAAGAGCCGCTTCATCTGGGACGGCCTGAAGACGCAGCGCCTCGACCGGCCTTACGTCCGCAAGGATGGCCGGCTGCAGCCCGCCACTTGGGGCGAAGCCTTTGGCGCCATCAAGCAGGCTGTAGCCGCAACGTCGGGTTCGAAAATTGGCGCAATCGCCGGCGATCTGTCCTCCGTCGAAGAGATGTTCGCGCTGAAGTCGCTGCTCGCTTCGCTCGGCTCGGCCAATGTCGATTGCCGTCAGGATGGCGCAGCGCTTGATCCGTCTTTGGGTCGTGCCAGCTATATCTTCAATTCCACTATTGAAGGCATCGAACACGCCGACGCTCTGCTGATCGTTGGTTCCAACCCGCGCTTCGAAGCGGCCGTGCTCAACGCCCGCATCCGCAAGCGCTGGCGTCGCGGCGGTTTCCCGATCGGTGTGATCGGTGAGGCCGGTGAGCTGCGCTACAATTACGAATATCTCGGCTCGGGCGCGGAAACGCTTTCCGATCTCGCCAATGGCTCGCACAGCTTCATCGACAAGCTGAAATCCGCCAAGAACCCACTGATCATCATCGGTCAGGGCGCTCTGGCACGTGCCGATGGTGCTGCCGTTCTCGCGGCTGCTGCAAAACTTGCCGTTTCGGTTGGCGCTGTCACCGAAGAGTGGAATGGCTTCTCGGTGTTGCACACTGCGGCTGCCCGCGTCGGCGGTCTCGATATCGGCTTCGTGCCGGGCGAGGGCGCTGTTGCTGCCGCCGAGATGGTGACGTCCATGGACGTCCTGTTCCTACTCGGCGCCGATGAAATTGACCTGTCCAACAAGGGCGCCAAGTTCACCGTCTATATCGGCAGCCACGGCGATCAGGGCGCGATGAACGCCGACGTCATCCTTCCGGGTGCGGCCTATACCGAAAAATCCGGTATCTGGGTCAACACCGAAGGCCGTGTTCAGGTGGGCAACCGCGCCGGTTTCGCGCCGGGCGAAGCCCGTGAAGACTGGGCGATCCTGCGCGCGCTGTCCGACGTGCTCGGCAAAAAGCTGCCGTTCGATTCGCTGTCTGCCCTGCGCGGCCAGCTTTATGTCGCGCATCCGCATCTGGCGGAAACCGACGAGATCGTTGCCGGCAAGGCCACGGATATCGAGGCGCTGGCTGGTAAAACCGGCTCGCTCACGAAGTCGGCGTTTGCCTCGCCGGTAAAAGACTTTTATTTGACGAACCCGATTGCGCGCGCCTCAGCTGTGATGGCCGAGTGCTCCGCATTGGCCCGCAACAATTTCCAGGCTGCGGCAGAGTAAGGGTAGGGGATTTATGGAACAGTTTTTCTGGAGCTACGTCTGGCCCGCGCTGATCATGGTCGGCCAGTCCCTGCTGCTTCTCGTTTGCCTTCTGGTGGCCATCGCCTTCCTGCTGCTTGCCGACCGTAAGGTCTGGGCAGCCGTGCAGCTGCGCCGTGGTCCGAACGTCGTTGGTCCCTTCGGTCTCTTCCAGTCCTTCGCCGACCTCTTGAAGTTCATCCTGAAGGAGCCCGTCATTCCGGCCGGCGCCAACAAGGCGGTCTTCCTTCTGGCGCCGCTGGTTGCCGTGACGCTGGCGCTCGCTACCTATGCCGTTATTCCGTTTGCGGATGGCTGGGTCGTCGCCAATATCAATGTCGGCATTCTCTACATCTTCGCGATTTCCTCGCTTGAAGTGTACGGCATCATCATGGGCGGCTGGGCTTCGAACTCGAAGTATCCGTTCCTTGGCGCGCTGCGTTCGGCCGCGCAGATGGTGTCCTACGAAGTGTCGATCGGTCTCGTCATCGTTACCGTTCTGCTCTGCGTCGGCTCGCTGAACCTGACGGACATCGTTCTTGCCCAGCGCACCGGGCTCGGCACCATGATGGGTCTGCCGGCCTCGTTCCTCGACTGGCACTGGCTGTCGCTGTTCCCGATGTTCATCGTGTTCTTCATTTCCGGCCTTGCCGAAACCAACCGTCCGCCCTTCGATCTTCCGGAAGCGGAATCGGAACTGGTCGCCGGTCACATGGTCGAATATGGCTCGACGCCTTACATGATGTTCATGCTCGGCGAATATGCTGCGATCGTCCTGATCTGCTGCCTGACGACGATCCTGTTCCTCGGCGGCTGGCTGCCGATCGTGGATGTGTGGTTCCTGAACTGGGTTCCGGGCATTGTCTGGTTCGCGTTGAAGGGCTGCATGGTCTTCTTCATGATCGCGCTCACCAAGGCTTTCGTTCCGCGTTACCGTTATGACCAGCTCATGCGCCTTGGCTGGAAGGTCTTCCTGCCGCTGTCGCTCGCCATGGTCGTTATTGTTGCATTCGTATTGAAGCTGACGGGGTGGGCCGGTTGATGTCTGTATTCCCCGCGCAGAAATCTGGAGACTGAGATGGCAAGCCTCTCCCAAGCCGTCAACTCGCTGTTCCTGAAGGAATTCGTAGGCGCGATCTTCCTGACCATGCGCCATTTCTTCAAGCAGAAGGCGACGATCAATTATCCGTTTGAAAAGGGTCCGGTGTCTCCGCGCTTCCGCGGCGAACATGCGTTGCGCCGTTATCCGAACGGTGAAGAACGCTGCATCGCCTGCAAGCTGTGTGAAGCGATCTGTCCTGCTCAGGCGATCACCATCGAAGCCGGCCCGCGCCGCAATGACGGCACCCGCCGCACGGTGCGTTACGACATCGACATGGTGAAGTGCATCTATTGCGGTTTCTGCCAGGAAGCCTGCCCGGTGGATGCAATCGTCGAGGGTCCGAACTTCGAATTCGCGACGGAAACCCGCGAGGAGCTTTATTTCGACAAGCAGAGGCTTCTCGACAATGGCGACCGCTGGGAGCGTGAAATCGCACGCAACCTCGCACTGGATGCACCTTATCGCTGAGGCGCAACCGTCTTTCCGGGGGAGACCCCGGAAAGCGATGAAAAAGTAAAATGCCTGCGCGGTTTCCGCCGGCGGGGACGAAACGGGTGAGGGGCCTTCGAGCCATCTTCGCCCGATGAGGACAAGAAGGCACCAAGATGGGTCTGCACGCTGTATTCTTTTATATATTCGCTTTCGTCGCCGTGGCGTCTGCGTTCATGGTCATTGCATCGAAGAACCCTGTTCATTCGGTGCTCTTCCTGATTTTGACCTTCTTCAACGCAGCCGCGCTGTTCCTGCTGACGGGAGCCGAGTTCCTCGCCATGATCCTGCTTGTGGTCTATGTCGGCGCTGTCGCGGTGCTTTTCCTCTTCGTCGTCATGATGCTGGATGTGGACTTTGCCGAGCTTCGTTCCGGCGTGTTGCAATATGCCCCGATCGGCGCGCTGATCGGCGTCATTCTGGCGGCTGAGCTGATCGTCGTGGTTGGCGGCAGCATGCTGAACCCGATTGCGGCTAAATCGATCACCATGCCGATCCCGCCGGCCGCCGAGCGGACCAATACGGCAGCGCTCGGCGATGTGCTCTATACCAATTACGTCTACTTCTTCCAGCTTGCCGGTCTCGTGCTGCTGGTGGCCATGATCGGCGCCATCGTGCTGACGCTGCGTCATCGCACCGATATCAAGCGGCAGGATATCTCCACGCAGGTTGGCCGCGACCCGAAGACCGCCGTAACAACGGTCAAGGTCAAGCCGGGCCAGGGCATCTGAAGGCGCGAACGGATTCAAGGAAACACAATATGGTAATCGGTCTTTCCCACTACCTGACGGTCAGCGCCATCCTCTTTACGATCGGCGTCTTCGGCATCTTCCTCAACCGGAAGAACGTCATCGTCATCCTGATGTCGATCGAGCTTATCCTGCTGGCGGTCAACATCAACATGGTGGCGTTCTCGGCCTTCCTGAACGATATCGTCGGCCAGGTCTTCGCTTTGTTCATTCTGACCGTTGCAGCCGCCGAAGCGGCCATCGGTCTTGCAATACTCGTTGTCTTCTACCGCAACCGCGGATCGATCGCCGTCGAAGACGTCAATATGATGAAGGGCTGATAAGGCTATGATCTACAAGGCTATCGTCTTTCTTCCACTGATCGGCTTCCTGATCGCCGGCCTGTTCGGCCGCTCTATCGGCGCCAAGGCCTCGGAATATGTCACCACCGGTCTGATGATCGTGGTCGCCATCCTGTCGTGGATCGTTTTCTTTAACGTGGCACTCGCCCATGGCGAGCCGGGCGAGGTGATCAAGGTCACTGTTTTGCGCTGGATCCAGTCCGGCGGCATCGACGTCGAATGGGCGTTCCGCATCGATACACTGACGGCCGTCATGTTCGTCGTCGTCAACACGGTCTCGACGCTGGTGCACCTTTATTCGATCGGATACATGCACCACGATCCGCATCGTCCGCGCTTCTTTGCCTATCTGTCGCTCTTCACTTTCGCCATGCTGATGCTGGTCACCTCCGACAACCTGCTGCAGATGTTCTTCGGCTGGGAAGGCGTGGGGCTGGCGTCCTATCTGCTGATCGGCTTCTGGTTCAAGAAGCCTTCCGCATCGGCCGCCGCCATGAAGGCGTTCATCGTCAACCGCGTCGGTGACTTCGGCTTCATCCTCGGCATCTCGGGCGTCTTCGTGCTGTTCGGCTCGATCAACCTCGAAACTGTCTTCGCTGCCGCCAGCACCTATCTGCCGGCCGAAGGTGCCGCTTCCACCGGAACCGTCATCAACCTGTTCGGCATGCAGCTGGACAAGGCCAATGCGATAACGGGCGTCTGCCTGCTGCTCTTCATGGGCGCCATGGGTAAGTCGGCGCAGTTCCTGCTGCACACCTGGCTGCCGGACGCGATGGAAGGCCCGACCCCGGTTTCGGCCCTCATTCATGCCGCAACCATGGTCACCGCCGGCGTCTTCCTTGTCGCCCGCATGTCGCCTTTGTTCGAACTGTCGCCGGATGCGCTCACCGTCGTGACGCTGATCGGTGCGATCACCGCCTTCTTCGCGGCGACTGTGGGTCTGGTGCAGAACGACATCAAACGCGTGATTGCCTATTCGACCTGCTCGCAGCTCGGTTACATGTTCGTGGCGCTTGGCGTCGGCGCTTATGGTGCTGCCGTGTTCCACCTCTTCACGCACGCCTTCTTCAAGGCCCTGTTGTTCCTGTGCGCCGGCTCGGTCATCCATGCCGTCGATGGCGAGCAGGACATGCGGTACATGGGAGGCCTGCGCAAGCATATCCCCATCACCTTCTGGACCATGACCGTTGGCACGCTGGCGCTCACCGGCGTCGGTATTCCGGGCACGATGATCGGTTTTGCCGGCTTCTTCTCGAAGGACGTCATCATCGAATCCGCTTATGCGTCCCATTCGGTTCTCTCCGGTTTCGCCTTCACGCTGCTGGTCATCGCCGCGCTGTTCACCAGCTTCTATTCCTGGCGCCTGGCCTTCATGACCTTCTTCGGCAAGCCGCGCGCTTCGGCTGACGTGATGCACCACGTGCATGAATCGCCGATGGTCATGCTGATCCCGCTTTTCATCCTCACGGTTGGCGCGATCTTTGCCGGCGTCCTTTTCGAAGGTCATTTCTTCGGTGAAGAATATGTCGAATTCTGGAAGGGCGCGCTGTTCATGCTTCCGGAAAACGAGATCCTCGAGGAGTTCCACCACGTTCCGCTGTGGGTGAAATGGAGCCCGTTCTTTGCGATGGCGCTTGGTTTCGTGACCGCATGGTACATGTACATCAAGTCGCCGGAGACCCCGAAGCGTCTGGCGGCGACCCATCGTGGCCTCTACCAGTTCCTCTTGAACAAGTGGTACTTCGACGAACTCTATGACTTCCTCTTCGTGCGTTCCGCAAAGGCGCTTGGCCGCTTCCTGTGGAAGAAGGGTGACGTGGCCGTCATCGACCATTATGGACCGAACGGCATTGCAGCGCGTGTGGTTGACGTGACCAACCGCATGGTCCGCCTGCAATCCGGTTACCTTTATCATTATGCCTTTGCGATGCTGATCGGCATCGCGGCGCTTGTCACCTGGATGATGCTCGGGAGTGCCCTCTGATGACCGATTGGCCTATTCTTTCAACGGTCACCTTTCTGCCGCTCGTCGGCGTGGTGCTCCTGCTTCTGACAAATGAGAACGGCCCCTATGGTCGCCGCAACATTCTCAACGTCTCGCTGCTGACGACCGTCTTCACTTTCATCGTGTCGCTGTTCGTCTGGATCGGTTTCGACAACTCGAACCCCGGCTTCCAGATGGTCGAAAAACACGCCTGGTTTGGCAAGATCGCCGCCTATCATCTCGGCGTCGACGGCATCTCCATGCTGTTCGTCATCCTCACCACTTTCCTCATGCCGTTCTGCGTGCTGGCAAGCTGGAATTCGATTGAAAAGCGCGTCAAGGAATACATGATTGCCTTCCTGCTTCTGGAAGTCGTCATGGTCGGCGTCTTCGTGGCGCTGGATACGGTTCTTTTCTACGTCTTCTTCGAAGCGACGCTGATCCCGATGTTCATCATCATCGGCGTCTGGGGCGGCAAGGATCGCGTCTACGCATCCTACAAGTTCTTCCTCTACACGCTGCTCGGCTCGGTCCTGACCATGCTCGCCATCATGGCGATGTACTGGCAGTCCGGCACGACCGACATGACCGAACTGCTGAAATACGGCTTCCCGGCCGGCATGCAGACCTGGCTCTGGCTTGCCTGTTTCGCCGCCTTCTCGGTCAAGATGCCGATGTGGCCGGTGCACACCTGGCTGCCGGATGCGCACGTTCAGGCGCCAACCGCAGGCTCCGTCATTCTTGCCGGCGTCATGCTGAAGCTCGGCGGTTACGGTTTCATCCGTTTCTCGCTGTCGATGTTCCCGCTGGCGTCGGATTATTTCGCACCCTTCGTCTTCACCCTGTCGGTTCTCGCCATCATCTACACCTCGCTGGTGGCGATGATGCAGGACGACATCAAGAAGCTGATCGCCTATTCGTCGGTCGCCCACATGGGTTACGTGACCATGGGCATCTTCGCCGCCAATGTGCAGGGCGTGCAGGGCGCAATCTTCCAGATGCTGTCGCACGGCATCGTGTCGGGCGCGCTGTTCCTTTGCGTCGGCGTTGTCTATGACCGGCTGCACACCCGCGAGATTTCCGCCTATGGCGGTCTCGTCAACAACATGCCGAAATATGCCGTCGCCTTCATGATTTTCACCATGGCCAATGTCGGTCTGCCCGGCACCTCAGGCTTCGTCGGTGAATTCCTGACGTTGATCGGCGTCTTCCGCGCCAACACGTTGGTCGCCCTGTTTGCGGCAACCGGCGTCATCCTCTCGGCCGCTTATGCGCTGTGGCTTTACCGCCGCGTGATCTTCGGCGCGCTCGAGAAGGAAAGCCTGAAATCGATGCTCGATCTGTCGACCCGCGAAAAGGTCATCCTTTATCCGCTGGTTGCACTGACGATCTTCTTCGGCGTCTATCCGGCTCCGGTGTTCGATGCGACAGCCGCATCGGTCGATCTTCTGGTAAACAACTATACGGCTGCATTGCAGGCGGCGCAAAATGTTGCGCTCACTATGAATTGACGACAGGACCCGTTGGACATGACCGCTGAAATCCTTTTTGCCAGTCTGCACATCGCGACGCCCGAGCTGATCCTTGCGGTCGGCGCGCTGGCGCTGCTCATGATTGGCGTCTTCTCGGGCGACAAGTCGACAACGACGGTGACCGGCCTTGCCGTTGCCCTCCTGCTCGTCGTCGGTCTCTGGATCATCTTTGCCCCCGCATCGGGCGTGGCCTTCGGCGGTGTTTACATCGCCGATGCATTCGGCAATTTCATGAAGGTGCTGGCGCTGATCGGCTCCATCACCGCCATGATCCTCGCCGTCGGCCAGGGCCGTTTCGAGCCGATCGGTCGTTTCGAATATCCGGTGCTGCTGGTTCTGGCCACTCTCGGCATCTTGCTGATGATCTCGGCCAACAACATGATCTCGCTCTACATGGCGCTAGAACTGCAGTCGCTGGCCCTCTACGTCGTCTGCGCCATCAACCGCGAGAGCCTGCGCTCCACGGAAGCTGGCCTGAAATACTTCGTTCTCGGCGCGCTCTCCTCCGGCATGCTGCTTTACGGCATGTCGCTGGTTTACGGCTTCACCGGCAATACCGGCTTCACCGAAATCGCGCAGGTTCTGGCGTCGGAAACGCGCTCGCTCGGCCTCGTCTTTGGTCTGGTCTTCGTTCTCGCCGGTCTTGCGTTCAAGATTTCCGCCGTGCCGTTCCACATGTGGACGCCTGATGTTTATGAAGGTGCGCCGACCCCAGTCACCGCCTTCCTGTCGGCTGCACCGAAGATCGGCGCCATGGCGATCCTCGTGCGTATCGTCGTCGAGGCTTTCCAGCCGGTCTTTGCCGACTGGCAGCAGATCGTCGTCTTCATCTCCATCGCTTCGATGCTGCTCGGCTCCTTCGCAGCAATCGGCCAGAAGAACATCAAGCGCCTGATGGCCTATTCCTCCATCGGTCACATGGGTTATGCGCTGGTCGGTCTTGCGGCCGGCACCGAAGCCGGTATTTCGGGCGTCATTCTTTACATGACCATCTACATGGTCATGACGCTTGGCACCTTCGCCTGCATTCTCTCCATGCGCCGCAAGGAAATCGGCAATGTCGAAAATGTTGAGGATCTTGCCGGGCTTTCCTCCACCAATCCCTTCATGGCGGTTGTGTTGACGATCCTGATGTTCTCGCTTGCCGGTATTCCGCCGCTCGCCGGCTTCTTCGGCAAATATTACGTCTTCCTTGCCGCCATCGAAGCGAAGCTTTATCCGCTCGCCATCATCGGTGTGATCGGCTCGGTTGTCGGCGCCTATTATTATATCCGCGTCGTCAAGGTCATGTGGTTCGATGAGGCCAAGGACAAGTTCGAACGTCCGGCCGGTGAACTGAAAGTCGTTTATGCGCTTTCGGCCCTGTTCGTTGTCGCCTTCGTCGTCTTTGGCGGTGCACTTGGCAACGCGGTGACTGTTGCGGCGAAGACCTTCTTTTGAGCAGCACACACAAGCATACGGGCCGGATGTCCATTGATGACTTCCGGCACGAGGCGATGGCGGAGACGCCATCGACCAATCTGGAATGTTTCGCCCGGGCACGGGCGGGTGATGGCGGCAACCTCTGGGTTACCGCCATCCGCCAGACCGGGGGGCGCGGCCGTCGCGGCCGGCCGTGGGTATCTGAACCCGGCAATCTCTATGCCTCGCTTCTTCTGATCGATCCCGCGCCTGTTGAGCGTATCGGCTCCCTGCCGCTTGCTTTTGCGCTTGCCGTCTATCGCGCCATTCGCGCCGTGTTGCCGACAGCTGGTGAGCCGCTCGAAATCAAATGGCCGAACGACGTGCTGATCGGTCGCCGCAAGACCTGCGGTATCCTGATGGAGGCAGAGCTTCTGCCCGACGGGCGACGCGCCATCGTCATCGGCATCGGCATCAATATCGCCCATAAGCCGGACAATCCGCTTTATCCCGTCACCATGCTCTCCGAGCACGGTGCGTCCTGTTCGCCCGATGAGTTGTTCGCCCATCTCTTTCGCGAGACGGCGGAGGTTCTGCGGAACTGGGATGAGGGCAGGGGCGTTTCCGGCATCATGACTGGCTGGAGGGCGGCGGCCTGCGGTATTGGCGAACATATCACCGTCAATTTCCCGGACCGTTCGATCGGTGGGCGTTTTGTCGGCATTGATGATAATGGTTATCTGCTGCTGGATGAGGACGAGGGCGCAAGGCGTTCCATTGCCGCCGGCGACGTGTTTTTCGGATGAGGTGAACGGTGCGGCCCAGGAACCCGCGCCGAACCGGATCCCACAGGTTGGAGCTTCCTGCAGCTCATGAAATGCAGGGTGACAAACCGGTTCCGCATCGGCCCGGTCGATCAGATGGTTCAACAGGTCCGATGCTGGATAAAGGTGGCGGGCGCGGCAAATTGTCGTCGCCTGAGCGCTTTCGTGAATGGACAAGAAAAACAATGGCTAAACAGGACGAACTGGTCTTTGTGCCGCTTGGCGGCGTTGGTGAAATCGGCATGAATCTGGCGCTTTACGGTTATGGGCCGGAGAGCAAGCGCCAATGGATCATGGTGGATTGCGGCGTGACTTTCGCCGGCCCGGACCTGCCGGGCGTCGATCTTGTGCTGCCTGACATCAGCTACATCGCCGAGCAGAAAAAGAACCTCAAGGGCATCATCATCACCCACGCCCATGAGGACCATTATGGTGCAATGAACGATCTCTGGCCGGGTCTCAATGTGCCGGTCTATGCCTCGCCTTTCACCGCCGGCATGCTGGAAGCCAAGCGCGCCTATGAGGGTACCCGTGCCGAAATCCCGGTGACGATTTTCAAGGCCGGCGACCGCATCAATGTCGGGCCGTTCGAAATCGAGGCTGTTGGCGTCAACCACTCCATTCCGGAGCCGATGTCGCTGATCATTCGCACGCCGCTTGGCAATGTCATCCACACCGGCGACTGGAAGATCGACGAGGCCCCGTCGCTTGGGCCGTTGACGGATGAAGCCCGTTTCCGCGCGATCGGTGAAGAGGGCGTGCTGGCGCTGATGTGCGACAGCACCAACGCGCTGCGCGACGGCGTGTCGCCCTCCGAGCATGAGGTTTCCGAAGGCCTGCGCCAGATCATCGAAAGTGCCGAAGGCCGCGTGGCCGTCACCACTTTCTCCTCCAATGTCGGGCGCATCCGCTCGATTGCGCAAGCGGCGGAGGCGGCCGGCCGCGAGGTATTGCTGCTCGGCTCTTCGCTGAAGCGTGTCGTGAATGTCTCGCAGGATCTTGGCATCATGGAAGGCATCAAGCCGTTCCTCGCCGAAGACGAATATGGTTATATTCCGCGCGACCGTGTGGTGGTGATCCTGACCGGTTCGCAGGGCGAACCGCGCGCAGCGCTCGCCAAGCTTTCCCGCGACGAGATGCGCAATGTGGCGCTCGCTTCGGGAGATACCGTCGTCTTTTCCTCACGCGCCATTCCCGGCAACGAAAAGGCGATCATCGAGATCAAGAACGGCCTGATCGAACAGGGCGTTCACATCGTGACCGACAATGAAGCTCTGGTGCATGTCTCGGGCCATCCGCGCCGCAACGAGCTTTTGCGGATGTATGAGTGGACGAAGCCGCAGATCCTGGTGCCTGTCCACGGCGAGGCGGCGCATCTGGTGGCGCAGAAGGAACTGGCCGAGCAGGCCGGCATCTCGCAGGTGCCGAAGGTGCGCAACGGCAATGTTCTGCGCCTGGCACCCGGCCCGGCGGAAGTCATCAACGATGTGCCGCATGGACGCGTCTTCAAGGACGGTAATCTCGTCGGCGATATGGACGAGATGGGCATCAGCAATCGCCGCAAACTGTCCTTCGCCGGCCATGTCGCTGTCAACGTCGTGCTGGACAGCCGTTACGACTTCCTCGGCGATCCCGATGTCGTGCCGTTCGGCCTGCCGGAATTTGATGACGAGGACGAGGCGATGGAGGACACGCTTTATGACGCCGTACTCGGCGCCGTCGAGAGCATTCCGCGCGCCCGCCGCAAGGACCTGGCACTGCTGCGCGAATCGGTGCGCCGCGCCGTGCGCGCCGCTGCCAACCAGAGCTGGGGCAAGAAGCCGATCGTCACGGTTTTCGTAACGAAGGTCTGATCCGGGAGGTGAGGGTGGGGCTTACGAATCCTCCGTCGCCGCTTCGTTGAATTAGGGGGCCGTGCCGAAAAGCGCGGCCCTCTTTGTTTCTTTGTGGCTTTTTGCGCTTCTTGCCGAGAATTGATTCCGGTTCGCCGATGAATGCGTTACAAGGACGCATTGTGCAGGAGGATCACATGCCGCTTCTTTCGGTCTTCGCCGTTTATTTCATCGTCTGGTGGACGGTGCTTTTCATCGTGCTTCCGATCGGCCTGCGCACCCAGGACGAGGAAGGCGATGTGGCACTGGGCACGGTCGCCAGCGCGCCAACCACATTCAAAGGCGGGCGGATCGTTCTGTGGACGACCCTGATCTCGGCGCTGATCTGTGGGCTTTGGTACGGCGCAACCTGGTGGTTCGGCTTCAGCCTTGATGACCTGCCGAGAATTATCCCGGTTTTCGATTGAAAAGGCGCTGACGATGTCGGCCGCGCCTGCATCCGTGCACTCAGCCTGACGGCAATCCGAAGTCTCTGCCCATGCATGTGGCAATTTCCGGCAAACCTGGCTGAGGCCATGTCATATGGATGTCATATCTATCGTGCACACAGCAGCAACGTGGCCGCTTGCGTGATTCATCGCCGTATTCTTACTGGAATGATGGCCGGGAGCGGGGGGGGGCGTGCAAAAGCAAAAAAAAACAAGGCATTTCAGCCTTGTTTTTCAGGTTTCGCGTGATCTGTAACCGTTGCCGGGGCAGCGACGAGCGCGCCTAAGATCTGATCCTCCCAAGACTGACCGCGAAAATGACAAGAATTTAAACTTCCTGCCTCTTTTGTAAGCTAAAGCTAGCCCAAACCCCCATGCTTGTCATCTCATTTTTTGCATATTTGTTACAGTCGGCAAAAAATTCTCTGTGGTGCATTATGTCGCACCCAATCAAGAATATTATTCCGGCCAAAGCGTTTTGACGCGAATTAGCTATCGCGAAAATACCTTGAAATCGCCTTTATCACTCTTTTCATGCCGGGTTTTCTTCTTGGCGGGAAACGGCTATATCCGGCGCCAATATCCCTCTATTCGGGGCGATTCCCGCGCTTATGGCGCTGTCGTCCGTATCAATGGAAGCCGTCATGCGTCTTAGCCGTTATTTCCTGCCCATCCTGAAGGAAAACCCCAAGGAAGCCGAGATTGTTTCTCACCGCCTCATGCTGCGCGCCGGCATGATCCGGCAGCAATCGGCTGGCATCTATTCCTGGTTGCCGCTCGGCAAGCGCGTGCTTGATAAGGTCAACAAGATCATCCGCGAGGAGCAGAACCGTGCCGGCGCCATCGAGCTTCTGATGCCGACGCTGCAAACGGCCGAACTCTGGCAGGAAAGCGGTCGTTACGACGATTACGGCAAGGAAATGCTGCGTATCAAGGACCGCCAGGACCGCCAGATGCTCTACGGCCCCACCAATGAGGAGATGATCACTGACATCTTCCGTTCCTATGTGAAGTCCTACAAGAACCTGCCGCTGAACCTCTATCATATCCAGCTAAAGTTCCGCGACGAGGTGCGTCCGCGTTTCGGCACCATGCGCTCGCGTGAGTTCCTGATGAAGGATGCTTATTCCTTCGACCTGACCAAGGAAGACGCGATCCATTCCTATAACAAGATGTTCGTGGCCTATCTGCGCACCTTCGAGCGCCTTGGCCTGCGCGCTATTCCGATGCGCGCCGATACCGGTCCGATCGGCGGCAACCACAGCCATGAATTCATCATTCTGGCCGATACCGGCGAATCCGAAGTCTTCTGCCACAAGAGCTTCCTTGACCGCGCCATCCCGGCCGAAAGCACCGATTTCGACGATGTCGCGGCGCTGCAGGGCGTGTTCGACGAGTGGACGGCCGATTACGCCGCGACGTCTGAAATGCACGACGATGCTGCCTACGATGCCATTCCCGAAGGCGAGCGCCTTTCCGCGCGCGGCATCGAGGTTGGCCACATCTTCTATTTCGGCACCAAATATTCCGAGCCGATGGGCGCGAAAGTGCAGGGCAAGGATGGCAAGGAACACCCTGTCCACATGGGTTCCTATGGCATTGGACCGACACGCCTTGTTCCCGCCATCATTGAAGCATCGCATGACGAGAATGGAATCATCTGGCCGGCCTCGGTCGCTCCTTTCGATGTCGTGATCATCAACATGAAGGCTGGCGATGCGGCCTGCGATGCGGCTTGTGAAAAGCTGTATTATCAGCTCTCCAACGCCGGCAAGGATGTTCTCTACGACGATACCGACGACCGTGCAGGCCAGAAATTCGCCACAGCCGATCTGATCGGTGTGCCGGTGCAGATCATCGTCGGCCCGCGTTCTGTTGCGAACGGCGAAGTCGAAGTGAAGGACCGCAAGACCGGCGAACGTGAAACCGTCACAATCGAGGCGGCAATGAACAAGGCGCTTGGCTAAGCGCAAAGGGAAAGATGGGAGCGGCCTTCATGCGAAGACCGCTCCGGTTTTATGGCGCAGGCGCTGCTACGATTGGGACCGATCTTTGGAAAAGACCGATCCTGCAAATTGAGATCAGGGAGACGACATGGCAAAAGCCGATGCTGACAAGGGTGCGGCTCCTTCCGCCCGGGAAAGGACCGCCCGGCCTTTTTCCGCTTTTGAACGCATGGTGGCCTGGCGTTATCTGCGGTCGCGGCGCAAGGAAGCCTTCATTTCCGTCATCGCCGGTTTTTCTTTCGTCGGCATCATGCTGGGTGTGGCGACGCTGATCATCGTCATGGCTGTCATGAACGGTTTCCGCACCGAACTGATTTCCCGCATTCTCGGCATTAACGGTCACATGATCGTGCAGCCGATCGATCAACCGTTTAACAATTACGATGAACTGGCGAAGAAGTTTTCAGCCGTGCCGGGTGTCACCATGGCCTTGCCGCTGGTGGAGGGCCAGACGCTTGCCTCCGGCCGTGGCGGTGCAGGCTCCGGCGCGCTGGTGCGTGGTGTGCGCCAGGAGGACATCGACAAGATCAAGGAAGTCGCCACCAACATCAAGACCGGCGATCTCGTCGGCTTCATGGCAGGTGACGGCGTTCTCGTCGGTTCACGGCTCGCCTCCCAACTGGGCGTGACGGCGGGCGACGATATCACCCTCATTTCGCCGGAAGGCGACGTGACGCCCATGGGCATCAATCCACGTGTTAAATCCTACAAGATATCAGGCGTCTTCGAGATCGGCATGTCGGAATATGACGCATCGATGATCTATATGCCGCTGTCCGAGGCGCAGCTTTATTTCAATGCCAACGGCATTGTGCAATCCATCGAGCTTTACGTCAGCCGGCCTGATGATGTCGACGGCATCCGACCGCTGGTGGAGCAGGCCGCCGAACGGCAGATCTATATCACCGACTGGCGACAGCGGAACCAGACCTTCTTCTCCGCTCTGCAGGTGGAACGGAACGTGATGTTCATGATCCTCACCCTCATCGTTCTGGTGGCGGCGCTCAACATCATCTCCGGCCTCATCATGCTGGTGAAGGACAAGGGCAGCGATATCGCCATCCTTCGCACCATGGGCGCAAGCTCGGGCGCGGTGATGCGCATCTTCTTCATGACCGGGGCCGCCATCGGCACCGTCGGCACCTTTGCCGGCGTCGCACTCGGCGTCCTTGTCTGCCTCAACGTGGAATCCATCCGACAGTTCTTCTCCTGGGTATCGGGCACGGTGCTGTTTGATCCGCAGCTCTATTTCCTGAGCCAGCTTCCCGCCGAAATGGATTTGAGCGAGACCATCACCGTCGTCATCATGGCGCTGACGCTTTCTTTCCTGGCAACGATCTTTCCGGCCTGGCGGGCTTCCAAGCTCGATCCGGTGCAGGCCCTGCGTTACGAATAAGGACCGCTTCGCAATATGGCAAAAAAAACAGTGCTGCGGCTTACCGGTGTCGAGAGAACCTATGGTCAGGGCGAGACATCGCTTTCAATTTTGCGCAAGGCCGATTTTGAATTGAAGAGCGGTGAGATGGTGGCGCTGGTCGCCCCATCGGGCACCGGCAAATCGACGCTGCTGCATCTGGCGGGGCTTCTGGAGCATCCTGATGCGGGTGAGGTGCTCATCAACGGTGCGCCCTGCAACGGCCTGCCGGATGAAGCGCGCACCGCGATCCGCCGTAGCGATATCGGTTTCGTTTATCAGTTCCATCACCTCCTGCCGGAATTCACCGCGGTGGAAAATGTGATGATGCCGCAGCTCATCGCCGGCCTCACGCAGGCGGAGGCACGCAAGCGGGCAAGCGCGCTGCTCGATTATATGCGGGTGGGCCATCGTGGTGAGCACCGTCCGGCCGAACTTTCGGGCGGTGAGCAGCAGCGTGTCGCCATTGCCCGCGCCGTTGCCAATGCGCCGCTGCTGCTGCTGGCCGACGAGCCGACTGGCAATCTCGATCCGGAAACCGCGCATTATGTTTTCGATGCGCTGGAGGCGCTGGTGCGTCAATCCGGCCTCGCGGCGCTGATCGCGACCCACAATCACGATCTTGCCAACCGCATGGATCGCCGCGTGACGCTCGCCGACGGCAAGATCGTCGATTTTTAAAGCGCTTTGCCGAGCGAGGCCTATCCCCGCGCATCGGGTGTCTTCCTTTTATGAGACGGACCCGGAACTGCATGTCGCGAGAAACCGCCCCCTTGGGTGCGCCTTGAGCACACCCGCTCTCCATATTTTGAATCTTTCTCGGACCCGGAGGTGTTTTCACCTCCGGGTTTTTTCTCTTTGGAGTCAGCGGCTTGCCATTTGCCCGGACGGAACCGAAGGCGATTCTCGAACATTAGCAATAGCAATATCAGCAGAACCCTGTTGACAATCGAACAAAATGAGAACAAAGTTGGAACATAACGAGTAAGGAGAGACCAATGACTGATTTCATCCGTGACGTTGCCGCTTTCGCCTCCATCGCTGTCTTTGTTGCCAGCTTCTCGGTGATCCTCACCGCCCTGTGAAGAAGACACCGGCGCAGAAGACTGTATGGACGCCGCAAACTGGTGGACATTGAGCGCCGGAAATCGGAAAATCGCCCCCTCGATTCAGAATGACAGGAAGACGATATGGGCGATACGGTTGTGCGTGGAGAGACCTCTGGTGAAACGCTGAAGACCCCCGGTTTCGTCCATCTTCGGGTTCATTCCGCTTATTCCCTGCTTGAGGGGGCGTTGCCCCTCAAGAAGATCATGTCCAAGGCCGTTGGGGACGGCCAGCCGGCCATTGCCATTACCGATACCAACAACCTCTTCGTTGCGCTGGAATTTTCCGAAAAGGCGCGGGACGAAGGTCTGCAGCCGATTATCGGCTGCCAATTGTCCATCGACATGCAGGATGCGGCGGAGGATCGCCGCAACCACAACAGCCATCTGCAGAAACTTCCCGCCATCGTTCTCCTTGCCGCCAATGCGGAAGGATATGAGCGGCTGGTGGATCTCGTCAGCCGTGCCTATCTGGACGGTGAGGGGGGCAGCCATTCCGTGCACATTACCCGTGCATGGCTTGAGGAAGCCTCCAATGCCGGTCTCATTGCGCTGACAGGCGCTTCCGGCGGCCCCGTCGATATGGCGCTGAAGGAAGGCCACGCCGCGCAGGCGAAAGAGCGGCTGCTGACGCTGAAGTCACTTTTCGGTGACAGGCTTTATATCGAATTGCAGCGCCAGTCCGGTTACGACCGCTCCCATGAGCGGCGCTTGATTGGTCTCGCTTATGAACACGATATCCCCCTCGTTGCCACCAACGAGGCGTTTTTCCCGTCCAAGGCGGACTATGAGGCACATGATGCACTGATGGCGGTGGCACATAACGCCATCGTTTCCGATGACAGCCGGTTCCGCCTGACACCCGATCATTACCTCAAGAGCCGTGACGAGATGACGGCGCTGTTTGCCGATCTTCCCGAGGCACTGGAGAACACCGTCGAGATCGCGCTCCGTTGCTCGTATGTGCTGAAAAAACGCGGGCCGATCCTGCCGCGTTTCACCGGCGCCAGCGACGATCCGGAAGCGGCGGAACGGGCCGAAACCGAGGAACTGCGCCGACAGGCTGTCGAGGGGCTGGATCAGCGGCTTTCCGCGCTTGGCATGGCGCCCGGTTATACGGAACAGGATTATCGCGAGAGACTGGATTTCGAACTCGGCGTGATCTCGCGCATGAAGTTTCCCGGTTACTTCCTGATCGTTGCCGACTTCATCAAGTGGGCCAAGCAGCAGGATATTCCGGTCGGCCCGGGCCGTGGTTCGGGTGCCGGCTCTCTCGTCGCCTATGCGCTGACCATTACCGATGTCGATCCGCTGCGCTTCTCGCTGCTGTTCGAACGCTTTCTCAATCCCGAACGCGTTTCGATGCCCGACTTCGATATCGACTTTTGCCAGGATCGCCGCGAAGAGGTGATCCGCTACGTGCAGCGCAAATATGGGCGCGAGCAGGTGGCGCAGATCATCACCTTCGGTTCGTTGCAGGCGCGCGCGGCCCTGCGCGACGTCGGCCGTGTGCTGGAAATGCCCTATGGCCAGGTGGACAAGATCTGCAAGCTGGTGCCCAACAACCCGGCCAACCCGACGCCGCTGTCCAAGGCGATCGAGGAGGAGCCGCGCCTGCAGGAGGAGGCGGACAAGGAGCCGGTCGTCGCCCGCCTGCTGGATATCGCCCAGAAGATCGAAGGACTTTACCGCCACGCCTCCACCCATGCCGCCGGTATCGTCATCGGCGACCGCCCGCTCTCCAAGCTGGTGCCGATGTATCGCGATCCGCGATCCGATATGCCGGTTACCCAGTTCAACATGAAATGGGTGGAAAGCGCTGGCCTCGTCAAATTCGACTTTCTCGGCCTGAAGACGCTGACGGTGCTGAAAGTGGCCGTCGATTTTGTTGCCAAGCGCGGCATCAAGGTCGATCTCGCGGCCATTCCGCTCGAGGACGCCAAGACCTACGAGATGTTGTCGCGTGGTGAAACCATCGGCGTCTTCCAGGTGGAAAGTGCGGGCATGCGCAAGGCGCTGATCGGCATGCGTCCGGACTGTATCGAGGACATCATCGCGCTGGTGGCGCTTTACCGCCCCGGCCCGATGGAAAACATCCCGGTCTATAATGCCCGCAAACATGGCGAGGAGGAGCTGGAATCGATCCATCCGACCATCGACCATCTCCTCAAGGAAACACAGGGCGTTATCGTCTATCAGGAACAGGTGATGCAGATCGCCCAGGTCCTGTCAGGATATTCGCTCGGCGAAGCCGATCTTCTGCGCCGCGCCATGGGCAAGAAGATCAAGGAGGAGATGGACCAGCAGCGCGAGCGTTTCGTCGATGGCGCCATTAAAAACGGTGTGTCGAAACCGCAGGCCAACACCATCTTCGACCTTCTGGCGAAATTCGCCAATTACGGCTTCAACAAGAGCCATGCTGCAGCCTACGCCATCGTGTCCTACCAGACCGCCTATATGAAGGCGCATTATCCGGTGGAGTTCCTCGCGGCCTCCATGACACTCGATATGGCCAACACGGAAAAGCTGAACGATTTCCGTCAGGATGCCGGTCGTCTCGGCATCGAGGTCGTCGCACCCTCGGTACAGACCTCCTTCCGCCAGTTTGAGACGGGCGAAAACCGCATCTATTATTCGCTGGCCGCCATCAAGGGCGTGGGTGAGGGGGCGGTGGAACACATCGTCCAGGTGCGTGGCGAAAAGCCATTTACGAGCCTTGAGGATTTCTGCCTGCGCATCGATCCCAAGCAGATCAACCGGCGTGTGCTGGAAAGCCTGATCAATGCCGGCGCTTTCGATTGTTTCGGCCGTGACCGCGCCGAGCTGATCGGTGGACTGGACCGCATCATCGGTTATGCCCAGATGGCCCAGAACAACCGCACCATCGGTCAGTCGGACATGTTCGGCTCCGGCGGCGGGACAGGCCCGGAAAAGCTCATTTTGCCGGCGTTCCAATCCTGGCTGCCATCGGAAAAGCTGATACGCGAATATCAGGTGCTCGGTTTTTACCTTACGGCCCATCCGCTGGATACTTACCGGCCACTGCTGGAGAAATTACGGGTGCAGAATTTCGCCGATTTTTCCGCAGCGGTTAAGCAGGGCGCGTCCACCGTCGGGCGTCTGGCCGGTACCGTCACGGGCAAGCAGGAGCGTAAGACCCGTACCGGCAACAAGATGGGCATCGTTACTTTTTCCGATGCATCGGGCCAGTATGAGGCGGTGCTGTTTTCCGAAGGGCTTGCCCAGTTCCGTGATCTGCTCGAGGTCGGCAAATCGCTGGTCATCAACGTCCAGGCGGAAGAACGCCCGGAAGGCATCGGTCTGCGTATCCAGACGGCTCAGTCGCTGGAAGAAAAATCCGTGCAGATGCAGAAGGCGCTTCGGGTTTATGTACGCGATTCCGGCCCGCTGAAGACGGTGGCCCGTCATCTCAACACAAAGGGCGACGGATCGGTTTATTTCATCGTCATCAAGGATGAAGGCAGCCGCGAGATCGAGGTGGAACTGACGGAGAAATACCGCATTTCACCTGAAATCGCCGCCGCATTGCGGTCCGCACCCGGCGTCGTTGATGTGGAACTGGTGTAAGGCGTAAGCCCTCACACCGGGCCCTCTTTCGTGACCGTGATGAAGTCGGTCCCGGTCCCTGTCTCCATCTGGTGACTGATATCGGAAACGGTGATCGAGCTTCCGCTTGAAAGCTCCTGCTCGATCCGGTGGCGTATCTCCGCTGGGATTTCGAGACGGCTGAGCACGCCGCTCAACTGGTCGAAGCCGCCGGGCGCTTCGGTAACGGTAATGCCAAGCCGCTTGCGGGCAGCGGCCGGCAGATGATTTTCGAGCGTCACGCCGTTCCATTCGGCGGTTCCGGCAGCGCGGTCTACGGAAACGGCTTCGAGGAAATGGGTTCCGAGCGCCACTTCCGGATCCTTGATATCGATGGCCGCTTCGAACAGCGGCTTGAAGTCCTGCCGCACCATGATCTGGCCATTCGGCGGATGATCCTCATCGGCAGAGGCGTAGAGCGCCGTCACAAAGGCGTCGGTCAGAAGCGGCCCGGTGGTTTTCAGCCCTTTCCAGCGCTTGAACCCGTTGATGGCGTTCACCGTCATCTCGCCGGCATAACCATCGGCAGAACCGGCATCGAAGCCAAGGCGTGTCAGCGCGGCCTGGATATCCATTACCTTTTCCCGCTCGCCACGACGCGTAATGAGAATGCGCAGCGGCGAGGAGGCTTTGGTCTTTGCCGCCGGTTTGATGGCCTGCGTTTTTTCATTGACGGCAACCTCGACCGCACCCAATGCTGCATCGAAGGTCGCCGGGCGCAACTCCACATCCGACAGAAGCAGCTTGCCGTCATCGGCATCGTCGCGCGGCGCAAACAGCGCTGGATGCTCTACGAAACGCAGGGAAACCGGGCGATCGGTGATGATGACATGCACACCGGCCCGCGTGTCTCCGAAAAGTGACTTCGCGAATTTCGAGGGCAGGCGCACGCAGCCATGCGAGGCTGGATAATTCGGCACCTTGCCCTCGTGTAGCGCGATGCCGGACCATGTCAGCCTTTGCATGAACGGCATGGGCGCGGCCGAATAGATATTCGACTCGTGGTATTTCCGCTTTTCCAGAATGGAGAAGATGCCACTCGGCGTCTCGTGCCCGGCCTTGCCGGTGGAGACTTTCGAGGTAGCGATGATCTCACCATTCTCATAAAGCGAGAGCGACTGGTCGCTTTTGGACACCAGTATCTGCAGCGACCGGCTGTCGGCGGCAAGTGCCGGAAAGGCAAGAATGCTGGCCGACAGCATGCCGGTCAGAAGACGGAGGCGAAGGGACATGACGCAATACACCACATGCACAAAACTTCCCTCACTCAACCACGCGAAGTTTAATGAAGTTTAAGGAAGCGGCGACGGCAACATCACTAATTTGTGTAAAATCTAAAATACATTGCGCACGTTGGTGGGAAGGTCCGCATGGTCGCCTTCAGTTCTCTATTTGCGGGTGCGGAAGGTGTAGCCAGTCTCGACGCTGCCCTTGCCGAACTTATCGCGCAGCTTGTCCATTGCCGCCTCCGCCGCGGCCCGCCGCGTGGCCTGTCTGTCAACGAGATCGGGCGGATCGGCAAGACCGGCATCGCGCAGATCGCTGACGCCGATGCCGATGAGGCGGAATTTCGTGCCGTCGGTTTCTTTTTCCAGCAGGGCAAGGCCGGTGCGGAATATGCGGTCGGCAAGCTGAGTGGGGTCATCAAGCCTGCGGTTGCGGGTGCGGCTCTTGAAGTCCGCCGTTTTCATCTTCAGCACCACGGTCTGGCCGGCAATACCGCTTTTCTTTAACCGCCAGGCAACTTTTTCGGAGAGTGACCGCAGGATTGGAACGAGGTCCTCATGGCGGGAAATATCGTGGAAGAAGGTGGTTTCGGACGATACGCTTTTGACCGGATCGTTATTATGCACATGCCGCTCGTCAATGCCGCGTGCGAGCCGGAACAGCCGCTGCCCCATCACGCCGTAACGGCGCATCAGCTCGCTCTCCTCCATCTCCTGCAATTGCGCGATCATGCGGATGCCATCCGCCTCCAGCGTCGCTGCAAAGGCCTTTCCCACGCCCCAGATCGTCGTGACCGGGCGCGCTGCCAGAAAGGACAGCGCCTCCGCTTCGCCGACAACAGAAAAGCCGCGTGGCTTTTGCAGGTCCGACGCGACCTTGGCGAGAAACTTGCAATAGGAAAGCCCTGCCGAAACACTCACCCCCACCTCTTTTTCAACGCGTCCGGTGAACTTCGCCAGCACCCGCGCCGGCGGATCGTGATGCAGCTTCTCGGTACCTGAAAGATCGAGAAACGCCTCGTCGATGGAAAGCGGCTGCACTAGCGGCGTCAATTCCTGCATCATGGTCCGGATTTCACGGCCGACACGACTGTATTTTTCCATATCCGGCTTGATGACGACCGCATCCGGGCAGGCTTCCAGTGCCTTGAACATGGGCATGGCGGAGCGCACGCCGTGGATGCGGGCGATATAACAGGCGGTGGAAACCACCCCGCGCTTGCCGCCGCCAACGATCACAGGTTTATCGGCCAGTTCCGGATTGTCGCGCTTTTCGACAGAGGCATAAAAGGCATCGCAATCGATATGGGCGATGCTCAGATCGTAGAGTTCGGAATGATAGAGAAGACGCGGGCTGCCACAGGCGCGGCAACGCCTCAACCCTTCTGGCTGGCCAGCCAGGCAGTCGCGGCAAAAACCGGGATCATAGCGGTGCGACGTGGACATGGGTCGAAAACAAAACCAGAACGTAGCCAACCATACTCCGGCTGTGGTGGCCGCTCAAGGGGCGTCCCGTCAATACACACCTGAATCCAGTCCCGGCCCGGAAAAATGGTGCCAGGCGGCGGCCACCGTTTCGGGGGGTGTATCGGTGGCGGCGCAGAACGCCATCAGGTCCGGCTCGTGGCTCATCAGGAAATCCGTCAGCCCCGCCAGAAAGCCGGGATCATTGACGGCCTGGCGCAGCATATTGGCCTGTAACCCGCTCAAGGCCAGAAAACGCGACAGCATGTCCGGTTCGTTTGCCAGCCAGCCAAGTATGGCGGCCGCTGTTTCTTGCGGATCCTGGCCGGCATTGCCTTTGTTTTTTGTCTCGCGCAGCATTTCTTCCCCGAAGTTACCTATTTTGAAACCAAATCCCTCTAGCCTTGCGCAACGAATGGACGATGGAATCGGTTCTCTGGCAACTTATATGTCTGGATGAAGGTTTCAAAGCGAAACGGGGACTGCCCACCATGCCCAAGCAGGTCATGATAGTCGAAGACAACGAGCTGAACATGAAGCTCTTTCGCGACCTGATCGAGGCGTCTGGTTATACCACCATACAGACGCGTAACGGCATGGAGGCGCTCGATCTCGCCCGCAAGCACCGCCCGGACCTCATCCTCATGGATATCCAGCTGCCGGAGGTTTCTGGGCTGGAAGTGACGAAGTGGCTGAAGGAAGATGACGAGTTACACGTCATCCCGGTCATCGCGGTCACGGCCTTTGCCATGAAGGGTGACGAGGAGCGCATTCGCCAGGGCGGATGTGAGGCCTATGTGTCCAAACCGATTTCCGTTCCGAAATTCATCGAAATCATCAAGACCTATCTTGGCGATGCGTAAGGCGGTTGGGGAACTGTTATGACGGCGAGAGTTCTGGTTGTTGACGACATACCCGCAAACGTGAAGCTTCTCGAGGCTCGGCTTGTGGCGGAATATTTCGACGTCGTCACCGCAGAGGATGGTTTCAAGGCGCTGGCGATCTGCGATGAAGAGCAGGTCGACATCATTCTGCTCGATATCATGATGCCGGGCATGGATGGTTTCGAAGTCTGTGAAAGGCTGAAGGCCAATCCAAACACCGCCCATATTCCGGTTGTCATGGTCACCGCGCTCGATCAGCCGTCGGACCGTGTACGCGGCCTGAAGGCCGGCGCCGACGATTTTCTCACGAAACCGGTCAACGATCTTCAGCTGATCGCCCGTGTCAAAAGCCTGGTTCGTCTGAAGGCCGTGAGTGACGAGTTGCGGCTGCGTGCGGAAACTGCGCGGCAGATCGGCATCGAGGAGATGCTGCGGAGCGACGGCCTGATGCAGACGCCGGGCCGCGTGCTGGTTGCGGATGGTCGCGCCAGCTCGCAGGAACGCATCATCCGGGCGCTGAAGCCGGTCGCGGAGGTCGATGCCGTCACGGAGCCGCAGGCGGCTCTGCTCAAGGCGGCGAGCAGCCCCTTCGAGCTCGTCATCGTCAATTCCAATTTCGAGGACTACGATCCGCTGAGACTGTGTTCGCAGTTTCGCTCGCTGGAGCGCACCCGTTTTCTGCCGTTGCTTCTGGTGGCGGA